>CAZQTO010000077.1:0-11170 GCA_964596375.1 uncultured Zetaproteobacteria bacterium | reverse complement strand
ACCCGGCAGTGACCTGTTCCAGCCCGCGTTCAAAGGAGTGATCGAGGCGTGCGATCTCATACCACTTGCCGAGATAGCGCCCGATGTCGAAGTCGCTGACCGGCGTGACCCTGTCGGGAATCCCCGTACAGCTTGAAATAAAGATGGTCAGAAGCAGTGCTGTGAGTGTGCGCATGGATTTATTATAGCCGCGATTCCGGAAGATGATGCCTCTCATTCCGGATACAACATCAGGTTAGCGCCGTGCTTGATATAAAGCTCTGTGAGTTCGCGGGTCATCGAGCCGTAAAATGCAAAATAGTAGGGGAAATTCCAGTCTTTATCCGTCATGTTGGGGTCGGCTCCCGCCTCTAAAAGCATGCGAATGGTTTCCATGTTCCTTTCTGTCAGATGCAGTGGTGTGGAAGCATCATCATTCTGTGCATTCACATCGGCACCATGCTCAATAAGCAGACGCATGATATTTTTGTGCCCGTGTTTGGTGGCCAGATGCAGGGCGGTGTTTTGTGCCTCATCCCTTGCGTTGACATCAAGGCCCTGATTCAAGAGCTGCCTCAGCGCTTCTTCATCACCACTTTCTGCTGCTTTGAACCAAACGTTCTGATCTGTCATGACTTACCTCGCAAACAACACTTTAACCGCTTTAAATTTTAACGTCACCATCCCGGCCTCAGACCGGCAGGGGGCTTTTTTTGTCTTGAATGTTTGAGTAATCCTCATTTGTAGATTAATCTTACTATCGGATTGGGAGTCTGTTTTTTTTCATCTGACCCATTGAATCATTGGGAGGGGCTTAGTGGAATCTGCTATTTTTGGACTTATCGGCGTTGCGTTCGGTGCTTATCTCAGTGCATTCAAGGAGCGTTGGGCCGAACTCAGGAGGGAAGATAAGGAGACCGAGTACTTGACTGTTCAAATTTCAAGCGAGCTTGAACTGTTTGCAGCGCGTTGCGCGGGAGTCGTTAAAGATGATGGGAAGGTAGATGAAGATGGCCTTCGCAAACCTCAGCTGCCAGATCCGAAGTTTGACCCGATGCAACTGGAGGGTGTTGATTGGAAGGTTCTTCCCGTTGACAGTATGTACGAAATCTTGGACATCCCATTCAAACTTGAAATTGCAAATCAACACATTGCATCCGCCTTTGGTATTTCTTCCGCTCCAGAATTCAAGGAGGGTTTTGAAGAGCGGCAACGGCAGTATGCTGATCTTGGCTCAACCGCATGGCGATTGGCGGTAGGCCTTCGCAGACAAGCCGGATTCCGCGAAAGGGCTGGGGAGGAGTGGGCATCATATACGAGTATGCAGAAAAGAAGGCAGCAGTTGCGTCGTGCAAAAGGCAACGAATCGTAGTTTTGTATTTGAAAAGGAAGTCAGTGCTGCAATGTGACCAATCTAGAGTACATCATGCGTGTGGATTCCTGAATCGAAGGCGATAAAGTCCTGTACCAATCTTTTGCGGAGGACATCCACATGGCAGCAGTTTAGATCGGTGCACCCCTAACACCTGCGGCAACGCCGTGCATGGCGTAAAGCAGTTCGTCGCGAATAGGGGCAATCCCCTTTTCAGGCAGCGGTTCTGCCCGGGCTACTCCGAATCAGTCAACCATGACCGAGGAATCCGACATCAGACATGAGTAGCGGAGAATCTGTTTGGCGTTCGAATTATGATCAGGAAAGATCGGTGCTGGCTGCCCATTCTGCCAGATTCTCCAATGACTCTTCATGCCCGCAGTTTTCACCCTGATTTCAATGTCATCTACCCCATCTCCATCCACGGTGAACATTAATTTATTCTCGTTGTTGCAAATGATTGATATCGGCTCGGACTTTACCCAATACCAGGTGACATGCGTGACACCGGATGCCGGGTAATAGGTTGTGTATTCCGGTGGAGATGTAACCGTAAACTTAAGACCGGACATTCCGCCATATTTACCAAACTTTGCTGGAGTTCCGATATTTAATGCCGATTTGAAGTAATCTCCGACCTTGACCTTCTGTATTCCAGGCTCTCGCGCTTGCGCCTTGATCACGAAATCATCCGTTACCGATCCGCCCATCGGGTTGCCCGGATGCATCGAAATACCCCAGGCAAACTGTATTTGCACATTCATCGGATCTCTTTCGGTGGCTGGTGCCTTGGCCTGCTGGCCTTGTTGACAGCCGGCGATAAGCACACCCAAGGCAATAGAAGTTATTACTGCAAATTCAATCTTCATGACAGCCCCCCCCTTGAACCAAACATTTGGATTGCATCTTACAGATTCATAGACAACTAAGAATAAGATGTCAAATCGAACAATTACACAGGCACGTCACGCAACGCCAACCTGTCAGGCCTGGTTAGGCATGAAGTCGGTGAGTTCGTGCGTCGTGAAACCAGTTCCTCGTGCAGGTCTTGGTCCCCACCTCTCCTCCCCCCTGCGAGGAAGCCATTCCTGTGGATTGCGGTGATTTGCTGAAGTTTATGAGGTATAATGCGGCCGCATCAGAAGGTTAAATCAACACCTATAAAATCATCAGAGGTTCAAATGACGCAGGTAAAGATCGGTACACCACTATCCCCATCGGCAAGGCGTGTGATGTTGCTCGGCTCGGGGGAGCTTGGCAAAGAGGTCGCCATTGAGTTGCAGCGGCTGGGTGTCGAGGTGATCGCGGTGGACAGCTATGCCAACGCACCGGCCATGCAGGTAGCGCATCGCTCGCATGTGCTTTCGATGCTGGATGGTGCAGCCCTGCGCAGCCTGATCGAGGCGGAGAAGCCGGACCTGATCGTGCCCGAAGTCGAGGCCATTGCCACCGATACGCTGGCCGAACTGGAGGGAGAAGGTTTCAACGTGATCCCGACCGCGCGCGCCACGCAGCTGACCATGAACCGCGAGGGCATCCGAAGGCTCGCCGCCGAAACACTGGGGCTGGCAACCTCTCCATTCCAGTTTGCGGCAACACAGCAGGATTTCGAGGCTGCGGTTGAGACCATCGGCATGCCCTGCGTGGTGAAACCGATCATGAGCTCATCGGGCAAGGGACAATCAGTTATTCGTGAAACCTCTGATATTCAGAAGGCCTGGGACTATGCCCAGAAGGGCGGGCGAGCAGGTAAGGGCAAGGTCATTGTCGAAGGCTTTGTCGATTTCGATTATGAAATCACCATGCTCACCGTGCGCCATGCGGGTGGCACATCCTTCTGCCAGCCGATTGGACACATCCAGGTGGATGGCGACTACCGCGAATCGTGGCAGCCGCAGGCCATGTCTGATGCGGCCCTGAAAGCGGCGCAGCATATTGCCGGCAAGGTGACCGATGCCCTGGGTGGTTACGGACTGTTCGGGGTAGAGCTGTTCATCAAGGGCGATGCAGCCATCTTCAGCGAGGTCTCGCCGCGCCCGCATGACACCGGTCTGGTCACGCTCATCTCTCAGGACCTCTCCGAATTCGCCCTGCATGCGCGTGCCATCCTTGGCCTGCCCGTCCCCAATATTCAGCAGCACGGCCCGGCAGCATCCTGCCCGCTTGTGGTTGAGGGTGATTCCACACAGGTCAGCTTCGGCGGTCTTGGGGACGCGCTGGCAGAACCCGATACGCAGATTCGCCTGTTCGGCAAACCTGAAGTGCACGGCAAGCGCCGCATGGCCGTGGCCCTGGCGCGCGGGGCAAGCCTTGAAGAGGCGCGCGAGAAGGCCGTGGCTGCCTGCAAGAGCATCAAGGTCTCCCTGTAAACATCAGCGCAGTAAGCAATCACGCACAGCATATGTCGATGGATGAACTGCTGCTCAAGGCAACCGGTGCGAATTCGGTCGAACGGGGCGAGGTGATCCAGTCGCTGTGGAGCGGCTATGGCGAGATTGTCCGCTATCGTGTGCATGGGGGCGAAGTGCCGAGTGCCGTGCTCAAGCATGTGATCTTCCCGTCCGAAGTGAATCATCCGCGCGGCTGGCACAACGATCTGTCGCACCGGCGCAAGGTGCGCTCTTATGAAGTGGAGATGGCCTGGTATCACGATCTGGCCGGGCGCTGCGACGAGCGCTGCCGTGTGCCGCACTGCTATGCCTCGGACACGCTCGGAGAGGATCATCTGATCGTGCTCGAAGATCTCGATGCAGCAGGCTATCCGGTCCGTCGCCAAAGCCTTGATCTGGACGGCGTGCGGGCATGCTTAGCCTGGCTGGCCCACTTCCATGCCGAATTCATGGGGCAGAAGCCAGACGGCCTGTGGCCGGTCGGTACCTACTGGCATCTGGCCACGCGCCCCGACGAACTGGCAGTCATGGCGGACGATGGCCTGCGTGATGCGGCTCCCGTGATCGACTCCATGCTCTCCACGGCCCGCTTTCAAACTCTGGTGCATGGCGATGCCAAGCTGGCCAATTTCTGTTTCTCGGGTGACGGGAAAGGTGTTGCGGCGGTCGATTTCCAGTATGTCGGCGGCGGATGCGGCATGAAGGATGTGGCCTATTTCCTGGGCTCATGCCTGAGTGATCGCGACCAGGAGCGTTACGAGGCGATGCTGCTGGATGATTACTTTGCGACCCTGAAGCAGGCGCTGGCGGAGCGGGGAAGAGATGCGGACACAGCGGCACTAGAGCGCGAATGGCGGGCGCTGATGCCTGTGGCGCAGGCCGACTTCTATCGTTTCCTTGTCGGCTGGATGCCGACGCACTGGAAGATCAACGACTACAGCAAGCGCGTGGCGCTACAGGTGGTGAAGTTGCTCGGCTGATTATCGGGAAGGGCTCAGCGGATAAACTGGATATCGAGGGTGCGCATATAGGTGTGCAGTCCGGCATCCTGAACCGGGAAGACGAAAGCATCCTGATCCGATTCGTTGTGATGCGAATGCCACCATCCCGGCGGGGTGACGAACACCGTGTTGGTCGCCCACATCGCCTTCACAGGATTGATGATATGGCCCTCTTCATCCACATGCTTGCCGATGAGGGTATAGGTGTCCGGCCCTGAGAAAACGGCCAGATCAAGTGCCACGGATTGATGGCGGTGGGGCTTCTGCACCTCCCCCGCAGGCAGCAGGTTAAACAGCGACCACATGGTATGGGTCATGGTTTTGGTCTTGGTGCAGGCCGTGTTGCCGAGAATGATGCCGATGCGGTTGCGTTTTTCCCTGAGCGCAATCTCACGCAGCTTTTCCACTTCATCGCACATATAGGCCTTGCTGTAGAAGGCCGGTTTGAACATCTGTTTGCTTGGAGTCGCACCCATGTATTGCAGCAGCGGCGCATCGTGGCTCCAGTAGAGCGCACTGTCTTCATCGGCGATATGTGTGACTCCAGAGTTGAAGGGCAGGCTGAATGCATCGCCCTGTTGCCATTCAATCGTACCTTCGGCGGTTTCCGTGCGGCCGGAGCCACGCAGCACGAAATAGACTTCCGAGCTTGCCGCCACGCAGGTGGCGATTTTTTCCTTCGCACAGATGCGGATGTAATTGGCCAACAGGTTGGGTGATGTCGCCGGATAGGGTGTTTCCAGTTCTTTGGAAAGATCCAGTGCAATGACGCGTGTATTCCCCTGTTCATGCAGGGAGGCCGGAAACGGCTGAATCGGCACATCATCCAGATCAGGCGTTGCTGCTGCGGAATACTCCCAACTTATCACCTGTTGTTCCCATTGCTGATTATCGCTGCTCATCGCTGACTCCTTACTCATCCCTTGACTGAATCATGGGTAGACGGTCGGCCCATCGACGCCGGGTTGGCGATGATAGCCAAATCAATGGGCTCAGACACGTTTGAATTTATTCATTCCACCGCCTTGTAAACCCATAAAAAGCGTGTGCGTTGCCTCCAGAGCCCTGTACAACTATGCTGTGCCGACTGCTTCATCGGATGGAGGCGGTCTTTGCGATTCTGAACACTTACATATAGCAAAAGGGGAAGGGTGAAGACACTTGCATCAAGCGTCTTCCGGTTCATTTTCATCAAGGCGTTTTTATCTCTTTCCGATAAGAAGGCCGCCTTTTGAGATGAGGAGGCCAATACGTTAATCAACACTTTTACATATGAAACAGGCCATGGATGGTCTGTTGACACATTCCCTGATATGGATTCCGCGCAAACGCTGGTTCTGATCTTTGCTGCACCGGAATATTTTGATGATCCAACGCCTATCGGGGAACTCTGCAAGGCCTATCCGGCAGCAAAGATCATGGGATGTTCAAGCGCGGGGGAAATCGCGCAAACCAAGGTGAACGACGCGAGCCTTTCCGTTGCCATCATGAAGTTTGAACATACCAAGCTTGCCCATACTTCCACCGCCGTGCCCAAGCCCTCCGAGTCATATGCAGCCGGCGAATATATCGCACAACAACTGCCAACCGATGGGCTGCGTGGTGTCTTTGTCCTCGCCGACGGGCTGGCGGTAAATGGCAGTCAGCTGGTTAGCGGTCTGGGCCGTGTTCCGCATCATGTACCTGTTACCGGCGGTATGGCCGCCGATGGTGCCCGGTTCCAGCGCACATGGGTATTGCATGAAGGCCAGCCAAAGGCCGGTATGGTCACTGCAGTCGGTTTTTACGGCGAGAAATTCCATATGACGCATGGTGCACGCGGAGGCTGGGAGGCCTTCGGTCCTGAACGCATCATCACCCGTTCCGAAAACAACATTCTCTACGAATTGGACGGCAAACCGGCGCTGGCTCTGTACAAGGAATATCTGGGTGAGCTTGCGGCTGATCTTCCTTCCTCAGGGCTGAAATTCCCCTTGACCATTCGCGACGGAGAGAAGGATACGAAATGTCTGGTTCGCACCATTCTGGGGGTCGATGAGGAGAAGCAGGCCCTGATTTTTGCCGGCGATGTGCCTGAAGGCTTTCTGGCGAGGCTTATGCGGGCCAGCTTTGATCGATTGGTGGGCGGTGCGGTTGAGGCCTCCGAGCTTGCCATGCAGCATCTGGATACGCGAAGTCCTATGCTCGCTGTTGCTGTCAGCTGTGTGGGTCGCAGGCTGGTTCTCGGAGAGCATGTCGAGGATGAGACGGAGGCTATGCTGAGTCAATTTCCTGATGGCACAAAGCAGGTCGGTTTTTACGGATACGGTGGTATTTCACCCTATTCAACAGGCTCCTGCGATTTTCATAATCAGACAATGATGTTGACGACCCTAGAGGAGGACTGAACTTGTCGATTCATCCTATGCTGCTGCGGCAGCTTGAACGGGCGGGGCTAAATATCGAGAACCCTGCGATGGCACCCGGGCAATGGCACGACCTGTTGCAACGGATTAGCCACGCCTACACGGAGGCGGATCAGGAGCGCTACCTGCTTGGGCGCTCTCAAGAACTGGCTTCCCGTGAACTTGAAGAAATCTACCTGCGCCTGTCCGAGGCTCAGCGGATTGCCGGGCTTGGTGACTGGTCTTTCGATTTACACAACGATAGCGGGCAATGCTCGGATGGATGCGTGCATATTCTAGGCATGACATCCAAGTCACTGCACCCTTCCTTTTCGCTCCTTCTTGAGCGCCTGCATCCCGAGGATCGGGAAAGGTTCAGCGCTGCTGTAGACACCGCTCTGGTGCAAGGTGAGAGCTTCGAAATTGAATTCCGGGTTCCTGTGAAAAACGGGGAGAACCGTTGGGTGCATGCAAATGTTCAACCGATTCCCAATCCGGGAGGGGAGGCCTTCCGGATTCGTGGCACGGTGATGGATATCACCGAGAGAAAGAAAGCCGAACAGGATATGGAGCTTGCCCAGTTTGTGATGGAGAGCGCACCGGTCAACATCACCCTGGTGGATGCTGAAGCCCGAATTCGTTATGCGAACAAAACAGCATGCGAATCGCTTGGTTATACAAAGGAAGAGCTGCTTGGGATGAGTGTTCCGGATATAGACCCGCTTTTTTCCGCTGACGTCTGGGATGAGCATTGGCAAGCGATGAAAATCAAGGAGCCTGTTCCTTTCGAGACAAAACATCAGCGAAAGAGCAGGGAGATATTCCCTGTTGAAGTCACTGCCAACTACATTGAATTTGGTGGCAATGCCTATCATGTTGCCTTCGATAAAGACATCAGTGAACAAAAAGCGCTGGAAGAGCAGCTAAACCAGTCGCAGAAGATGGAGGCTATCGGCACGCTTGTCGGTGGCATTGCCCATGATTTTAACAATCTGCTGGCCGGCATCATGGGCTACACCTATCTGGCTAAAATGCATAGCACACATATTCCGAAGTTACTTGTTAACATTGAAGCAATCGACAAGCTAAGCAGCAAGGCTGCAAACATGATCAGGCAGATGTTGACCTTTGCAAGCAAAGATCGGGTGGAGATGAAAACCATTCCGGCAACACCTTTTCTGAAAGAGGCTGTAGAATTTGTCCGGACCGCAATCCCTGAGGATATTGAATGCTCCTTTGAAGCATATGCTGATGACCTGTATATCCATGCTGATCCAACCCAATTGCAGCAAGTGATTATGAATCTGATGTATAATGCCAAGGATGCCCTTGCAGGCGTCAGCAATGGTAAAATTATTTGTTCTCTCAAGCGCTGCATTGTCGATACTTCTTTCCGATCAATGTATCCGCTATGTAAGGAAGAAGATTATGCCTGTTTAACGATTAGAGACAACGGCAGTGGCATTAGTGAAGAGCTCATGGAGCACATATTCGAGCCTTTCTTTACCACCAAGGAAGTAGGCAAAGGGACAGGCCTGGGACTGGCGATGGTCTATGGTGCGATCAAGAATCATCAGGGGGAAGTTGAGGTGGAAAGCATCCCGGGTCGGGGAAGCTCATTTTCCATCTATCTTCCTCTCGTCTCTATGCCTGCCTCCAGCGAGGAACAACAAGCTGTACATCCCCATGAGTCTGTCATGGGCCACAATGAGCTTATACTGATCGCTGATGATGACAGGCAGGTCCGGATTGTTATCAAAAATGTACTGGAGGAACTTGGCTATCGGGTTGTGACTGCTGCGGATGGTAAAATTGCGGTAGAGCTGTGCAGGAAATATGCAAACGAGATTGATCTCGTGATCCTCGATGTTGTCATGCCAAAAATGGGGGCCGCTGAGGCTGCCGGCATCATCCGGCAATTGAATCCCGATGTGCCAATCGTTTTTGCGACCGGCTATGACCGGGAGTCAGCCCTGCAGGCACAACAAAATATTGCTAACAGTCACGTGATGATTAAACCATTTCCAATCAAGGGGCTAAGTCAAATCATCCATGAGATATTGGCCGCCTAGCTCTCTCATGAGGGGCAAAAATCAACGGGGTCGGATTCGATTGAATTGAATTTCAGGGGCACAAGGCTTGCTCATATTGTAGATCATGGCTGCTTGCGTATGGGCTGGTTTCTCATGGTTGATTTCGCATAAAATCGGCAACACCGTACAGGGCGTGCATCAATTCTTCGCGCAGGGATGCATCGTCCACCACTTCTTCCAGAGCCTTTTTCATGCACAGCATCCACTGATCGCGCGCGGCCTCATCGATGGCAAAGGGCAGGTGACGCATGCGCAGCCTTGGATGGCCGAATTTCTCCATGTATAGCTGCGGACCGCCCGTCCAGCCGGAGAGAAACATGAAAAGCTTGTCCTGCGCACTGCTCAGGTCGGGGGCATGCATGGCGCGGATGGGCCTGGCTTCGGAAAGTGTGTCCATGTGCCGATAGAAGCACTGCACCAGATGGCGCAGCCCGGTTTCGCCACCCAGTCGTTCGTACAGGGGGCGGGTATCACTGCTGATTTGCATGGGCGCACTCTAGGGAAAGTATGAACAAGTGCATCCCTGCACTTATTCATAAAGCAAAGACAAAAGCGCGGTTTTGTCTTTGCTCTCTAAATCCAGCATATACATGCTATATGTTGGCGGCCCATCCGTGGGCCGCGAAGGCACAATATGCCTTCTCGATATACACCTAGTTGACATGAGGTTACCCGATTATAGGGTGCGCTCAATTCGTTTTACTGGGAAGAAATTGTGACCGCCACGGTTCGTGAACGCCGGCATTTTATGCGTACGGGTTTGAATAAAACCCCTTCCCCTCTTTGCCCTCCATGGGCGCTTGATGAAGCCCTTTCCCGTAGAGTTTGTCCAAGTCAGGCCATGCGCGGCACCTTGTGTCCGGACGGATTCTTTTAACCCTCTATTCACCTCTGCTCGTAAGGCTGCATACGCAAAATTTACGGCCTATGGCAATTGGAACTCATTTACAAAACAAAAGGATTATCATGAACTCAACAGAAGTAATGTCGGATATTCAACCGTGGTTCAATTTTAAAGGTAGCGAATGGCAGGAACGCATCGATGTGCGCGACTTCATTCAGCAAAATTATGTTCCCTATACAGGGGATGACAGCTTTCTCGCCGCAGCCACAGATCGCACCAGACAGTTATGGGTTGAGATATCGGCCCTCTTGGAGCAGGAGCGCCTGAAGGGTGTGCTGGATGTATCCAGCGATATCGGCACCTCCATTACTGCCCATAAACCGGGTTACATCAACAAGGATGTTGAGTTGATCGTCGGTCTGCAGACCGATGCGCCGCTCAAGCGCGCCATCGTTCCCAATGGCGGCTTGCGCATGGTGCAGGCTGGTCTTGAGGCCTATGGCTTCGAGCTCGACGAAGGTGTTAAAAAGGCCTATCAACTCTACCGCAAGGATCACAATCAGGGTGTGTTCGATGTCTACAGCCCCGACGTGCTCGCCTGCCGTCGTTCGGGCATCATCACAGGCCTGCCTGATGCCTATGGCCGTGGCCGTATCGTCGGCGATTATCGCCGCGTAGCACTTTACGGCGTCGATTTTCTGGTGGCCGAGAAGAAGCGCGAAAAGTCTGAAATGAACGATATGGAATTCAGCGAAGATGTATTGCGCACCCGCGAAGAGCTATCAGAGCAGACCAGAGCACTGGAAGAACTCAAGCAGATGGCAGCCTCCTACGGTTTTGATATCGGCAGGCCTGCGGCCACAGCCCAAGAGGCTGTGCAGTGGACCTACTTCGGCTATCTGGCTGCGATCAAGGAGCAGAATGGTGCGGCCATGTCGATCGGTCGCATCTCGACCTTCCTGGATATCTACATCCAGCGCGACATCGAGGCCGGCCTGCTGGCTGAATCATCGGCCCAGGAGTTGATTGATGATCTGATCCTCAAGCTGCGCATCGTGCGTTTCCTGCGCACCCCGGAATACGATCTGCTGTTCTCCGGCGATCCGG
>CAZQTO010000076.1:1545-11284 GCA_964596375.1 uncultured Zetaproteobacteria bacterium | reverse complement strand
CCGCTGACAAAGCCCCGTGCATACGTGCCTTTGCGCGGATATTCGACGAGTACGACACGGCGGAATGAATCCTGATTGTCGCGCAGCACCGTCTCCAGCACATTTTTAAGCGCACCATACACCGTGCGTACCAGCGGGATGCGATCAACGACGCTTTCGCCTGTGCCTACCACCCAGCGGCCGATGAAGCTGGTGCCGAGCATGCCGGTGACCAGCACGATAATGAAGGTGAACAGCACACCGAGCCCGGGGATATGGAAACCGAGCAACTGATCCGGTTGCCAGGCGTATGGAATCAGGCCGATAAGCCCATCCATCGACTGTACGAGGCCCATGAAGATGTAGAAGGTGACCATGATCGGCACCAGCAGGATCAGCCCGGTGAAGAACCAGCGTTTGAGCGGAGAACGTTTTTTCATGCTAACTCCCGAAATGTTTGTGGCATTGTGACCGGATAGCGTCCGGCAACGCAAGTTCCTGGGGCGGAAACATGCCGAAGGTTTTTGCTGTGACAGGCACTAGGGATGCTCTGAATATGTCAGAGCATCCGTGCGGCCCATGGACGGGCCGCCAAAATCATGCACGCAAGTGCTTGATTTTGTGAGCAAAGGAAAAATCGCACTTTTTCCTTTGCGTAATGAAAAACACCATGGAGGGTGTTTTTCAGAGTATCCCTAGAGAAAGTTGTGGTAAACCGGGTTGTCGCTTTCTTCCACATAGGCATAGCCCAGCTCATCGAGGAAGGCCTGTAGTTGGACATGTTCGGCGGGCGGGACTTCGAGGCCGACCAAAACCCTTCCGTATGCTGCGCCGTGGTTGCGATAGTGGAACATGGAGATGTTCCAGCGCCCGGCCGACTGGGTGAGGAATTTAAGCAGCGCGCCGGGGCGTTCGGGGAACTCGAAGCGGTAAATGACTTCATCATGCACCAGTTCGCTGCGCCCGCCGACCATGTGGCGGACATGCAGCTTGGCCAGTTCGTTGTCCATCAGGTTGAGCACTGCATAGCCGTTATCACGCAGTTCTCCCAGCAGCTTATCCATCTCGCCGATATTGCGGATGGATGCGCCGACAAACACATGCGCTTCTTCACGACTGGACAGACGGTAGTTGAATTCGGTGATATTCCTGTCGCCCAGCATGCGGCAGAACTGCAAAAAGGAGCCGGGCTTCTCGGGGATGGTGACGGTAAACAGCGCTTCCCGTTTTTCGCCCATCTCGGTGCGCTCGGCGACATGGCGCAGGCGGTCGAAATTCATGTTCGCGCCGCTGTTGATGCAGGCCAGCACCATACCCCTGATGCCTTCGCGTTCCACATACTTCTTCATGCCTGCTACAGCCAGGGCCCCGGCGGGCTCCACAATGGAGCGATTGTCGTCGAACACATCCTTGATGGCGGCACAGATTTCATCGGTATCCACCAGAATAATCTCATCAACGTACCGCTGTACCAGATCGAAGGTGTGTTCGCCGACCTGTTTGACAGCCACGCCGTCGGCAAAAATACCGACCTGCGACAGCATGATGCGTTCGCCCGCCTTGATGGAATCGTGCATGGCCGCCGAATCGAATGGCTCCACACCGATGATTTTGGTGCGCGGCGAATAGTGCTTGAGATACACAGCCATGCCGGCAATCAGGCCGCCGCCGCCGATGGGTACAAACACAGCATCCATATCGCTGGTGACCTGACGCAGCATTTCCTCGGCAATCGTTCCCTGACCGGCAATAACCTGTGGGTCGTCGTAGGGGTGCACGAAATGCATGCCGGACTCTGCGCACAGTTGGATGGCATGTGCTGAAGAATCGGAATAGGAATCACCAAACAGCACAACCGTTCCGCCCAGCGCTTCGACTGCGCGCACCTTGATTTCCGGCGTGGTGGTCGGCATCACGATGGTGGCCTTGCAGCCGCGATGCGCGGCTCCCATGGCTACACCTTGTGCATGGTTGCCGGCCGAAGCGCAGATGACACCCCTGGCACACTCGGCATCGCTCATCTGGGCTATTTTGTTGTAGGCGCCGCGCAATTTGAATGAGAAAACAGGTTGCATGTCCTCGCGTTTAAGCAGAACTTCATTGTGCAAACGCGCTGACAGCAGCGGTGCAAGTTCCAGCGGCGTTTCGCGGGCAATGTCGTAGACGTGCGCGTGTTCGATGGCTGTAAGGTATGAATCGAGCATGCGAGCTTATAGCATGCGATGGTTCATCACGGAAGAAAAACCGTCCACAGGAGGCATCTATCACCAGCAATAACGATCCGGATCGCGGGCTGCTTTACGGCGAGGCATGCTTTGAGACGATGCGCGTCATCAGGGGCGAAATCTTTGCCTGGGATGCGCATCTGGCCCGTCTGCAGCAGGGCCTTGCCGCCTTCGGTCTGGCATGTCCGGAAGGTTTGCTGCCACGCTGCCTTGAGGCGGCGGAAACGGCCGGGGAGGATGTCTTGCTGCGGCTGACGATTAGCGGAGGTGTTGCGCCGCGTGGTTTGATTCCGGATGGCGAGCGTCAGACAGAAGTGCATATTCAGGCATGGCCGTATCACCCTGCAAGCGAGCCGCTTGCCTTGCGTACCCTGCATTGGCCGCTGAGCGGCATGGCGCGCATTGCCAAATTTACCGCCGACTATGCCTTCACGATTCGCCTGCTGCATCAGGCGCGGCATGCCGGCCAGCTTGGCGAACATGAGCAGGCCCTGTTCACACTTGGCGATGATGTGTTGTGCATGGAAACAGCCAATATCCTGCTGCTGCTGAACGGCGAGTGGCTCACCCCGGACAGTGATGCGCTGCTGCCGGGCGTGGTGCGCCAGGCACTGCTTGAGTCCGGTGTGTTGCGTGCCTGCCGCTGTCCTGTCGACTGGTTGCAGGTCTGCGATGCGATGGCCATCTGCAACAGCGGAAGTTTCATCCGGGCAGTTGCATCAGTGAATGGACGAAGACTCGATGTGCATCCCGATCAGTTTGCCGCTTTGCTTGATGCATTGCGCGGCAGGCAGGGCGTGCCGGAGCATATGCTGTGAGCCTGAAACTGTTTGCGCTGATGGCCCTGCTTATCCTGGTTTCCGGGCTGGGGGCTTATTATGCCGTACAGACGCAGGTTTCCGTGCAGCCGCCCGAAGCGCGAACCGTGGTGATTGCGCCCGGCACATCCACACAGGGCATTGCGCGCAAACTTGAAGAGGAAGGGGTTATACGTTCCGCCCTGATGTTTCGTCTGCTGGCCCGTCTGCGTGGCGATGCGCAGGAATTGCAGAGTGGCGAATACCATTTTGTTGAGCCGGCAAAGCTTTCAAAGGTCCTGCAGCGCCTGCGTCGCGGGGATGTGCTGCTGCATCGCCTGACCGTTGCCGAGGGGCTGCGCAATGACGAGATATTGCTGTTGCTTGCCGGTCAGACGCAAACGCCGTTGGCGCTCTGGCAGGAGGCTTTTCAGAAGATGCTTGGCGAGAGGAAGATCGACGGGGAGGGGGAAGGGTATCTCTTGCCCGAAACCTACACCTATCGCCTGCCTGTCGATGCGCATGCTGTGTTGCTTGATATGCTCAGGGCGCAGCATGCACTTATGCAAACCCTGCTACCGGCCTGGCAGGGTGCCCAAGGACTGCGCATCGTGGCTTCCATCGTTGAAAAGGAAACGGCCATGGATGCGGAGCGCCCGCTGGTTGCAGCTGTGATTCGCAATCGCCTTGAGAGGCGTATGGCCCTGCAAATGGACCCGACCGTGATTTACGGCCTGTGGCATGAGGACGGGAATTTCTCCGGCAATCTGCACAAGGGCGATCTGAAACGCGACACGCCGTGGAACAGTTATACGCGCAAGGGTCTGCCGCTCACGCCGATCTGCAATCCCGGTGCGGCAAGCTTGCGCGCAGCAGCCGATCCTGCGGATGTCGATTACCTGTATTTCGTGGCCGATGGCAGCGGCGGGCATGCCTTTGCTTCCACACTTGAAGAACACAATGCCAATGTGCGGCGCTGGATGAAGTTTGAGCGGAATCGATGAAGGAGCGGCAGCGATGAATAGCAGCGATGTGATGATTGTGCGCATTGCCCTGCCGGATCGGGCGGTGCTTGCTTTGCAGGGCATCCTGATGGCCGAAGATGGCCTGGCGACCTTGCGTGGAGAGAAAGGCGGAAGCGGGGAGCTTGAGCTGTGGAGCACATGGGCGCAGGAAAGGGAGCTGGACGACTGGCTTGCCTCCCTGCCGGCCAGTCTGGAGCTCCGGGTGCTTGATCGCTATGCTTTTGGGCCCGCTACGACGAGCGGGGTCGAGGGAGTTGCATGAGCGGACATTTTATCACCTTTGAGGGCATCGACGGTTGCGGCAAGACCACCCAGCGTCGTCTGACTGCAGCATGGCTGCGCGAACAGGGCCATGATGTGCTGGAAACATTCGAGCCGGGCGATACGGCGCTTGGCGCCGAAATACGAGGATTGTTGCTCAACGGCGAGTATGTGCCTGCTCCTGAAACGGAACTGCTGCTCTTTCTTGCCGACCGCACGCAGCACGTGCGCGAGCTTATCCAGCCGGCCCTTGAACGTGGTGCGATTGTGCTGTGCGATCGTTATACCGATTCGACGCGCGCCTATCAGCTGGCCGGTCGCTCGCTCGATGCCTCTGTGCTGGAAAACTCGCTTGAAGCGATGCTGCAAGTCGCGGAGCTGGGCGCGAGACCTGAGATGACGCTGTGGTTCGATCTGCCGGTTGAACTGGCGTGTGGGCGTATGCATGCCCGCGTGGCCATCGGCGAGGCTGCGACACGCCTGGACGAGGAAGCGCAAAGTTTTCACGAACGGGTGCGGCAAGGTTTTTCCGCCATTCATGCGGCTCAGCCGGAGCGTGTGCGGTGCGTGAATGCGGATGCTGATGTTGAAACCGTGCAGCAGCAGATTCGGCAACTGTTGACGGAGCTGCTTGGCTGATGGACGTACTCGGGCACGATATTGTTCGGCAGCGGTTTGCCGACCTGCTCGGCAAGGGCAAGCTGCATCACGCGTGGTTGCTGCATGGCCCGGCGGGTATCGGCAAGCGCATGCTGGCGCAGGCTCTGGCTGCGGATTATCTCTGCGAGGCCAACCGTTCGGCAGAGACTGTGCGTCCGGCCTGCGGGGCATGTCATGCCTGCCGCATGATGGCGGCGGGAAGCCATCCTGATTTCATGCTCCTGGAGCGTGAGCTCAACGAAAAAACAGATCGCCTGAATCGGGATGTAAGTATTGCGCAGGTGCGCAACATGCTGGGTTTCCTTTCCTTGAGCGGGGCGGAGTCGATCCGTCGCGTGGCGCTGATTGGCGAGGCCGGCAGAATGAATGCACAGGCTGCCAATGCCATGCTCAAGGGGCTGGAGGAGCCATCTGCCGGCTCCCTCTTACTGCTGGTCTGTGAAGATGCGCTTGCCCTGCCGGCAACCGTGCGCTCACGCTGCCTGCTGCAGTTTTTAAGCCCGCTGAATGAAGCCGATATGCAGACAGTTCTGCAGGAGATTAATATTCCGTCCGAAGCTCTGGATTTTGCCTTGCAATTGGCCGATGGGCAGCCGGGCAAGGTGGCGGCGCTGGCCGATGCGGATATCGCTGCTGCGCTGCTCGGATGGCATGATCTGCTTAGCGACCCGGCCAGGCTGGATATCGGGCGGGTGCAGCAATGGATCAGTCGGCATGTGCAGAAGGTGCCGCATGATCTGATTGTCGATGTGGTACTCGATGCCGTGCGGCCAGCCTTGCTAAGGCCGGGAGATATGCTGAATATGGATGCGGTGTTTGAGGCTGCACATAAGTTGGCGGTATGGCCGCAGGATGTTTTTCGCCGTACGCTCAGGCCTGCGCCGACGTTGCTGGCGCACATGCTGGCTCTGCGGTTAGCCTTGCGCGAGCTTAATGTGAAAGAAGCCGCCTGAAACACCCCACAGGAAGAAATGATGCAGACTTATTATGTAAGCACACCGATTTATTATGTGAACGACAAGCCGCATGTCGGCCATGCCTACACCACGATTGCCGCCGATGTGCTGGCCCGCTACTACCGCCTTGCCGGGCGCGATGTGCTTTTTCTGACCGGTGTGGACGAGCATGGGCAGAAGGTGGAGCAGGCGGCGGATGAGCGCGGTATCACGCCGGCTGAGCTGGCCGATTCGGTGGTTGATGATTATCGCAGTCTGTGGCCCTCACTGGAAATCTCCAACGATGATTTCATCCGCACCTCGGAAGAACGGCATAAAAGGGCGGTAAGCGAGATGTGGCGGCGGCTGGATGCTGCCGGAGCCATCTACAAGGGCTTTTACGAAGACCTGTATTGCGTGCCCTGCGAAACCTACTGGACGGCAACCCAGCTCAAGGATGCCGGTCATGCCGACGACAAACGCTGCCCGGATTGCGACCGCCCTGTGCAGCAGGTGAAAGAGGAGTCTTATTTCTTCCGCCTTGGCAACTATCAGGAAGCTTTGTTGGAGCATATCCGTAACAACCCCGATTTCATCGGTCCCGAATCACGGCGCAATGAGGTGCTGCGCTTTGTCGAGGGCGGATTGCGCGATCTGTCGGTTTCACGCACCACCTTTTCCTGGGGTATCCCAGTGCCGGGTGATGAGAAGCATGTGATTTATGTGTGGATCGATGCGCTGACCAACTACCTGACGGGTGCCGGTTTTCCTGATGGCGATATGCGCCACTGGCCCTGCGATGTGCATCTGATCGGTAAGGATATCCTGCGTTTTCATGCCGTGTACTGGCCGTGTATGTTGCTGGCTGCCGGGATACCTTTGCCCAAGCGGGTGTATGCACATGGCTGGTGGACGGTCGAAGGCGAGAAGATGAGCAAGTCGAAAGGCAACGCCCTGCGCCCCGACAAGCTGCTCGAAGAATTCGATGCCGACACCATCCGTTATTTTCTGCTGCGCGAGGTGCCTTTCGGGCACGATGGTGATTTCTCCCATGCCGCCCTGAAACAGCGTTACAATACGGAGCTTGCCAACGATATCGGCAATCTGCTGAACCGCAGTCTGTCCATGCTGCACAAGTATCAGGATGGCGTGCTTGTTGGGGTGGATAGCGAGGAAGCTGCCGATCGCGAGCTGGTTGCGGCTGTCGAGGCCATGCAGCGCAGTGTGGATGATGCCATGCAGCGTCAGGCATTTCATGAGGCGCTGGAGCATATTCAGGGTGTGGTACGGCACGGTAATCGCTATGTCGAGGACAATGCGCCGTGGGCTCTGTCCAAGCAGGGGAATACAGCCAGACTGGCGACGGTACTGTATCATCTTGTCGAGTCCCTGCGCCTGATTGTGCTGCAGCTTTCTCCCTTTATGCCTGCAAAGTGTGACATCATGTTGGGACAGATCATGAACGCGGACTTGCAGGTCAAAGGCCTGTCATTGAGCGAGCATGGCGGTTGGGGTCTATTGGCTGCAGGGCATGTTTGCGCCAAGCCGTCGCCGGTATTCCCCCGCATGGAGTAGGCGCCCAGCGCTTCCGGTGATTGCCAAAAATGCGCGGCCGTAGCACACTGGAGCGATGCCTCGCAAGCTGATTAGACGTTTCATGCCGGATCACAAGATGATCCGCGAGCAGAAATGTTTGCGTTTTCTCGGCACCTGCCTGCATAACCCTTCGCTCTGGCATCTCAATCGGTACTCGGTGGCAGGCGCTTTTTTTATTGGGCTGTTCTGCGCCTTTGTTCCGATACCGTTTCAGATGGTGCTTGCTGCAGTTCTGGCTATCTTCTTTCACGTCAATATTCCGATCTCGGTGGCGCTGGTCTGGTTGACCAATCCGCTGACCATGCCGCCGCTTTTCTATTTTTGTTATGAGGTCGGGCAGTGGATTCTGGGCCTGCCGGATAACGAAGATTTTCATTTTGAACCAAGCTGGCAATGGATGGTCAATATGTTCTCACACAGCTGGGAGCCTTTCCTGCTCGGTTGTCTGGTCTGCGGTCTGACTTTCGGTCTCATCGGGTATTTTGCTATTCACATCATCTGGCGAAGCCAGGTCACTTACCGTTGGCGTAATCGCCGCAACAAAGACGCTACTGATGCCAAATCCGATGTTGCCTCCCATACCGCCGGGCAGTCCTCCTCAAGTTCCCACGCCAACTCCATTCACCCCTGATTTTTTGTTCGACCCGCTGCAGCAAAGCATTCAACAGCACATCAAGCGTTATGACAGCAGTTTTGAACTGTCTGCCGCGCATGCCATTGGCGGCGGCTGCATCAGTCGGGCCATGCGTTTCGAGGGTCTCGGGCGTAGCTATTTCGTCAAACTGAATGCGGCAGTGCATGCCGATATGTTTGCCGCCGAGGCTGCGGGTCTGGATGAACTGGCGCAGGCCAGGGCCGTGCGCGTTCCGATAACTGTATGCCACGGGGTGGAAGGGGATACGGCCTTTCTGGTATGCGAATGGCTGAATCTTTCTTCAGACCATGCTGATGCTGCCGTACTGCTCGGCCGGCAACTGGCACAGCTGCATCGTTGTGTTCAGAAGGATTTCGGCTGGAAGCGGGATAACACCATTGGCGCCACGCCCCAGATCAACACACCCAATCCCGACTGGTGCAAATTCTGGCAGGAGCAGCGACTTGGATTTCAACTGACACTGGGCGCGAAGAACGGTTTTTCCTCGTCTCTGCTGCACAAGGGCGAGCGGCTGATGGATGCATTGGGCGACCTGCTTGCCGGGCATGCCCCGCTGGCCTCGCTGCTGCACGGTGACCTATGGGGTGGAAACTGGGCTGTGGATGATACGGGTGCCCCGGTGCTATTCGATCCCGCTGTGTACTATGGCGATCGTGAGGCGGATATTGCCATGACGGAGTTGTTCGGTGGCTTCCCCGGGGCCTTTTATGCCGCCTACCGCGAGAGCTGGCCGCTGGACGATGGCTATGCGCTGCGCAAAATCCTGTACAATCTTTACCACATCCTCAATCACTTTAATTTGTTCGGCGGCGGCTATGCCGCACAGGCAGAATCCATGATGGACAGCCTGCTGGCCGAGGTATCCTGAGTGCGCCTTGTGCGCCTTTCGCTTTCTGAGCCGGGGCAAAAAAAACGGGGCGCAATGCGCCCCGAGTTGAAGAGATGAGTGCCTCTCAGTCGAGATGTTCGTTGATCATCTCTACCAGCTTGGCCTTGTTGATGGCACCAACCTTGGTTCCCTGCACATTGCCGCCGCTGAACAGCATCAGGGTCGGGATGCCACGCACACCGTATTTGCCGGGGGTGTTGGGGTTGTCATCGATGTTGATCTTGGCAACGGTGATTTTACCCTTCATGTCGTTGGCCACTTCATCGAGAATTGGAGCAATCTGCTTGCATGGGCCGCACCATGGAGCCCAGAAATCCACCAGAACCGGACCTGCTGCGTTCAAAACGTCGCTTTCGAAGCTGTCGTCGCTAACATTGGTGATGTGTTCAGATGCCATTATCATGCCTCGCTTTGTATAGTCTACGTAAGAGCAAAGGTAGCGGTTCAGAGGGGTCAGCGTCAACCATGTCGAAAGCATTAACGGAACGAATTATCCGAAAAATCGGAGATGGCGGCGGCTGGTTGCCGTTCGACGAATTCATGCGCGAGGCCTTGTATGCACCGGAGCTGGGTTATTACGAGTCGGGTCAGGTGTTCGGCGCAGAGGGTGATTTTGTTACCGGTGCGGAGGTCGGCCCCTGGCTGGCGCTCGGCTTTGCCGACCTGCTCGAATGGGGATGGCGGCAGTTGGGTAATCCTGATGAATGGAGCCTGATC
>CAZQTO010000076.1:0-1535 GCA_964596375.1 uncultured Zetaproteobacteria bacterium | reverse complement strand
GATCGAGCAGGGTGGCGGCGAGGGGCGGCTGCTGTGCGATGTGCTGGCTTTGCTGAAAGCTCGAAAGATGCGCATGCCGGAGCATGTCTATGCCATCGAGCGCAGTGCGCATCTAAGTCAGCGCCAGCAGCAGGCATACGCCGATCCGGGTGTGGAAGTGACCCTGCTGGACAGTCTTGATGAAGCCCCCGTTTCCGCAAATGTGCTTTATTTCTGCAATGAATTGCCCGATGCCTTTCCGGTGAAGTGTTTTACCCGGCGCGATGGCGTGATGCTTGAACGCGGCGTCGCGCTTGGCGAGCAGGGCGAATTCATCTGGCAGGAGAGGCAGAGCGATGCCTTGCCGCGCATCGACGAGAAGTTTGTGGCGGCCTGGCCGGACGGCTACATCAGCGAGTGGAATCCGCATCTGGCAGGCTGGCAGGCGGATATCGCCCGCATCATGCAGCGCGGCTTCGTATTCACTGTCGATTACGGTTATGCGCAGTCGGAATATTACCGGCCGCAGCGCATCGAGGGCTCGCTGCTGGCCCACTTAAAGCATGAGGTGGTGCATGATGTGTTAAGCGACCCCGGCAGCCGCGATATCACCGCCCATATCGATTTCACCGCACTCGGTCGTGCCGGTCGGCAAGCAGGGCTCGACATGTCCTGCTGGATCAGCCAGGGCGCATGGCTGGCACAAAGCCCGTCGGTACAACAGTTCATCCAGCAGGCGGTGATGCAACCGTCGGAGAAAAGCACAGCCGTGATGGCACAGGCCAAGCGCATGCTGCTGCCGCAGGGCATGGGCGATCTGTTCAAGCTGAGCGTGCAGTCGAAGGGCGTGGCATCAGTTTCCCCGGACTATCTTGTTTCCTTTAATCGCGTTGCAGCACTGGGAATTGGCGATGCCTGAATCGCAGTCCCTGCGAGGGCAGGTCGAGTCTGTGCTGCCCGGTGGGGAGGCGCTGGTGCGCACCGATGTCGGCGTCATGCTTGTTCCTGATGCCGTGCCCGGCGATGTCGTTGAGCTTGAGTCCAGCGGCCGCAGGCGCGGTGCCGAGCGCGGCAGGATTGTCCGCCTGCTTCAGCCATCCGCCCTGCGTGTGGAGGCTGCCTGCGCTGTCGCGGCCGAATGCGGCGGCTGTGCTATGCAATATGTGGATGCTGCCGCACAGCCCGGTATCAAATCCGAATGGGTGCACAAGGCCTTCGGGGGTTTTCTGAATAGCGACAGCGAATGGATGCCGGTCACTCAAGCTCCCAGTTTCGGTATGCGGCGTCGGGCGCGCTGGCATCGCGGCCTCGATACGCAGGGCTCGTTTCTCGGCTTTCACTCGCGTTCCAGTCATCAGGTGGTGCGCGCTGCCAAATGCCCGGCTGTGCATCCCGATATGGATGCCCTGCGTTTGAAAATCGAGACCCTGATGCCGCCATGTATCGAGTCGGTGCGCATGATACGGCTGCATGACGGCATGCATGTGGTGTTTGAATGCGAGGAAGGGGCAAAAGCTCCGGAGATAGAGGTGTTTTCAGACTGCCTCGCTGCGATG
>CAZQTO010000075.1:0-11287 GCA_964596375.1 uncultured Zetaproteobacteria bacterium | reverse complement strand
CAAAGCCTCGGATGCCTCGTCAAAGGACTGCGCCACAACAGCCTCGGTAGCCAGAAGATCACCCAGCATACCCACCGACTGCGAGCCCTGACCCGGAAATAAAAAAGCAAAAGTGGAGCCGTTGTTTACGCTCAACGCTTATTCCCCTCTGTCCATGTTGTGTTCATGCTTAATCCTTGCTCCAGCGCAACAGATTGGCGCCCCAGACAAACCCGGCACCAAAGGCTTCCAGAAGCAAGACCTGCCCTTTCCGAATCTTACCTTCGCGGTAATAGCTGTTCAATGCCAGCGGCACACTGGCAGAAGATGTATTGGCATGCTTCTCAACTGTAATGGCAATACGCTCGGTGCCTAATTTTAACTTTTTCGCCGTGGCATTAATAATTCTTATATTCGCCTGATGCGGTATCAGCCAATCAATATCGGACGGCTGCATCTGACAGTGCCCGAGCACATCCCCGACCACCTCGCCAAGCTTGTTCACAGCATTGCGAAAGACTTCATTACCCTGCATCTCAACCGCGGCCACGCCGGCGGCATCCACCGACATATCCGGCATATCGGGGCTGGCCCCCGGATGCGGATGACGCGCCATCAGCAGCGGGCGATAGGAGCCATCGGCCTTGAGTACCGAACCGATAATGCCGCCCTGCGGCTCATCAGCGGCATCACGAGCTTCCAGCACCACCGCGCCTGCACCGTCACCGAACAACACACATGTTGAGCGGTCACTCCAGTCCAGAATGCGGGACATCGACTCAGCACCGATAAGCAGCACGCGGCGGAACATGCCGCCGCGCATCATCGCATCGGCCTGTGCCAGACCGTAAACGAACCCCGAACAGACCGCCTGCATATCCCATGCGGGGAAACCGGAAGCGCCCAGTTTGGATTGCACGATGGAGGCAGTGGACGGAAAAACCATATCCGGCGTGGTGGTTGCCACAATCAGCGCATCGATATCGGCAATGGTCAGGCCGGCATCATCCAGTGCCTGCCTGGCAGCAGCGACGGCCAGATCGGAGGTGTGCTCTCCCTCGGCGATGATATGGCGCTGGCGAATGCCGGTGCGTTCGAAAATCCACGCATCGTCTGTGTCGACAATGGATTCAAGGTCTTTATTGGTCATCACCCGCTCCGGAAGATAACCGCCGACCCCGATGATATGGATGCGTGGCATGCTCAACGTTCTAGCCATTTATTCATGGATTCAACAATACGGGTTCCAAGCTGCGATTCAACCTCGCGATGTGCAATCTCGATAGCTCTGGAGAAACCCAGCGCATCCGCCGAACCGTGGCTTTTCACAACAATACCATTGAGGCCAAGCAGCGGTGCGCCATTGTATTCGGATGGATTGATGCGCGCCTTGAGTCGTTGCATGCCACTATAGGCCAGCAACATGCCGGTCTTGGCCATCAGGCTGCCGGTCAGTTCGCGTTTAAGGTTACCCATCAGGAAATGTGCCACGCCTTCCATGGTCTTTAGAGCCACATTGCCGACAAAGCCGTCGCAAACCACAACATCCACGGTATCAAGGAATAAATCGGTACCTTCGACGTTGCCGATATAATTCAGATCCAGCTCGGAGATACTTGCACCGGCCATCTTCACGACGTCGGTGCCTTTGATGTCTTCAGAGCCAATATTCAGCACACCTACGCGCGGCGATTCGATGCCCTCGGCAGCCTGCATATAGCAGGAGCCCATGATGGCAAACTGGGTGAGGTGCTCGGAAGAACTATCCACATTGGCGCCAGCATCCAGCAGCAGGGTTCTGCCGCCCTCGGATGGAATCATGGAGGCAATGGCCGGACGATCCACACCGGGTAGCGTTTTAAGAATAAATTTTGAAATAGCCATCAGCGCGCCGGTATTTCCGGCACTGACCAGAGCATCCCACTCACCATCGCGCACCATGCGTGCGCCGACATGAATAGATGAGTCCTTCTTGCGCCGCAAGGCATTGGCCGGGGGTTCACACATGTCAATAATTTCACTGGCTGCTACCAGTTGAACGACATCGGAAAGTCCTGCTTCCTGTAGCGCAGGCTGAAGAACATCGGGTTGACCCACGATGCCAAGGCTCAGCTTTTCTCCATATTCCTTATGAATACGTTGCAGCGCTTCGATAACAATACCGGGGGCATTATCACCGCCATGACCGTCAACGAGAACGCGACTCATCGGGCATTCCGTTTTTCATGGGATAAGGTGTCATGCAACAAACCGGAACGCGGCAAGGAAAATCAGACCTCGCCGGTCGCCACAACCTCGCGACCTTTGTAGAAGCCGCAATGCGCGCAGGCATGATGCGGACGCATCACTTCACCGCAATTCGGGCATTCACTCATAGCAGGAACGCCAACCGCATCGTGGGCACGGCGCATTTTGCGCTTGGACACACTGGTTTTTCTCTTTGGAACTGCCATATCAATCTCCTGTGTTCGCAACCGGTACATATACCGGTTGTTGGACTACTGCGCACCGGCGCAATCGCCCTTCCCTGCCGGTTGAAGCCTAGGCAAAGGGTCGCGGCATTATGGTGATGCAACCGTCCGGGTCAAGTTCGCACTCCAACTTGCACAACTTACCGGAAACAAGCTGAAGTTACGACTGCTCAAGCGGGCATTAATCGTGTCAGCTATAATGCGAGTGCAGGCCAGTGGCACAAGATTCATGCGCAAGATGAAACATCGACAGCCGTTTGCCCACCCAAGGAGTCATAGATGCCTTTTTACTGCTTCCTGATCACAGTGATCCTTACCATGATGGCCTTGGGGTTTTTTCGCGCGCGACTGGCAATCTGGACGGGCTCCATTGCCTCGCTTCTGCTTGCGCTGAGCCTTGGCGGACTTCTCTCGCCCATTGTTCTCAGCCTAAGCTGGCTTGTCTTTGTGCTGATATTCCTGCCCCTGAATATCCTGCCGCTACGCCGCCAATATATCAGCCGGCCTGTATTCGCCATCTTCCGCAGGATGATGCCGCCGATATCCGACACCGAGCGGCAGGCGCTGGAAGCCGGCACGGTTTGGTGGGATGCGGAACTATTCTCCGGCAAGCCTGATTGGCGGAAACTGCTGGCCCAGCCTTCCCCATCCCTGTCTACTGAGGAGCAGGCCTTCCTCGATGGCCCTGTGGAAGAGCTGTGCGACATGCTGGACGACTGGAAGATCAACCACGAATTGCACGACCTGCCGCCCGATGTATGGCAATTCATCCGGCAACAAGGCTTTTTCGGCATGATTATTTCCAAAGATTACGGCGGACTGGAATTCTCCGCACAGGCACATTCCGCCGTAGTCATGAAGGTGGCCAGCCGCAGCATCACGGCTGCGGTTACAGTCATGGTGCCCAATTCGCTTGGCCCCGGGCAATTGCTGATGAACTACGGCACGGAGGAACAAAAGACCCATTATCTGCCTCGCCTGGCCAGCGGGACTGATATCCCCTGCTTCGCCCTGACCAGCCCACTGGCCGGCAGCGATGCAGCCGCCATGCGCGATACCGGCATCGTCTGCACAGGCGAGTTCGAGGGGCGCGAAATTCTCGGCATACGACTGAACTGGGAGAAACGTTATATCACCCTGGCACCGGTTGCCACGGTGCTGGGCCTGGCCTTTAAATTATACGATCCAGAACATCTGCTTGGCGAAGATGAAGAACGCGGCATCACACTGGCGCTGATCCCAACCGACACAAAAGGCGTAGAGAAAGGCAGGCGCCATCTGCCGCTTGATCAGGCATTCCAGAATGGCCCTGTCGAGGGTCACGATGTATTTATCCCGCTGGACTGGATTATCGGCGGCACGACATACGCCGGTCAGGGCTGGCATATGCTGATGGAATGTCTGGCCGACGGGCGGGCCATTTCCCTGCCCTCGCTATCGGCAGGAGCCGGTAAGCTTTGTTCCCGCGCAACTGGAGGCTATGCCAGGATACGCAGCCAGTTCCACACTCCGATCGGTCACCTGGAGGGTGTTGAGGAAGCGCTGGCACGTATTGCGGGCAACACCTATGCGATTGATGCCACACGCCAGTTGACCGGCATCGCCGTGGATCAGGGGGAAAAGCCTTCGGTCATGTCGGCCATCGCAAAATATCACTGCACCGAACGCATGCGCAGTGTGGTCAACGATGCCATGGATGTATTCGGAGGCACGGCGATTTCGATGGGGCCACTCAACCTCCTGGCACGCACCTATGAGGCCATTCCCATCAGCATCACCGTAGAAGGTGCGAATATCCTGACCCGCAGCCTGATTATCTTCGGTCAGGGCGTGATTCGCTGTCACCCGTGGCTGCGGCAGGAAATGGATGCAGTATCCATGCAGGATGAAAGCGAAGCCTTGAGGATATTCGATCATGCCCTGTTCGCGCACATCGGCTTTGCCGGCAGCAACAAGGTGCGCAGTATTGTGCTGGGCTTAAGCAATGGCCTGCTGTCGAACCCCCCGTTAACCGGTCCGGCTCGCCGCTATGCACAGCATATCGAACGCTACAGTGCCAATCTTGCCTGGGTATCGGATGTCACACTGGCAGTACTGGGCGGCGGCTTGAAGCGCCGCGAGTCCCTGTCGGGCAGGCTCGGTGATGTGCTGGCTCAACTGTATATCGCCTCGGCTGCCATCAAGCATTTTGAATCTGCCGGATCTCCAGCTGAAGACGAAGCTCTTCTTAGCTGGGTATGTGAGGATGCCTTATGGCGTGTGGAACAGGCCCTTGACGCCTTTCTGAAGAATTTCCCGCAGCAAAGTATTGCCCTGTTGATGAGGCTCATGATCTTTCCGCTGGGTAGGCGGCGACGGCCAGCTAATGACAGCCTGGGGCGTGCGGTTGCAGCGACCATTCTTAAGCCTGGAGCTGCGCGCGATCGCCTGACCGAAGGTATTTACATCAACAATCACAGCAACGATCCCCTTGGGCGCATCGAGCTTGCCTTTGATGCTGTTATCAGGGCATCGGATGCAGAAAGTAAATTCAGACAGGCGCGGAAAAAGGCACCTGCAGGTGACGATGAGGATGAGGCAATATCCCGGCTGCAGAAAGCAGGAATGCTCAGCGCTCAGGAAAGCGTGCTACTGCTTGAGGCCCGTGATGCGATCAGGCAGGCAATTATCGTGGACTCTTTTGCCGCATGAATGCGATAAAACAAAGGTGCGGAAAAAATATAGCTTTAATAAAAAAATCCTGACGGCTATTCTGGCATTCATATGAAGTTGCCAGAGCATAGTCATCATTCACTGCGCTACGCCCTAACCCGCACCATTCTGTTGTGGTCCGGTCTTTTCTTTACCCTTCTGGCAATTATTTTCGTACTCACCTTCGACGATGTGCGCGGCTACACCATGCAAAAGGTCGCCGAATATCGTCTGAACTATCAAACACAGGAATTTTCCAAACATCTAAAAGAACAAGACAGAACGTCTATCGGAGAGGAAAGCGACGCGCTGGTGCAGGATCCGGAAATCGCCGGTATTATATTGATCGATGCCAGTGGAGAATTGCTGCACACAGCCATCCATGATGACCATCTTTCACTTGCTTCCTTCTCTGAGATCACCCCTTCCACTTTGGCAGCAACGATATACAACACACCGCATCTGCATCTCTACGAGAGCAATATTCCAGACTCCAATGTGAAGCTGTTCCTGGTCCTCGATGACCGTCCGATCACCCGTGCCATCCATACCTCTACATTCATCACCGGCATCGTGATGTTAATGCTGGTGCTACTTTCTATTTTCGCCCTGCACCGGGTTTTGCGCATACAGCTTATTGAACCCCTGGAGCAATTGCGTGTCATCATGGGTACTGGTGAAACCATGCCGGACAGGGTGATCGAACAGATGGAACACTCCCTGCCCAGCGAGGCCGGTGACATCCTTGAAACCTACGATCAACTGGTGCATGCCGAGCATGCCATGGCACAGCGTTTTCACGACATGCTGGACAGGGTTCCGGGCTGTGTCTGGTCGGCTTCGGCCGACTTGAAATACACGGATGCCTCGGCCCGATCGGTGCAGGTGTTCAACTATCCGCAAAGCCAGCTCAAGGGCCTGGAACTGTGGTCATGGCTTCCGGACGAGCAGCAACGCAACACAAATCTTAGGCAGCTGCACAAAGCCATCAGTACTCGAGCACCAACGCTTGAGATGGCTTACTGCATTCAGATGGGTGACAAAGAACAATGGTTCGGAGAAAATATTTGCCTGCACTATGCGAAGAGCGCCGTCAGCGGGGAAAACACTTTTGCAGGCCTGTTCGGCATCAGCAACGAGATCACCCAACGCAAGGCCGAAGAGGGTGCGATTCAGAGCATGCAGCAGCAGGCACGCAAGATGGAGGCAGTGGGCACACTTGTCGGTGGCATTGCTCACGAATTCAACAATATGCTGGCTGGCATTATCGGCAACATATTCCTCCTCAAAAGCGAGTTCAAAGAGGGGTCACAAGCAGCCATTCGTCTGGCGCGTATTGAAAAGCTCGGCAACCGTGCCGCCGGCCTGATTGATCAGTTGCTGGCCTTTGGTCGCAGGAATCGCATATCAATTCGCGACATTGATCTCGTGCCTTTGCTACAGCAGGTTCATGCCATCGAATCAGCCGGACTGCCTCCCCATATTAAGTTAAGCCTTGATATCAGCAAACTTGCTGCGGATGAGAGTATTGCAGTTCGGGCGGATTCTTCCCTGCTCAGGCAGGTGCTGGCCAGCCTGATCAGCAACGCCACGGATGCCTGCAGGCAAAAATCCGCTGCTGAAATTAACATCGCGGTCAGGGATGTTGAGTCAAATGCAGCGTTTATTTCCCGCTTCCCGCAACTGCATGGTAAACATGTGTTGTGTGTTTGCGTAAGCGATACCGGATCAGGCATCCAGAGTGATTTGCTCAGCCGGGTCTTCGACCCGTTTTTCACGACCAAGGAAGTGGGCCAAGGAACCGGCATGGGTCTATCGATGGTGTATGGACTGATGGAAGGCTTTGGGGGCGCGGTTGAACTGAAGAGCGAAGAGGGCGCCGGTACCACCGTGCACCTTTACCTGCAACAAAGCGACTCCATTTCGGACAATGAGGGGCAGACAGAACCCCCCGTCATCCTGCATTACGGTCAGGGCGAAACCATCCTGATCGCTGATGATGAACATCTGGTGCGTGAAGCTGCGTCTGATGTGCTACTTAAACTGAACTACAAACCTGTCGCAGTAGAGAACGGAGAGGCCGCCCTGCACCATATCGAGGGACATACAGCTGAAGTGGATCTAGTATTGCTCGATCTGATTATGCCTGTCATGGGCGGTGCTGAGGCAGCCGGCAAGATACGCCACATCAAACCCGACCTGCCCATCGTGTTCGTAACCGGCTACAACCTGAGTGATATCGACTACAAAGACCTTCAACTGTCCAAGACAC
Source organism: uncultured Zetaproteobacteria bacterium (assembly GCA_964596375.1). Lineage (GTDB taxonomy): Bacteria > Pseudomonadota > Zetaproteobacteria > Mariprofundales > Mariprofundaceae > UBA1543. The sequence continues at coordinate 3,874 of CAZQTO010000075.1, read as the reverse complement.
AGATCGTCACCAAGCCGTATCAGGTTGCACATCTGAGTCAGATTATAGCCTCTCTGCTGCATCCGGAGATGAAACCGGATGATGTACAAGCGGTGCGCGCCACGAAGCCGGGGGCTGCCGATTCGGAATCGACCTAGGGGTGCTCTGAGAAACTCAGACTTTCCCTAGCATTTGAGTAAACGAGGAACCCGCCATGCCTGCTTATCGTCATATTCTGATTCCAACCGATTTCTCCGAAACAGCAGAGTGTGCATTGCATACGGCCGCTGAACTTGCACGACAAAACGCTGCCGATCTGCATCTCTTGCACATTGTTGCCCCGCAACTCTACTACACTGAAATGCCGGAGATCATGCTTCCTCCGATGGTGGATTTGACAGATCAGATGAAGCTGGCTGCTGAAGAGCGCCTGCAAAAGGCAGTCGGGCTGCTTGGCAAGGACATTCGTATTCACCACCATGTGCGCGAAGCTTTCACCCGCTCGGCAGATGCCATCGTCGCAGCAGCGGAAGAGTTGGCAATTGAGTTGATTGTCATCGGCAGTCACGGGCACAGTGGCCTGATGCATGTGCTTCTCGGGTCTACAGCGGAGCGTGTTGTCCACGAGGCCACCTGCGACGTCCTGGTAGTCAAACACAAAAACAGCGCATAGACCGGATAACGGGCGACCCGCTATGCTTGCGCCATGTCAAAACAAGTGAATCCACCAGCACAGATCAATCTTTCCGTCTCCTTTGCAGGCCTGAATCTGCAAACACCGCTTGTGCTGCTCTCCGGCTGTGTCGGTTTCGGCGAGGAATACACGCGCGTTGAGGGCTTCTCCAACACCGATATCGGTGCAGTTATTCTCAAGGGAACAACGCTTGAGCCTCGCATGGGCAATGCTCCGCACCGGGTGTATGAAACCCCCTCCGGCATGCTTAATGCCATCGGCCTGCAGAACCCCGGTTCACGCCACGTAATCGAGCACATCCTTCCCCATCTGCCACACCACGAGACCCAGTTCTGGGCCAATGCCAACGGCTCCACGCTGGAAGAGTATGCCGAGGTGGCACGTTTGTTCGACGATTCGCCTGTCACAGCTATCGAAATCAATATCTCCTGCCCCAATGTGAAGGCCGGCGGCGTGCATTTCGGCAACGATGCAGCCATGGCGGCTCGCGTCGTGGCAGCCATGCGACCCATGACCAAGAAACCGCTTATTACCAAGCTTTCCCCGAACAATGCCGACATCGCCGACATCGCGCGGTGCTGCATCGAGGCGGGCACGGATGGACTTTCGGTCATCAACACCCTGGTCGGTATGGCCATTGATATCGAAAGTCGTCGTCCGGTTATCGGAAATATTTCCGGCGGCCTGTCGGGTCCTGCCATCAAACCGGTGGCACTATGGAAAATCCACCAAACACGCGCCGTAGCAGCAAAGCACAACATTCCGATTCTCGGTCAGGGCGGCATCTGTTCGGCGCATGATTGCATCGAATTCGCCATTGCCGGCTCCGATGCCCTGGGCCTGGGCACCGGTTTGTTCTATGACCCGCTACTACCCGGAAAAATACTGGGCGAACTGCGCTCTTATTTCGAAAACCATGGCCTATCGTCTTATCGTGAACTGGTCGGCACGCTTGAGGTATAGGAAAACCCGCCCGGCAGTACTTGCCCTCCTTACACTGCTTTGCCTGAATTTCGGCACAGCAGCACACAGCGGCACCCTCTCGGTTCTTTCTCAGAGCCGTTGGGTTGAGGTCAGCGAAATATTTGACGGTGACACATTCAAAACATCCAAAGGTGAACGCGTGCGCCTGCTCGGCATCAACACCCCCGAGGTGGAGCATGATTCATCGCCCGCTCAACCCATGGGCAATGCGGCCAGAAAGTCGCTCACCAATCTGATCGCCGGCCAAACAGTGCGCCTGGACTTCGACACACAGCACAAAGACAACTACGGACGCACATTGGCGCAGATTTATCTGCGCAATGGCATTTGGGTAAACGGTGAAATGGTCCGCAGCGGTATGGCGCACGTCTATACATTCACCCCCAACCTGCGCTGGGCCGGTCAACTCACCCAACTGGAAGCACCGGCACGACAAGCACAGCTCGGCATCTGGAGAACGGAACGTTTTGCCGTACTCGAAGCAAACAAGGTGAAGGCGGACCATCTCGGACAGTTTCGCGTTATTCACGGGCAGGTGAATCAACGTAATCGCAAAGGGTATGCATTCAGGCTCGACCGACTGAACATCAGCATCCCAAAAAAATATCGCCCCTATTTCCAAACGCCTCCCGATGTTAACCCCGGTGATAATATGTTCGTACACGGCGTGATTCGCGCCTCGTCATCCGGCCTGTATGTGCCCTTGCATAGTCCCTTCGATATGGAGAAAATATCGCCATGAAAAATTCATCTATTGCTTCTCTGATCCTGTATTCCCGCCATCTCTTTGGGCTTTGTATTGTCGCCATGCTCCTGGCTTCCTGCGCTGTTAATCCGGCCAGTAAGAAACAGGATCTTGTGCTGATGAGCGAGGATCAGGAATTGGCCCTCGGCCAGCAGGCTGCCGCACAGGTAGCCGCGCAGATGCCGCTATTGCCAGAAAACGATCCGCTGGTGAAATACGTCAACAAGGTTGGCCAACGCGTTGCAGCAGTATCTGATCGCCCGGAACTGTTCTACCATTTCCATGTGGTGGATGACACCACCATCAATGCCTTCGCCCTGCCCGGCGGTTATATCTACATGTACCGGGGCCTGCTCACCCACATGAACAGCGAGGCTGAACTGGCCGCCGTGCTGGCCCACGAAGTCGGCCATGTCACGGCACGCCACGCTGTGCAGCGCTATACCCAGGCCCAGCTTTATCAGATGGGTGCGATGGTTACCTCGATATTCGTTCCCGTTCCTCAGGGCATAGGCCAGATTTCCGATCTGGTTGCTACCGCCGTCATTTCTGGCTATGGACGTCAGGCGGAATTGCAGTCGGATGAGTTGTCCATCCGCTACATCGCCAAGGCTGGTTACGATGTGGAAGCCACCAAGAGTATTCTGGAAACCCTGAAACGGCTTGACGATCTGGACAGCAAAATCAAGGAAGACACCACCGGTAAAAAACCGGAGAAATACCATGGCGCTTTTGCCAGCCATCCGGAAACCAAAAAACGTATTGAAGAAGCGGTTGCCAATTCTGAGGGCGCTTCCACAACAGGTCTCGGTGAAATCGGCCACAACGCGATGCTCGCCGCACTGGAGGGCTACCCTTACGGTGAAAGTCCTGAACAGGGGGCCATGGTGGGGCGCCGTTTCATCCACCCGGAACTTGGCATACAGATGGCCTTCCCCGAAAAATGGGTGGTCACCAACACCCCTCAATCACTGACCGCCGTCAAGCGTCAACAGAAGGCGTACTTCAAGCTACAGTTCAAGGAACTGGTGAAGCGTCAGACTGGCGAAGAGCTGTTGCGCGAACTGGCAAGCAACCAGGCCAAAATCACCACCCTGAAAACCAGCCGGCGCGATGGCTATGATGTGACGCAGGCCGAAATCGATTTATCTCTGAAGAATGTGGGGGCCGCACACATGCTGGCAACTGTTTTCATGAAGGGGCCCAAGACATTTATACTGACATCCTGGAGCAAACGTAAGGAATTCGGTGAATTCCAGAATGATTTTTCCAGTATTGCAGACTCATTCAAGAGCTACGATGCCAAACGCGACGGTGATGTGCCACGCATTGCCCTGTATGTATGGAAGCAGGGTGACAGTTGGGCGGGTCTGGCCAAACAAAGCCATGACATCCTTGGTAATTTTACAGCCGATAAACTGGCTGCGTTGAACGGAGAAGGACCGGAGCAGAAGCCCGCTGTAGGCAGCATC
>CAZQTO010000074.1:0-11460 GCA_964596375.1 uncultured Zetaproteobacteria bacterium | reverse complement strand
CATGGTCTTTGGTATTGGCGGCGTATTGCTCTCGGTACTGATCCACTCGGCAAGTGCCGTGTGGGTCAAGCGTATCAATGCCGATGTGCCGGCTATCGTATTGACCAGCGGTGGGCTGGCCATTGCCACGCCCTTGTTTCTGCTCACCTGGTTCATGAGCAGCAACGGCCTGCCTGTGGATGTGTCGGCAAGGACCGTCGGCTCGATTGCCTATCTGGCCCTGTTCGGCTCGGTGCTCGGCTTTGCCCTGTATTACTATGTGCTGAAGAGGGTGCAGGCAACGCGGGTGGCGATGATTACGCTGATTACCCCGGTAACAGCACTGGCCCTGGGCAATATGCTTAATGGCGAGCCCTTGAGCGTGGAGATTATATTGGGGGCGGCACTGATCCTTTCGGGTTTGACGCTATTCGAAACGGGTGCCCAGGCCGTCAGGCTTAAGGCGTTTTTTCAGCGGCTGTGATGTGCTGATCGTCTAAAGATGAAGGCCCCGCATGCAATGTGCGGGGCCTTCGTTTTTCTTTTTTCACCGCCGAATGGCAGACCTTATTTTTCACGGAAGGAGCAACTGGCTATGACGCCACAAGCCGGAGATGCAGGTCTGATTCGGGCAGAGCGCTTTCAACTCCCGACATGTCTTCTTTGAAGCGGTTCTGAATTGCCTCGACCAATTCCTGATTGCTGATCAACGCATCAACACAGTCCGGATCAAACCTTATTCCTCTATTGTCTTCCAGAAACCCGAATGCCTCAGGATTTGTCCAGGCCCGCTTGTATGGCCGCGTGCTGGTTAAGGCATCAAACACATCTGCAACGGTCGTTATTCTGGCTTCGATGGGGATCTCATCGCCCTTAAGGCCCTGCAGGTAGCCGGAACCATCATAGGATTCATGGTGATAGGTCACGATATTACGAAGCATCTGAACATTTGAAACTGCACCAAGATCAAACCTCTCTACCATGGTGTTAATAATGCTTTCCCCGATGGATACATGGGTTTGGATAACTTTCCTCTCGCCATCGGTCAACAATCCCGGCTTGAGTATAATCGAGTCCGGTATTCCCACCTTGCCGACATCGTGCAGTGGAGAAAACTGAAAAATGTACTCAATCGCCTCATCATTCAGATCAAACTTCTCAGCGATTACCAAGCCGATAACGCGCGAATAGTGGGACATCCTGGCCAGATGGGCGCCAGTTTCCTCATCCTTGATGCGGCTGAATTCACGTGCTGTGGCCACCGCACCGTTTAAAGTTTTGATCGGCTGCATCTCCCCAATCAGCAATGTGGAGATCAGGTGAATAAAGATAGACAGGCGTTTAACAGTCGCCTCATTGAAAAAACCGACCTCCTTTGCGTTCATGAAAAGGATGCCGATAAACGCATCCCTGTTATAGATCGGATAAGTCAGGCTGGAACGGTATCCGGCGGATTTTATTTTTTTTGTATGATATCGCTCTTCAGTGAGCGCTGTAATATCGTCGATAATCCTGGTGCTTCTTTCCTCTACCATCCTTGAAAGGGATTCCGATTTGCTGAGCCTGCTTGAGTAGTACTGAATAGGCGCAGTTCCCTGGTTGCTTTGCGTGAAGGTCTTGAGCATATCCGTATTTTTATCGTAGATCGCAATAGATATACGGCAGAGAGCCGGAAACGACTCATTCAGGTTATAGTGAATCTGTTCGATCTGACTACTAAGCATGTAGCCCCCTCTGTCATGCAGACATCATAAAAGAACTATCGCCAGCGGGGGGGTAAACTTTAATGCAGCAATCGGGATTTTAGGCTCAATACCTCACTATGCCGGTTGAGCTATCGAGTCAGGGGTGAGACGCCTGTCGGTCGCAGCCAGACAAACCTTGTTTTTGCCGGAATTCTTCGCCTCATACATTGCCTCATCCGCCTGCTGCACAAGCCTGTCAAATTCATGCTCGCCTTCATGGTAGGCAGCCAGCCCAATACTTGCGGTCACTACACGCTCTGCAAGCGCCGGAATACCATGATGCATGGTCCGGATATCTTCAAGCAAACGAATACTTAATCCGTGGGCCTGCTCCAGCGTGGTCTCAGGGATAAGCAGGCAAAACTCTTCCCCACCCATGCGCGCCGGCACATCGAGCCGCCTCGACCGCTTTTTCAAAACCTTGCCCAGAGCCTCGAGCACCTCATCACCCACCGCATGCCCATAGGTGTCGTTGATAGACTTGAAATCATCCAGATCCAGCGCCAGAAGTGACAACGGATGATCGTAGCGCTCGCAGCGCTCCATCTCCATTTGCGCCATTTCAACAAGATGACGTCGGTTTGACAGGGCGGTCAACGGATCGGTTGTCGCGCGAAGTTTGAGTTCCTCCAACAGGCGCATTTGAGCCGAGATATCGCGAATAATGGCTGTGTATTCCACCTCGCCATGCACCCTTATTTTTGCGATCGCCACCTCGGCAGCAAAGGTATTTCCGTTCTTGCGCAAACCCGCCACTTCCACACGCGTTTCCATCGGCCGGGATTTTAATGGTGAATTGCCGAAACTATTGATGTGTTCGGCATGTTTCGGCCGCGCAGACTGTGGCAGAAGTATGTCCAGATTTTTCCCGATCATCTCCTTGCGAGTGTAGCCAAAAAGCGCTTCAGCCGCCTGATTAAAGGTTTTGATCGTGTGCCTTCCGTCGATGGAGATAATGGCATCATAGGTTGAATCAACAATCGCCTCGAGGCGGGAACTGACGATAGCAAGTTCCTCTTCAAGCTCTTTCTCATGCGAGATATCAATGCTTGTAGCGAAGACACGGGGGATACTCTCTTCATCCTCTCCGAATACGGGCACCATGCGAACGCGTTGCCAGGATATGTTGCCGGGCAACTCCAGTGGGAATTCATCATCCACGGATATCTTCTTTTCGATGCAGACCTGAAATTGCTGGAGATAATGTTCCTGGATCTTGGGCTCAAGAAAATCCTGGATTGAGCACCAGACATCCGCTTCATGATCCAGGCCATACATGCTTCGGAAACTTCGATTGCTGCACACCAGTCGCAGCTCATGAGCTTCATCGACATCGAACACAACAACCCCTGCCGCGACAGCCTCAAAGAACCGGGCAATATCAACCGGAGCAGCAGTAGAAAGATCAATCATGCAGGCCTCCCAAGAATGACTTTACTCATACGAGCAAGTCGGAGGCCAAATATCAGAGTTTGAGCTATTTTTAATGGTGCCACGCCGCCACCGGGTATGCGCATCATACCGGATACGATATTGATCAGTTCGGCTCTGGCCTTGTGCGAAAAGGCTTGCCGTTAAAAATCAGGCCAGTAAGATTTTTTCAGGTGCTATGAAACAGAAGGTGCGAGCAAACGCCGGAAGGATTCAGGCGTAGAGATCAAGCAGCAGGCCGTTGCCATCCAAAGGGTTGCCGGAAGTGCCTTGCGCGGTATAGACCGGGGCTTCGTCATGAAAAAACTGCTTGCTCTGCATGCCCCTGCGTAAGTTGTTGTTGGAAAGCGTGTTACCGCTGGAAATGGCTGTGTTCTCGGGAACAATCTGCGCCTCGATAACAGGGCTGCGCCTTTCGGCTACAACCGGAGCAGGCGGCAGCATGACGGCCGGCGGAAAATCGCCGAACCTCAACGCAAAACCAACTGACATACTCATGGCGAAACTTTAGCCAAATTCATATGAAAAAACAATGAAAGACCTTCCGCCATGGTCAGGTATTTCACCTGCACATAAACCCACTATAGCGACAGCAGAAAAACAGGCCCGACACGGGCCTAGCGGCCCGCATCGGGAGAATCATTCTGTGCTGCATTTACCTTGCGACAGCAGGTTTTAATCCCTTTCGCCATGCTCATGATCACGACTGCGCGAGGCAATATGGCGCACGCTCCGCTGATGCTGTGGCTGGACATAGGCGATCTCACGAACATGTGACTGCTGGTGCGTAAAGCGTGACCGATCATGCCTGGCAACCGGCAATTTATGCCCTACGACCGGACGATATTGCCGCACGCCCTTGTAATGACGCACAGGCTGATAGTGCGTGCGCAGGGGCGCGACATAAACCGGCTGGCTATTACTGGCAATAACGGCCCCGGCGATAGTCCCCAGCACAGCGCCAAAGATGGCGCCCTCAAGGGCCTGATTCCGGCTTGAGCCGACCACACCACCTGCCGTTGCACCAATCACAGCACCCGTGGCCATAGCCCGATCCTGATTCGATGCCGCCTGTGCGACAGGTGCGGCCAGCAAAGCGGTGCTCAACATGGTTGCGATAACGATACGTTTCATGATTCATCTCCTTGGGGATTGCGTCCCTCAATAAGGAGAACATTAGGGGGAGAAACGTGTGCAAGCGTATGGGCATGGTAAAAGCCGCGAAAAACAATGTAACAGAACTGTAAAAACCGGGAGAACCCTTTATCCTGCATGGAAAGCGCTGCATTCAGGAGGCATGACATGACACAACGCATCGGCTTTATCGGCCTCGGCATCATGGGACAGGCCATGGCCGCCAATATCCTTAAAAAAGGCTACTCGCTCAACGTTTATAACCGCACGGCGGGCAAGGCGGAGGCCCTGCGCGATGCAGGTGCCATGCTGGCCGATACGCCTGCACAGCTGGCCGACGCCTCGGATGTCATCATCCTGATGCTCACCGGGCAGGATGCCGTGGATGCCGTATTGCAGGGCGATGCGGGCCTGTTGCACGGCGATTGCTTTGGTAAGACCGTGATCAATATGAGTACCGTACCGCCGGCCTGCTCGAAAGACTGGGCAACGAAGCTGGCTGGTCACGGCATTACCATGATCGATGCACCTGTATCCGGTTCGAAAATCCCGGCCGAGCAGGGCGCACTGATCATCCTTGCCGGTGGCCCGGAGGACGCCATCCGGGTGCAGGAGCCCCTGCTGCTCAGTATGGGCAAGAAGGTAATTTACTGCGGCGAGTCAGGCAGCGGATCAAGCATGAAGTTGGCCATCAACCTGCTGCTCGGCGTCATGATGGAGGGCATGGCCGAGGCGGTGCACCTGGCCGAGCGTTCAGGCCTGAATGTGGAAACCCTGCTCGATGCCGTGGCTTCCGGACCTCTGTCCTGCACACTGTTTAAGCTCAAAGAGAATATGTTCAAAACCAACAGCTACCCGCCGCAGTTCCCCTTCAAGCATATGGCCAAGGACATGCAGTTCGTGATCGATGCCGCCGGGGAAAACGGGGCCCGCCTACCGCTGGGCAGCGAACTCGCCAAGCTCTTCTCTCCCTCTGCCAATACCACGCTGCTGGATCAGGATTTCGCCGCCGTCAAAACCCTGCTGGACCAAGCCTGAGTTAGGCCAGGCCTGTGACACAAAACAAAATGCTACGTCCCGAATTCACCCGCGCACTGGCTGCGCGCTTGTTGCAGGGAGCAAGCATCAACCTGACCGCCCCGCATGGTCTGGGCAGGCGGCGCACCGTGCAGGATCTGCGAAGCGTGTTGCCGCAGGGCATGCCTGTGCTCCATGCCGACATGAAATCCAGTGCTGCTGATTTCCCCAGCACACTGAGCGGGCTCTGCGCGCAGGCAGGCTTAAAAGACAAAGACACTGCGAATCTCGGCCAACTCATCGAATCGCTGGGGCAAGACCCGGTTCCCGCCCTGCTGATTTTGCATAACGTCGATCTGCTCAAGAATGCACCACACGATCCGCTTTTTGACACCGCCCTGCTGCCGTATTTGGCACGCATTGCCGAATATCCGCATCTCGCCCTGCTCTGCATCAGCGAGGCAATCTATGCCGACTGGCCGCTGCCCTGTGAACACCTCCCCCTGCCGCCGAAAGCTGGAGACATCGCCCGGATTTGAGTCATACGCGCAATCCGGCCACATCATTTGTCCGGGCGGATGGCGCAGAAAACCGCTCTTAGACAAGCAAATCATCCGCCTCCCCTGCAGCAGAAAAAACGGTCCCGCTGCGCAAAACATGCTTTTTTGGCACGATCATTGCTGAATATTTTGCAACATCTCGTTGCACTGGCGTTGTGACTTATTGTCTGAGCCGATGCGTTCTGAACGGGGGCTTGTCTATCGCGGTTGTGCGCATCCCCCTTGCCGGGGATACCTGATACCGGGATGCGGCACCCACTTCGCTTGAAGGGTTCAGAACAATAGGTTACAACGCCAGTGCAGTGAAAAGCACACGCCAAAGGCCTGCCACCTTCCTTCCCTCCCCCTCCCCTTGGATGGCAGGCCTTTCTTTTTACCCTCTTTACCGTCAGTGAACAATGTATGCCGACTGCCCGCTGCCCTGCGTGCCTTTGCCTCTCCCTCCGCAGGAGGCGTCCGAGCGTCGGTGAAACGATTGATTTTCTTCCCCGGACTCCACGTTTTGTGCTATAAAGCGAAAGGTCGGGCGATTTGCCAGATGGAGGGGGAGGTGAAAATGCGAATCCGAAACAGGCTGAATATGCTGTTGATCATCCTTGTCACGATGGGGATGTTCGCAGCCTGCACAAGCAAGGAAACTGCGCCAGACTACGGGCCGGAAACCGTTAAGAAGCATGCTGCAAAAAACGGTGGCACGCATTCAATGGAAGAATCGGCGCGCATGCCGGCAAGTGAAAGCCGCGAAAATGGGACTCCCCCTGTGATGGAAAAGTCCATGCCGGTGCCGGCGGCCCCTGCCACTTCACCAAGGCTAACGCGCAATAGCCGCTATGCAGCGCGCGAAAAGAGGATGGAGCCTCATGTCGAGAGTGCTCCTGCTGTCTCCCGGGCTCCCGCATCCGTAGATATGGCGCCGGACATGGGCGGCGGCATGTCCGCCAGCGCCGCATCGGAACCCGTGCCGCCAGCCGCGCCGAAGAATGGCCATGGGGGAATGCCGGGGGCCCTTGTATCTCCGGAAACCATATCCTCAGTGGCTGATAAATACGGGAAATACAAGGTTGAGCTTGGCGCCGATTCAAACCTTAAAATACCGGGTGAACCCGGCGAGCTTCGGGTGTGGATCGGAGACCCGGCATACAAGGCCCATTTTCCAGAGAGCCTGGGGAGCCGCGACAGCGCCCTGATCGACGCCGTTGGAGAATATGGGATTGTGAGACCTTTTTCGACGGGACTGACGGTGGAGCCGGAAAAAAGCGGGTGCATAAAAATCCACCCTACAGGCTCGACTGAAAAGTTTAAGTTAATCCCGAAAGAGGAAGGCGTTTTCATCGTTGAGGCAACTGTCGATTTGTTTGATTCTGACGATTGTAGCGGCGCGCCCATTCCAAAGGACGCGGAAAAGGCCCTGCGTGTAAAGGTCGAGGTAGACGCCGATAAGATACGAAAAAATCGCGTTGAAGAATTAATGGATGTGCTGTGGAAGAAGTTTGTGGAATTCTGGGCTGCCGTTGTTGCGCTCTTTTTTGCCGTCGTATTATTCCTGCTGAGGAAGCAACTGAAAAAATGGTTTGGCTATGGAGAATAATTTGCAGCGCCACCTGAATGCCCTGCGGCTGGCCGGGCAACTGCAACCCGCACATTCACAGATTTAAGAAACGCCTTCGCCTCAAAGGATTATGCAGTCATCATCTTATGACTTTTCCCCTTTTCCGGCTTTTTGTGTGCCTTGCTGATCATTCGCTTCCGCGCTGTCTGATTTGGCATGCCAGCGTTCCTGCAGGGCCGGGATGTTCTTGCTGTGCGTCAGGATGATGATTTCATCACCCTTGGCGAATTTGGTATTTGCCCCCGCATGCATGAACTTGCCTTCGCGGTAATAGCAGATGGCTCTGGCCTCTTCAGGCAGCTCAAGATCCGCGGGGCTTATGGCATCCTCTTCTTTGGCAATCAGCGTGAAAAAACGGGCTTCATCCTTGATGATGGTGGATAGCTCGATGTTTTCGCTGCCGCCGACCATATCTTCCAGATAACGGCTGATGGTGCGCGACGGCACGATCGTATCCTTCAGTCCCAGTTCGAGACAGATGGTTTCAAACTGGGCATCGGCAATACTTGTAACCACACGCTTAAAGCCCAGCGAACGCCCGATAAGACTGGCAATGAGATTGGCATGGTCGTCGTTGGTCAGGCAGAACAGGATATCTGTCTGGGCAGGGTTGATCTCGCGCAGAATATCCGGATGGCTGCCGTCACCTTGCAGGAAGCTGCAGTCCATCTCATTGGATAACTCATCTATCTTTTCTCTGGAAGCTTCAATGATGACAACCTCATGATCCTTTTTAATCAGGGCCCTGGCTGTACAGATACTTACCTCGCTGGCGCCGATAAATGCGATTCTCATGCTGCCTCCATTCTCCTGCCGAACCATGTGCCGCGATACAGCAGCACCAGCCAGGCGATAATTTCAAGCCGTCCCATCAGCATATCCGCACACAACACACCCTTGAGCAGGGGCGGCAGGCTTGCGCTGGTGATACCGCTCGACAAGCCAACCGTGCCGGTGGCCGAAGCCACCTCGAACAGCGCATCAAGGGGATTGTAGCCCATGACGACGAAGGGCAGCCAGGATAGAGCCACCACCAGGACGAACAGCAGGACCAACAGCATGGCTTCCTGAATCTCGCCGGACTGCAGTTGCCTTTTGCCCAGCACAGGCTCCAGCACGGCGTGCTGCGGCACGCAGGCACGCAGGATGAAAAACCGGAACACGGCAAAGACAATCAGCAGGCGAAGCAGCTTGATGCCCCCTGCCGTGGAGCCTGCGCCGCCGCCGACCAGCATGGAGTAGATCAACACCAGCTTGGAATCCGCATCCAGATCCGCCACGGGCATGGAGGCAAAACCGGCGGTGGTCTGTGCCGAGAAGGCCAGCATCGGCGCATGCTGCAGGACATCCGCCCAGGGCATACCGTCCAGCACTCGCATGCTGGCGCCGAGCAGCACAGTGGCGACCAGTACCGCGCCGATCATGGAATACAATTGCAGCATATCCACAGGATGGTGCTGCCTTTGGCGCAACACACGATAGTAGAGGGTGAGCGGAATGGCTCCGGCCAGGCACAGCAGGGTGACCCAGCTTTGCGCCGCCAGGTCCAGCTGCGCCAGGCTGTTGTCATGCGGCGCGAAGCCGCCGGTGGAGACCGATGCCATGGTGTACAGCACCGCATCCATGCCACCCACACCTGCAAGCCACGTACCGGCAATGCCGATGGCGGTCAGGATCACGTACACCGTCAGCACACGCCGGGCATGCAGCTTGGTGCCGCCGATGAGATCGTCCGCCTCGTCTTCGTTATTGGCCAGCCCCTTGGCAACCAGACCCGGATGAATCAAGAGGGCCAGCGACAGCACGACAATTCCCAGGCCGCCGTACCACTGCATCCAGGCGCGCGAAAACAGGAAGGTGTCGGGCATGTCCGCAAGCGTTACCGTGGTGCTCAGACCCGTGGTGGTGACGCCCGAAATAGCCTCGAACAGCGCATCGATAAACGGCAGGCCGGAGGCCATCATCGGATAACTCATCACCAGCGGGGTGAAGACGAACATCAGGGTCACCAGCACCATGCCCTCGTTGGCCTGCATATTGGCCGGGGTGCGCAATCGCGCCAGCGCAGCGCCGGTAAGCAGCAGACCCAGCACAATCACGGCATATCTCAAGCCGATCGATGTATCACCGTAGATCAGGGATACCGCCAGCGGCACCAGCGTCAGCACTGCCAGCACCAGAGAGAGCTGACCGAAGTATTTCAGTATAACCAGCGGACGGACCGCGTATCTGAGTTCAGCTGCCTGACTAACCATGGACGGTGCACACCTCCCTGCCAACGCTTTTAACAAGCCAGGCGGTCTATAGGGTTGTAGCACAAATTTGCCGGGCATGCCTCGATTCACAGCCCGTGGCGGATTGAACCTGAAAGATTCTTCAGCGACTATGAAGTCTGGCTCCGCCCGAAAGCAAAGGCCCTTTTACCTACTCCGGTTTGCCGCCCATATCGATGGGCTTGCCCTGAGACAGGGATGTCAGATAGCTGATCAGGGCGAGCATCTCCTTGCTGTCGTGGGCCGGCGGCGTTCCTTCCAGTGCACCCGCAACGCAATTGTGCACCTGATCCTGCAAGCTCAGCACGACCCCGCGCCGTGCGTTGTAGCGCGGGAAGATGGCGGCGGCATTATTCAGGCTGGAAATCGCCTTGCCGTTGGGCAGTGCGCCCAGCGTCGTCCCGTCGCCCGTGTGGCAACTGTTGCAACTGCGCCCGTTTCCACCGAATGTGCCCGTCATAAAGAGTTGCCTGCCTTCCTGCACAGTCTGCTCCAGCGCCCCGGCCATGCCGACAAGCGGGAATGCGACCAGCGCGCCGGGCAATCCGGTGAGCAGGCCCAGCGCTAAACCCCATACGTATTTTTTGAACATCAGATCACTCCTTGGTTTAAGGATGCTCTGAAAAAGTCAGAGTATCCATGCGGCCCATGGACGGGCCGCCAAAATCATGCACGCAAGTGCTTGATTTTGTGAGCAAAGGAAAAATCACACTTTTTCCTTTGCGTGCTGAAAAACACCATGGAGGGTGTTTTTCAGCATCTCCTTAAGCGATGCAATCAAGCTCAGGCACCGAGGCGCGCGCCAAGCAGGGCCTCCAGCTTGCGCTGGTCGGCGGTGAAGTTGCGGATGCCTTCGGCAAGTTTTTCGCCGGCCATGGCATCCTCGTTCAGCTGCCAGCGGAATGCGCCCTCGCCGAGAGGCAGTTCGCAGGCCTTGCGCCTGCCGTCGTCAACAAGCCTGCGCTCAAGCTTTTCGCCCGAGGCATCCAGCTCCTGCATCAGGCCCGGGCTGATGGTCAGCCGGTCGCAACCGGCCAGTTCGAGAATTTCGCCGATATTGCGAAAGCTCGCGCCCATCACCTCGGTGGCATAGCCGTGGCTCTTGTAATAACGGTAGATATTCTGCACCGACAGCACGCCCGGATCCTCCTGTGCTGCAAAATCGCGACCCTCTTTCGCCTTGTACCAGTCCATAATGCGGCCGACGAAGGGAGAAATAAGAAACACGCCGGCATCGGCACATACGCGCGCCTGTGCCATGGAAAACAGCAGTGTCAGATTGCAGTCGATACCATCGCGCTGCAGCCGTTCGGCGGCGCGAATCCCCTCCCAGGTCGAGGCGATCTTGATGAGGATGCGCTCTGACCCGACGCCGTGCTCGGCATACAGCTCAATCAAGCTGTGTACGCGCTTGATCGTCGCCTCGGTATCAAAGGACAGGCGGGCGTCCACCTCGGTGGAGATGCGGCCGGGGACGATTTGCAGCACCTCACAGCCGACCATCACGGCCAGTTTGTCGCCCGCATCGGCGATATTCTGCGCTGTATCGCTGCCGCGTTTTCCGGCCCAGGCCGTTGCCTCATCGATAAAATGGGCATATTCGGGCATGCTCACAGCCTTGAGCAGCAGGGATGGATTGGTCGTGGCATCCACAGGCTTCCACTTGCGAATGGCCTCGATATCGCCGGTCTCGACAACCTCCGTTGTCATCT
>CAZQTO010000073.1:0-11768 GCA_964596375.1 uncultured Zetaproteobacteria bacterium | reverse complement strand
TCCAGCGCTCCGACACCATCGCGCATCAGCAATCCCACTGCTACCATACGGCCATGTTATCGATTTTAACGCTGCGCCATTTCAAGGGCTGCTGATCCCATGCCTGCCCTTTTCCGCTGGATATTCCTCGGCTGCCTCGGCCGCATCGCCGCCACGCTGGCCATGCTGATTGCGATCTTTCTCATTGCCGAGGCCTTCGACAAGGCGCGCTATCTTGGCCACGGCATCGATGGTGCCCTGCTTGTCGAATACCTGATCCTCAAAATCCCCTTCATGATCAGTGAATTCATGCCGGTGGTCGTCCTGCTCGCCACCAGCATCCTGCTGATTGAGCTATCGCGCCATCAGGAGCTTGTCGCCATGCGCGCTGCCGGCCTCGGGGTGAACAAGGTCCTTGTCCCGCTGATGACGGCTGCGGCCATCACTGCCCTCGGCACCTTTATCGTCAGCGAGTGGGTGACCCCTGCAACCAATCAGCGGCTGGACAAGATCGAACGCGTTAATATTCATCATCTGGCCGACACCACACAGGGCGTTCAGTGGCTTAAGGACGGGCAGCGTTTTTTCCGGCTGCAAGCGCTGGGCAACGAGATGTTCCGGCTCACCATGCTCAAAACCGATGCGCAGGGACATTGGCTGGAACGCCTGGAGGCCGACCGGGCGTATTATCAGGATGGAAGCTGGCAGATGGATAGCGTTTATATCAGTCACCCTGACGGGGACGATATGAATCTGACCAGGCAAGAGCACATGAGTCTCGCCGCATCGGTAGGCCCGGAAACCGCCGACCCGCCGGATCCGCGCCATATGCGCTTTTTTCAATTGATGCGCTACGCGCACGATCTGGAGCGGGCCGGGCTGGCCGCAGCCGGATTCCGCTTTACCCTGCACCGCAAACTGGCGGTGCCGCTTTCCTGCCTGATCATGGTACTGCTTTCCATCGCCCTGTGCATGCATATGGGCGGACGACTGGGCACAGCCTCGTGGGGTATCATTGCCACGCTCGCGCTCGGTCTTGGCTCCTACGTGATGGGAACTGCCACCCAACTGCTGACCATGGCCGATTATCTTCCGCCGGGCTTTTCCGCCTGGTTGCCCAATATGCTTGTGCTTGGTTTTGCCGGATTCCTGCTACTCCACCGCGAAGGCTACTGATCGTCCGGCATATATTGCCCTTTCCTAAGTGGCTTGAAACGGCCATAAACGGCCCTTCGGGAAGGTGCCTAGGAACCCTCAATAAAAGCCGTTCGTTATCCGAGAAAAGGATTCTAATAACTACTCATAGAACTCCCCTTGGCATTTGTCTCCGGACAATTTCTTCTCCCCTTGCCAAAAAGACTCATAACTAACCCTGCCCCAACAAGGCTCCATACCGTTACTGCGCCCGTCGGCAAATCGAAAACGAATGACAGCAGCAACCCCGCGACGTAGCCCGCGATTCCAGTGGCATAAGCCAACGGCAGCTTGAGACATTCCGAATAGCTGCGCACTGCCAGTGCCGGAACGATCAGACTGGCGAAAACAAGGTAAACACCGACCAGTTGCACCGAGGCTGTGACAGCAAGGGCAAATAGCACGTAGAAGCCGATTCGGCCGATGCGCTCGCGCAAAGCGAACCAGCAGGCAAGCAGCACGATATACAGTAGGGATGTATGCAGCAGTGCATCACTTCCAACCCAGAGGATTTGCCCAACCAGCATGTCTTTGAGATGTTCACCGCCCTGCGGATTACCAGCCAGCATCAGAATACTTCCACTGGATGCCAGCACAAAGCCGATGCCAATAAGAGCCTCCAGCACATCCGGCCAGTATTTCTCGCACAGATTGAATACCACAGCGCCAGAAAGTGCGGCCAGACCGGCAGCGATCTGCACGGTCCAGCCATTTGCCTCCCAACCGAAGTATTCGGCTGCGATAACCCCCATGCCGGCCATTTGTGCGACGGCGATATCGATAAAAATGATACCCCTTTTCAGAACGACCTTGCCCAACGGCACGTGGGTAGATAGCACCAGCAGGCCCGCCAGTAAGGCGGGCCACAGGATAGACATATCGGCAAGCATCAGCGGCCAGCTGCTCTGAGCAGCAAGTGCAGCGTATCTTCGTAGAGTGCGAAGAGATTCCCAGCCTGATCGGAACCGCCAACGGTGAACGGTAATTTCACCACAGGAATCCCAGCCTTGCTTCCCAGCCACTCAGAAGCCTTCCCATCCTGATATGCGGCATAGATGACCATCCGGGCTGGATCAACATTTTGCCTGGCCAGCAAATCCGCCAGATGCGCCGCCCCGGGCGGAACGCCGGATACAGACTCGATCGTTGCAACCTCATTCAAGCCCAACCAGTCGAGCATGTATGCCCAGCCCTTGTGGTAGGCGATCAGCTTCACGCCATGCAGGGGTGAAGCCTCGGCTTGCCAGCGTTGCAGGGCTGCCTGCCAGCGCCCGGCGAAATCCGTATAGCGACGCTGGTAAGCATCTGCATGTGCTACATCCAGCTGTTGCAGCCTTTCATTCAATGCGCCAGCTACCAGCAGGATATTTCTCGGGTCGGTATGAATATGCGGGTTGCCAGCCGGATGCACGTCGCCCTGGATGCGATCCACGCTGGCCGGTATCTCCAGCATGCGAACAAATGAGGCCGCCTCGAAGTATCCCGGCTTTCCTGGCTGAATGGCGGGGTTGGCACTCTGACGCAGCAACACCGGCAGCCAGCCTATTTCCAATTGTGCGCCAGTAGCCACGACCAAATCAGCACGTCGCATGCTGGCGATCAGGCTGGGGCGAGCTTGAATATGGTGCGGGTCCTGCATGGCTGATGTGGCAGTATGGATGTCCACATCGCTACCACCCAACTCCATCAGCAAGGCGGCCCACTCCGGTTCGCAGGCGAAAACGCGCATGGCGGCATTTGCCGACATGGCAGACGCAAACAGAGATGTGACAAGCAGTGTAACTGCAAGCAATGATTTCATGGGAATCTCCTTCATATTGTCGAACCTAGTATTGGTGGGCGCCGTGAGCGCCGATCAGGATGATGTATTGCAGGGCGAGCTGATGGTCGACAAGGCGCTGGCTATGATCCCTGCTGTACTGCAGGCGAAAGCGGCTGAACTCGCTGTTGGCATAGCCCAGCACTACACTGGAGCGCCACGGATGCTGGCCTGCTGCATCGAGCACGCCACCCGGCACTACAGCACTGCCTGTATTAGCAGCAAAGACCATCGAATGGCGCACGCCGATATCCCAGCCCTTCGTGAATTGGTAGACAGCCTCTGCATAACCACCACGCTGACGAGCTGTGAGCAGGCCGGGTGTACCGGCGGCGTCAGTGAATGCTCCTTGTTCACTGCCGAAAAAAAGCTCGGACTGCAGCTTGAAGTTACGCTCGACAGGATTTCCGTCTGGAGCCCATTTCCACACCAAATCTGCGATGATCAGGTTACTGTTTCCATCGAAGGTGCCGGTTTGAGCTCCGGCGTTGTCGAAGCTGGCACGCCCCGTTGGTTTGTTGCCCAGCCAGGAAACCCCTGCTAACCAGCTGTTGCTGAAACCGACGTCTCCTCCAAGCCTTAGGAATGCATCCCATGCTCCCGAACCACGCAGCGCAGCGCCGCCGCCCGGGAACCGGTCACCGCGCAACAGTTCACCACCCAGTTCAACATACATGTCCGTGGGCGCCAGCCAGCGAGCCTGCAAACCGTCACCTGCGAAGGTGTTGTTGAGGAATACACGGTTGGCCAGCGAGCGATCAATGAAATCGTCGTGGTGAGGATGAAACTCGTTGATGTACCCGATGCCGGAGAAGAAACGTCCACCCTTGATGGTCAGTCCGGCCGGCAGGTCGAGGGTTTGTGCGTAAGCCTCTTCAACGGTTAATCCACCCTGCGGTGCCAGCGACAGGGTCGATGAGGCGTAGAAGCGGTTATCCACGTTGGCAGCGAAATTAAGCTCCGATTCGTTGATGCCCAGCCCCCGGTCTCCAAGGCCCGCCGCATCGCCGGTTGCGAAGCCCGGAACTGCGAACAGCGCCGGATCCCGCGAAAACCCCCTGTATGAACCGTTCAGAATCATGCTGATCTGCGGATTGAATGCATTGGCATCGGCACGAGTCACACCGGTGCCCGCGTCCCCCTGATTAACCGGAGGCGCCTGTACCACAATTGGAGTCACAGGCTGCGAAGCTTTTGCTGCTGCCTCGGCCTCGCGTTGTTTAGAGGCTTGTATCTCAGCCTCCATCTTGTCGATTTTCTCCTGCATCTGACGCATCTGCTGTTTCAGTAATTGCAGGTCATCCAGAGTGGCTGCCTGTGCCTGTGGCACGACCAGCAGCATGCACGGCAACAGCCATCCGATAATGGTGTTTCGCATTGTATCCTCCATATGTCTTGGCCATCGGCCAGGCCGATGGATGGTTTGTTTCGTTCAGGAATGTGAAAGAGAAACCGTCAAGCGCTTGGAGGAGCTCTTATGAGAATAGAATCACGTCGGGCGACGGCATTGGGCCGCGCCTGAGCAAATATGGGCAAAGCCATGAACGGAGCAGTTTCCGGAGCCCATGCCTGTGTAGGGGCGCAGCCACCGGAGACAGCATTTTCAAGTGCACATACTGTACAGACAACCGGGGCATGCAGGCCGGTCTGGTGTGTATGCAGGTCCACCGCCGCCCACATTGCAGCCAGCATGGCCAATGTCGCAACAGCAACACGCAGATGTCGAAAGCAGTAGAATAACCGAGTGGTCATGTCGGGAACTCTTGCCGTACATCATGCATCGTGCAAGGGCGCACATTGCAGAAGTAAATATAACGCCACTCTATTTCCAGGCTTATATATAAAACCAACGTCCGTTTCTGGTGCAGGCCCAAGGGCCGTTTATGGCCGGTAGAAGTCATCCGCTCACGGTATTGCTGAAACGAAAAAGGGGCGCGAACGCCCCTTTGAGTCTGGTTGACTGAATGTGATGTCTTGGCGGAAAAGGCCCGTTAAAGGGCGATCAATCTACCGAGGCGAGCAGGGTGCGGAACTGATCGTGCAGCAGGGGATTGGCTGCCAGCACATCGCCCTTTTTCAGGTCCACCGTGGCGCCATCGATGCCGGTGACCATACCGCCCGCTTCCTGCACCAGCAGGATACCGGCAGCCACATCCCATGAGCACAGGCCGCTTTCCCAGTAGGCGTCCAGCCGGCCGGCTGCGACATAAGCCAGATCAAGCGCTGCCGAGCCCCCCCGTCGAAAGCCACTGGCTTCGCGGATGCATGCATCCAGACGCTTACGGAACAGCGGGCTTTCATCACGGCGATACGGCGGAAGGCCGGAAGCAAAGATTGAATCGCGCAGCTTGCGGCGCGGGCTTACCCGCAGGCGGCGGCGATTGAGGAATGCGCCGTTGCCGTTCTGTGCCTCGAAGGTTTCGTTGCGCAGCGGATCGTGAACCACGGCAAGAAACGGTTTTCCACGCTTCCATGCCGCAATGGACACGGCAAAATGCGGGTAGCCGTGAATGAAATTGGTCGTTCCATCAAGCGGGTCGATGTGCCAGACGATTTCGGCATCGGGATTGCGCACCCCCGATTCCTCGGCAACGATACCGTGCGTCGGGTAATGCTTGAGGATTTCATGCACGATCATGCCTTCCGCCTTGCGGTCGGCCTCGGTCACGAAATCCCGATCATTCTTTTCCTCAACGGAAAGCGCGTCGCGATCATCGAACATACGGGTTAGTAAATCACCGGCGCGCCTGGCTGCGCGCACTGCTACATACAACAAATTGGATACTCCGGTTTCGTGGATGCGCGGCAGGCTAGCAAATAAAACGCCGCAGGCGCAGCTATTCCTTGCGGTGTTCCTTGAAATAGTTGATCAGGCCGTTGGTGGAGCAATCGTGCCCCTTGGTTTCATTGTAATCATCGAGCTCGGGAAGAATCTTGCGGGCCAGCTGTTTGCCCAGTTCCACACCCCACTGGTCGTAGGCATTCACGCCCCAGATGGTGCTCTGTACAAAGGTTTTGTGTTCATACATGGCAATCAGCGCACCAAGTGTATGCGGTGTCAGTTTCTGGAAGAGAATGGAATTGGTAGGCCGGTTTCCGGGGAATACCTTGTGCGGCAGCAACTCTTCCAGCTCGGCTCCGGAAAGCCCTTCTTCTTCCAGTTCAGCACGTACCTCTTCCTCGTTCTTGCCGAGCATGAGGGCCTCGGTCTGGGCGAAGAAGTTGGATAAGAGCATCGGATGGTGCACGCCAACCGGGTTTTTCGTTTCAACAGGAGCAAGAAAATCACAGGGAACCAGCTTGGTACCCTGATGAATCAGCTGATAAAAGGCGTGCTGTCCATTGGTGCCCGGTTCGCCCCAGATGATTGGCCCCGTGGAGTAATCCACCGGTTTACCGTCACGCGTCACGCTTTTGCCGCTGCTCTCCATGTCGCCCTGCTGGAAATAAGCCGGAAAACGGTGCATGTATTGATCATAAGGCAATAGCGCATGTGAGTCGGCTTCATAGAAATTGTTATACCACACACCCAGCATAGCGAGGATGACAGGGATATTCTCCTCCATCGGGGCGGTGCGGAAATGCTTGTCCATATCATGTGCGCCGGCCAGCAATTGCTCGAAATTGTTCATGCCGAGGTATAGCGCGATGGACAGACCGACCGAACTCCACAGCGAATAACGACCACCGACCCAGTCCCAGAACTCGAACATGTTATCGGTATCAATACCGAAGGCTGATACGGCCTTGGCATTGGTGGAAACAGCCACGAAATGTTTGGCTACCTGCGTCTTGGAACCGCCGCGGGTAAGGAACCAGTCACGCGCCGTACGTGCATTGGTAATGGTTTCCTGCGTGGTAAAGGTTTTGGACACAATCACAAACAGGGTGGTCTCACGATGCAGATGGCGCAGGGTCTCGACCATATGCGTGCCGTCCACATTGGAAACAAAATGCATATGCAATTTATCGCGGCCAAACGGGGTCAATGCTTCGGTCACCATCACCGGGCCGAGATCGGAGCCACCGATACCGATATTGACGATATCGGTGATGGACTTGCCGGTGCCACCCTTCCATTTTCCGGAACGTACCGCCTTGGTAAAGGTGCGCATCTGCTCCAGCACGCGATTCACATCCGGCATCACATCGTGGCCGTCCACCATGACAGGGTCATTGGAGCGATTGCGCAGTGCGGTATGCAGCACAGCACGATGCTCGGTGTTGTTGATTTTATCGCCCCTGAACATGCGCTCAATCCACTCCGGCACATCGCGCTCGCGGGCCAGCTGCATCAAAAGCTTAAGGGTTTCATCGGTGATAATGTTTTTGGAAAAGTCCACCAGGATGTCGTCGCCGGCAAAGAATCGGCTGTAGCGCTCGAAACGTTCTTTGTCGTCGGCAAACAGGTCGCGCATATGCACGCCCGACATTTTCTTATAGTGCGCATCAAGCGCTTTCCATGCCTCAGTCTGCAACAAATCCGACATCATCATCCCCTCGTCCGAATCCAATGGCGTTGCATCATATCGCAAGCTCGGCGTGAATACTATCTTGAGCGCCGAGTAAGCCACAGGCATGATGCGAAGGGGAGATAGGCTTCCCGGCAAAGGAGAATGCATGAGCGAAGAAATCCGTTTCAATAAAAG
The DNA here is from genome assembly GCA_964596375.1 of uncultured Zetaproteobacteria bacterium. Classification (GTDB taxonomy): domain Bacteria; phylum Pseudomonadota; class Zetaproteobacteria; order Mariprofundales; family Mariprofundaceae; genus UBA1543. The sequence continues at coordinate 4,127 of CAZQTO010000073.1, read as the reverse complement.
TGCTGTCACCATGGTCAACATCGTCATCATCGCCTTTGCTGTCGGGGTCGCTATTTATGGCACAAGCGTGCTGCTGAATCCACGCTTGGAGGCGCTGGCCAGTTCCGGCTACTGGGCGCTTATTGCCATTGCAATGTGGGGCGTTCTTTTCATGCGTTTGTTCACGATGAGTGAGCAGATCACGGGCATGGTTTTTGGCAAAAAAATCATGCTCCATCACCTGCTGCACTCATCCAGCCAGATCGACTATAAAAAGGTGAAAAGCATTCAACTCGACAGGGAGAGGCACAACATCAGTATGGAACTCACGCTTCGTGGTGAAGTCGGCACGATTGATTTTTCCGCCATCCCGCCAAAACAGGATAGGCTCAAGGAATTACTTTTCCGCCATGGTTTTTCACCACGCAAGCATGATGACCCGGCTATTACCCTATTGCGCAGGCGCGGAAACAAACCCTAGAACCCCTTCCGGCTCAGCCGCTGTTCTGATCAACCTCGACCCAGGCATCCATCATCGGGAAATACAACGCAGTACACACCCGGCGACCCGGCTCTTTTTCCCGTAACAACGCCGCATAGCGGGCAAGCTGAGCGCCATGCCGCTGTATCTCCATAGCCAGAAAGGCGTCCCGATCGCTCCCCTGATGACTGGCCGTTTTGTAATCAACCACCCAACGCACGCCATCGCTATCGATAAAACACCGGTCAATGATGTGGTGAGAAACCACGCCATCGAAATGACTGCTCAACATCCACTCGCAATGCGCATCTTCATGTTCCCCGGAAAGCAGCCATCGCCCGCGCGAGCTGGACAGGACACGGGTCAAGGCTGTTTGCGAGCGTCGCAGGGCTTCCCCCAGCGCATCACCCGAGAGCCCTTCGGCCAGCAATATGCGACGCATGCGAAGCTGTTCGCCCGCCATATCGGAATCACCCCAGCGCTCCACCCCCGCTTCTGCAAGCTTCTGCAACGTGGCATGCACCGCCTTGCCAATCGACGCAGCCTCCGGACCCGCCCACAGGTATTCGCTTTCAGCCTCGGTTTCGTTATCAGGCGCATCGCTTATCGCCGGTACGGTTTGCATGCGGGTCAACTGTGGCAAGGCATGTGGCGCAGTATCCTGCCCTGTTGGCGTGACATGCACCTGTGCACCGAAACATTCGCCATCAAGTCCCTGCGGCAGCAACAGGCGAAGCAGCGAAGCCGTTCCTGCCTCACCCTTGTCCTCCGACACATGCCCGAACAGATGCAGGCTGGTTTGTGCACGCGTGCAGGCCACATAAAGCAGACGTGCCAGCTCGTTGTTGGCGCGCACCTTCTCCACGCTGCGTACCAGCTTGTAAACATCATCGCTGCTGCGCACCGCACCACGAACCGCGATCAAGGGCTGCATATCCTCGCCTACCGGCACCTCGGTAAAGGCAAGCAGTGGGTCGTCGCCACGACCCGTGCCAAGACCAAGGCCCGGCAGAATGACCACATCCCACTGCAAGCCCTTGGCTCCATGCATGGTCAAAAGCTCGACGCGCGCCGCAGCTTCCGATGCATCGGGTGCGGCGTACAATTTCTCCAGTCGTTCATCGAGCAGATCGAAACGAAGCCATCCCCCCGCATCAAGTTCTTCCACCAGCTGCAGCATCGCCTCGACATTACGCGTCGCATCCTCTTCGATGACTCCCGGCATACCCAACCGACTCCATGCCTGCTCAAGCAAGGGCCTTAAGCGGACCCGGCCGGCAAGCGCAAGACATGGATCGAGCGCCTGCGAAACATGGCGGACACGGCTTCTCATATTCTCATCCAGCCTGTTAAGGCTTGATTCATCGGCGAGGATCGTCGCAACCGGGCGCATATCCCCGGCCAGCAAACGGTGCAGGGCATCGGTATCCAGACCGCAGCACGGTGCACGCAGCAGAGCAGCCCATGATTCACGGTCGGCCGGATGCAACAGCGCATGCGAAAGCGCGCGCAACAAGCGGATCTCAGGACGTGAACGAAGCGGAAGTATCTCAACCGCACGGAAGGCGATCTCGCCATCCTGCAACGCCTGCATGATGGCGTGCAGATGCTTGCGTGAACGGGCCAGCACGGCGACGCGCTGCTCCGGTTTGGCGAGTTCATCACGCACAGTCGCCAGCACGGCAGCGGCCTCGCTCGCCGCATCCCTTCCCTCCTGCACATACAAATGCACGGCCCCCTCATGCGTCAAAGCCGCATCGGCTTCGGCATAGCCCACGGCGGCCATCAGGATATCCGGCTCGTCGGGAAAAATGGCTGAAAATGCCCGATTCACCCATGCCACGATGTCCGGCGAGGAACGGAAGTTGCGGCTTAGATGCAAAGCCTCGACGCGCGGCAAATCGGCAAGGTTGAGCGCAGCCATCAGGAACAGGCTCACTTCGGCTTTACGAAAACGGTAGATCGATTGCATCGGATCGCCGACCATGAACAGGGTGCGATGCGTGCCGTCGCCGTCTTGCCAACCCTCGGTGAGGTTACGCAGCAGGCGCATCTGCAACTTCGAGGTATCCTGAAACTCATCCACAAGGATATGGTGGATGCGGTAATCCAGCCTGAGTAAAAGATCGGTCGGACGGCCTTGCTCATCCTCCAGCGCGCGCATGGCACGCAGGGCGATTTCGATAAAATCCGCCTCGCCGCCCTGCTCGAACAAGCGCTGCAACTGGGTGTTGGCCAGCAGCAACAACGATAGCTGCGCCTCCAGCACCTGCCACTGCCCGTCATCAAATCGCGGTTCCGGTGGTAAGGATCTAATCTCGTGCAGTTGGGCTGCCAGCCCGTCGATATCGGCAAGCAAGGCCAACATCGATTGAAACTGCTGTTTGCTTTCAGCGAATTCCTTGCCGGGCGGAAAGCCGGTATTTATGTCTACCCGTTTGCGGAACACGGCGTCGCTCTTGGTCAACAGCAGGGACGCGATGCGCTGCCACAGGGCAAGGCTTGCTAAATCGTCATCCGGCCATGCCCCAATGGCGGTAAGGGTCGCATCTTCGAGGTTTGCTCCCGCAGTACGCAGCAATGCCGGCATCTCCACCCGAATCTCAAGCGGGATCATCCGCGCGCACTCCTCCAGCTTCAGCTGCATGATCTGGCCGAGGCCCTGCTCCAGCATGGTGCGCAGTCCATTCGTATCGCCGACGTACTGTTCCACCTCGTGCAGCCACTGGTCGCGCTTGCCGAGCATGTCGGCCACCAGTTCGATCAGTGCCACCATATTGTGATCCTGATGCAGCAGCACCGCGGCGGCCTGCGCTGCACTCCGACGCACCAGCATCGCCACCGCTGCCTCGGCGGCCTGCCTGTACAAGGGCGCGACATTTGAGGAGGGGCTTGGCATACCGCCCAGGCCCGAGAGCAGCGGCAACTGGCGGGCCAGCGAATGCGTGAAGCTATCCAGCGTCATCATGCGCAACCTTGAGGGGTGCTGCGCCAGATGCCAGCCACGCGCCTCGGAACGGGCATTCGCCGCGCAGGCCAGCAGCCAGGTTTCCATGCGATGCGAATCCGGATCGGCAGGCTTCGCCATGGTCAGCGCCTCGATCACACGCCCGCGCATTTCCGTCGCCGCCTTGCGGGTGAAGGTCAGGGCCAGAATTTCCTCCGGCTCATCAACCACGGAAAGCAGTTTCAGAACACGGCGGGTGAGCAGCTCTGTTTTGCCCGAACCGGCCGGGGCTTGCACCAGAAAGGATCCGGCGGGATCGATGGCAACGGCGCGCACTTCAGCGCTCATGCGCCCTCCCCCGCATCTTCATCATCCTGGTTCGCAAAGCCGATTTCATCGATGCGGCAAACCGCCTCCAGCCGGCAGTACTTGCAGACACTCTCCTTAAGCGGCATCACCTGCGACCGCCCGGCGACAAACTCCCCGGCCAGCGCATTGATGCGCTCCCGCCATACCGCCAACAGCGCCGGCCAGTCCTCAGCAGCCTCGTCCTTCCCTCTGTATTCAGCGATTCCCTTGATGCCTGTGCTCACGCCGCTCAGGCCCTCGAAGCCCATCTCACCGCTGCGCACGCTGGCAAAACAAACCGCATCTTCCTCGCCCATATCCGCCGCCATGCTGTACAAGGGCAACTGCGGCTCGGCCATACGCTCGCCGGTC
>CAZQTO010000072.1:0-12083 GCA_964596375.1 uncultured Zetaproteobacteria bacterium | reverse complement strand
GTAGCAGTAGAACAGCAGGAAGAAAGCCACACCGAATGCATCCTTGATGGTGTAATAAGGATGGAAAGGAATCGTGCTCTTGCCTGCATGCACATCCAGACCCGTCGGGTTGTTGGAATGCACCACATGCAAGGCATGCACATGGCCGCCGACAATGGCTGCCAGCAACAGCGGGAACAGGTAATGCAGCGAGAAGAAGCGGTTCAGCGTCGGATCACCCACTGCAAAACCACCGCGCAGCACCTCCTGCAGGAAGCCACCGATTACCGGCAAGGCACCAAACAGGTTGGTAATCACGGTTGCACCCCAGAAGGACATCTGGCCCCAAGGCAGCAGATAACCGAAAAAAGCCGCGCCCTGCATAATCAGCAGAATGACCACGCCGATAATCCACAGCAGCTCGCGCGGGCCCTTGTAGGAACCGTAATACAGACCGCGGCCGATATGCATATAAACGACAACGAAGAAGGCAGAAGCACCAACCGCATGCATATAGCGAATCAGCCAGCCAAAATTGACGTCTCGCATAATGCGCTCAACCGAATCAAAGGCCACGGTATAACCACCCATGGTCAGGGCAGCACTTGGCTTGTAGTACATGGCCAAAAAGATGCCGGTCAGAATCTGGAGAACCAGAACCAGCAAGGCCAGTGAACCAAAGTTCCACATATAGTTCAGGTTCTTGGGAACCTCATACTCAGTCAGCTGCGATTTGATAATCGCCTCGGCACCGGTACGCTCGTCGACCCAGCCGAACAGTTTGGATTTCATTATTTTATCTAACACATTCCCCTCCTAGGTCCGCTTAACCGATTACGACTTGCGTGTCGCTGGTGTATTCATAAGGCATCAAATGCAGATTATGCGGTGCCGGTGAACCGTTGATCACGCGGGCCGAAATATCATACAAGGAGCCGTGACATGGGCAGTGCCAACCGCCGGGCCAGTCTTCCGGAACCGAGTCGCCCCATTCCTTGCGGCCGGGCGATGGCTTGAACAGCGGAATGCAACCCAGATGCGTGCAGCTGGCTACAACAATCAGGTATTCAGGCTTGATGGCGCGATACTTCCGGTTCTCCGGGGTTATCCACGTGGCGCTAACCTCTTCGATGGCCTCGGAATTTGCATCCTTGAGCATTTCATCATGTCCATCCACCTGCTTGAGCAATTCCTCGGTGCGATTCACAACGAACACCGGCTTGCCCTGCCATTGAATCACAACCAGCTGGCCGGCTTCAACAGTGGATACATCATATTCGGTCTTGGATGCTGCCAGCGTATCGGCAGCAGGCAACATACTGCCGATAAACGGCACGATCGTTGCGCCTGCCGCAACGGCTCCCATGCCACCGGCGGCTACGTAAAGAAAATTACGCCGGGTATGGTCAAGTGTGTCACTCATATTTTTTCCCTCCTTGGCCATGCGGCCCTTCCCTTCTTTAGATACTGCTTTTCTCTTACTATTCACTCAAACAACAAAACAAAAAGCGGACATGCTATGTCCGCTATGGCAATCAGGCGTTATCGGCCAGTTCGCGTAGTTCCTTGATGGCCACTGCGTAATCAGGCTTGCCGTACACCGCAGAACCGGCAACGAAGGTATCGGCGCCGGCAGCAGCCACTTCAGCCATGGTCGCCACATTGACGCCACCATCCACCTGAAGTCGTGCGTCACAGCCAGCATCGTCAAGCATCTTGCGGGCTTCTTTAATCTTGTCGGTCACTGCATGGATATAGGATTGGCCGCCATAACCCGGGTTAACGCTCATCAAGAGCACCAGATCACAACAGTGCAGTACATGCTTGATGGTCGACACCGGTGTGGACGGATTCAGGCTGACACCAGCCTTGGCACCGAGTGAACGAATGTATTGCAGTGTGCGCTCAAGATGAATGCAGGCTTCCTGATGCACGGTGACATAATCGGCACCGGCCTTAATGAAGCCCTCCACCTGGGTATCGGGATGATTGACCATCAGATGCACATCGATGGGCAGCTTGGTGTGCGGACGAACCGCCTTGCACACATTGTCGCCGATGGTGATGGGCGGAACAAAAGAACCATCCATCACATCGAAATGAATCCAGTCGCAACCGCCTTCATCGATGGCGCGAATCTCGGCACCTAAATCGGCGAAGTCAGCAGATAAAATTGAGGGGGCTATGACAGTGCTTTTTTTCATGGCGCATTTATAGCTTCTTCATCTTCACTCGTCCAGCCCTGAAAGCCAATTAGTCAGCTCGACGATCTGTTTCGGGGTCAAAGGACCGCCCTTTTCCCGGGAAAAAGCCGGCATACGGCGATCGATGCCATGCTGCAGGATGAATCGGAGGCCAGCGGCATCCTGCCCGCGCAGCTTCGGTGCATAAGCCCCCCGACCCTCGACTCCATGGCACATGGCACAGACTGCTGCGTATATGTCCTCACCCTTCACCTTGCCCTGTGCCGGTGCAACATGGCAGGCAGCGCATTTGCCGCTGAAGATGCCACGCCCATCCATCTCAGCGCCATGCGGATCAGCCTTGACTCGCAAATTAATCCAGGCATCCGCCCGCCGCCCCAGCACGTCCACCACTGTCACCTTCTTTTCAACAGAATCGCCCTTGGCCGTCGTATCGATGGTGACATCCAGCGTAGTAAATGAACCTGCCGGCACCTCGCGACTGGCGAGAGAGCTTACCGTACAACCACAGGCCGATTGCACCTCGGCGATATGCAGGGGAAACAGACCGGTATTACGCACAAACAAACGGGCATGCGCCAGCTCCCCTTCCATCACCTCGCCTACATCCAGATGCTGCGGCTGAATCTGGAAATCGACGCTACCGGCAGAGGATTTTGCCGCCGACACTCCACCAGCCTGCGGAACGCCTTGCCGTGCGGGTGTCGATGTGCAGGCAGCGGCAAACGTCAAGGCAAACAGGGCAAGCCAGAAAAAACGAACCACCCTCATCCGGCCTTTTCCTCCAACCATGGGCGCAGGGCCTCAGGCAAGGGCGTTTCGGCATGCATCATGGCCAGCAGTTGCGGCGTTTGCATCTCCATCAGTTGCTGCGCAGCGATCATAACCGGCACATCCCCCCTGCCCAGCGCAGGTTCCAGTCTGGCCAGCCATTCTTCAAGCTCCAGCATACCGAGGCGGCACAGGCGATAGCGCAGCCTGCGCAGCTCCAGTTCATGTGGAGGGGATTCAGATTGTGTCATGCTGCTCAGGACTTGCGGGCCAATAAGGTCCGTTTGATATGGTTGATGGCTGCCGTCGGGTTCAGGCCCTTGGGGCAGGCCTCCATACAATTCATGATCTGATGGCAGCGATATAGCTTGAATGCATCTTCAAGGGCATCAAGACGCTGACCGGCCGCCTCATCACGTGTATCCCGAATCCAGCGGTCTGCCTGTAAAAGGGCTGCCGGCCCAAGAAAACGATTGCCGTTCCACCACCAAGACGGACAGGCCGTGGTGCAGCAGCCGCACAGCACACACTCATACATACCATCCAGCGCCTCCCGCTCCTCGATCGATTGCAGACGCTCGTGTTCGGGAAGCGGCGACACCGCCTGCAACCAGGGCTTGATAGAGCGGTACTGCTCGAAAAAGTGCGTGGTATCAACCACCAGATCGCGAATCACCTGCATGCTGGGCAAGGGGTATACCCGAATCGGCTGCTTTAAGCCCGCCACATCGGTGATGCAGGCCAGCCCGTTCACGCCATTGATGTTCATGCCATCGGAACCGCATACCCCTTCAGCGCAGGAGCGACGGTAGGTCAGGGTACCGTCCAGATTCCATTTGATGTAGTTCAATGCGTCGAGCAACTTCATGCCGACCTTAAGTACCGGCACCTCGTAGGTCTGCGAGGTCGGCTCCGCGCTGCCCTCAGGGTCGTAACGGTAGATTTCAAGACGGACGGTCTCATTCAAAGCTGTTTCAGCCATCTAATACACCCGTTCCTTCGGCGGGAAGGACTTCACCGTCATCGGCTTCAGACGCACCGGCTTGTAGTCGAGATTCACCTTGCCGTCGATGATGCTGGCCAGCGTATGCTGCAGCCATTGTTGATCGTCACGCTTGGGGAAATCGTCTCTGGCATGCGCCCCGCGCGATTCGCGCCGCGCCAGAGCACCGGCCGCAGTCACTCGTGCCAGTCCCATCAGATGCTCAAGTTCCAGCGCCTCGATGAGCTCCGTATTAAAAATACTGTTGCCATCCTCGATGCGTGCCGTTTCTAGCTTCTCAGCCAGGGCATCGAGCAATTCAACACCCTCGGCCATCACTTCCTCGGTACGGTAAACGCTGAAATGCTCCTGCATCACGCTCTGCATGGCAGCGCGCAAGTCGGCAACCTTGACTCCTTCCTTGCGCCCTGCCGAATCCAGCCAGCGCTGCACGCGAGCCACGCCCGGTTGCCAGCAATCCGGACTGATCGCCGGATGGTAGCGCTGGCTGCGCAGGCGCTTGTGCACCTGGTTGCCGCATGCCCGACCGAAAACCACAATCTCCAGCAATGAATTGCCGCCCAGGCGATTCGCGCCATGCACCGAAGCGCAGGCGCCCTCGCCGATGGCGTACAGCCCCGGCATCACCGCTTCCTTGTCCTTACCCTGCGGACACACCACCTCGCCAAAGCGATTGGTCGGCACACCACCCATGGTGTAATGCATGGTCGGCTGCACAGGAATCGGCTCCTTGGTGCAATCCACACCGGCAAAGCGCAGTGCCAGCTCATGAATATTCGGCAACTTGGAAAGAATCAACTCCTCACCCAGGTGATCGAGCTTGAGCAGCGCATGATCCTTGTTCGGGCCGCACCCCCTCCCCGCACGCACCTCGAGCGCAATGGCCCGTGAAACCACATCACGACTGGCCAGATCCTTGGCTGTGGGTGCATAGCGTTCCATAAAGCGCTCACCCTCGGAATTCAGCAGATAACCACCCTCGCCGCGCACCCCTTCGGTAATCAGCGGGCCGACATCGGCGATGCCGGTCGGATGAAACTGGAAAAACTCCATATCTTCCACCGGCAGGCCGGCACGCAGGGCAAGACCTCCGCCATCACCTGTGTTGATATGGGCATTGGTGGTCACCTTGTACACGCGACCGGCCCCACCCGTAGCAAGAATCACCGCCTTGGCCTGAAACAAATGGTATTCGCCTCTGGCAATATCCCAGGCCATCACACCCTGACAACCCTCGTCATCGGTAATCAGATCAAGGGCGAAATATTCCTCATAGATATGCGTACCGGCGCGCAGATTCTGCTGGTAAAGGGTATGCAGGATGGCGTGTCCTGTGCGATCCGCCGCAGCACAGGTGCGCGTGGCCTGCCCGCCCTCGCCGAACTCGCGCGACTGACCGCCGAAAGGCCGCTGATAAATCGTGCCGTTCTCCAGCCGCGAAAAGGGAACGCCCTGATGTTCAAGCTCATGCACCAGCAAGGGGGCTGCGCGGCACATATACTCGATGGCATCCTGATCGCCGAGATAATCCGATCCCTTGATGGTGTCGTACATATGCCACAACCAATGGTCGGAAACGAGATTGCCCAGTGCAGCATTGATGCCGCCTTGGGCTGCCACCGTATGCGAGCGCGTTGGCAGCACCTTGGATATCACAGCAACGCGATGCCCGGCATCGGCCAGTTGCAGGGCGCAGCGTAAGCCCGCGCCACCCGCGCCGACAATCACCACATCATGAAAATGATGCTCTACAGATTCGGAAGACAGATACGACATCAGTTTATCCCCATCAGGCGCCCCAGGCCCAGGTCACGGAAAGCCACCAGATGCCGAAAGCGGTAAGGCCGACCATAACCGCCCCCATCAAAGGGATGCGCAAAGCGGCTATATGTACATAATCCTCGACGATGACCTTCACCCCGAGGTGAGCATGGGCCAGCAAGGCAATCAGCAGCAGGGTATGCAGCATGCGCCCGATATAGCCATCCACCAGATCAAGCAATTGCATCTGGTCCAGCGAACCGCTGTACACGCTCAGCAACAACACAAAAGCAGGCGGCAACAGCAGAGCGACAACCACGGCTGTCAGGCGCTGCACATACCAGTCGCCAAGGCCATTGTGCGCCGTACCAAAACGATTGATGCCTAACACATCATCCCCATAAAAAGCCCCCCAGCAAAACAGCTGCAAGCACCCCTGCCCCTATACTCACGCGGGCAGTAAGACGCATGGAATCGCGCGCTTCAAACCAGCCCGCATCCAACAAAATAAAACGAATGCCGTTCACCATATGGTAAAACAGCGCCACACCGGTAAGCCACAGGATCAAGCTTCCGGGCCATGCATGCATCCAGTCGACCATGCGGGAAAACTCTTCGGGAGAACTGGTCAGGCCGGTCAACAGAAAAAGATAAACGGGAACAAACAGGGCCAGCACCATGCCGCTTGCCCGGTGCGCAAGGCTGGCCACCATCGGCAATTGCCAGCGATATACGGACAAATGAGGTGAAAGTGGCATGTTCTTTTGTGGTCGTTTAATCGCCGGCATGGGTCTCCCTCAATGTGTGCCGTGTTCTATCACGCCGGCCTGGTAAAGTTAAGGGGCCAGCGCATCTCTTAGATCAGCCACTTTATCCGGCAGCTGGCCGGCACGATGCCAGCCCTTCTCCTCGCCTGCCCTGGCATGCAGTGCCACGGCAGTGCCAAGGGCCTTCCCGGCAGGCAAACCCTGCCCCAACAGGCCACCGATCATACCGCTGAGCACGTCGCCACTTCCGGCTGTCGCCAGACGGCTGCAACCAAAAGGACACAACCACAAACGCCCATCGGAAGCACCGATCAGGGTTTGCGCTCCCTTGAGCACCACCCAGCCCTGAAGCTCGTCGACCAGGCGACGCAAGGCTGCCGGCCGGTCCTGCTGTATCTCTGCTGACGTGCAACCCAGCAGGCGGCCTGCCTCGCCCGGATGCGGCGTAAACACCGTCGTAGCCTTCCGGCCGATGGCAAGCCCCTTGAGCTCATCATGTGCCACCAGCATATTCAGCGCATCGGCATCGAGCAGTAAAGTCCGGTCGCTTTCCAGCAACATGCGCAAGGAATCCTGCTGTTGCAGTCCCCAGCCGGGACCCGCCACCACCGCATCAGCTTTCTTCCATGCCCCGGGCACGCCATGGTGCACCATGGCTTCAAGACTTGAGGTGGCAAGCAAGGCATAGACATCCTCAGGGCAGACAATACTGACCAGACCGGCATGCACCGACATCGCGCCCATAGCCGCCAATCTGGGTGCTCCTGTAAAGCCCTGCGAACCGCCGAATATCCAGACATGGCCGAAGCTTCCCTTATGCAAATCGGGTCGGGCCGGCGGCTTAAGAGATTTAAACACCTTCTCGCCCAGCACATGTGTATCGGCTGCAATATCACCCAGATCGATGCCGATATCGGCAGGCGGCAACATCGTACCGTGATGCAAGCGCCCCTCGTCCAGCCAGTGACCCCACTTGATGGCAGCAATCGGCAGGGTCCAGTCGGCCTCGATAGCCGCGCCCATCACCCTGCCGTTATCACTGTTGATACCGCTAGGCATATCCACAGAAAGCACCGGGCGATCCGAGGCATTGATGATTTCCACGGCCTCACGCATCCAGCCATCCAGCTCGCGATCCAGTCCCGTGCCGAAAATAGCATCCACCACCAGCAGGGCACGGTTCAACCAGAAGGTCAACATCTCGCTGTCCTCGCTATTGCATACCGGGCGAATCTTTGCGCCCGCCTGCTCGGCCAGCTCGGCGTGTTCCGCCGCAGCCCCCGTCAGCTGAGAAGGATCGGTTAAGGCTATGACCGTCACCCGCACATTCAGCTGTGAAAGCCTTCTCGCGGCAGCATAACCATCGCCACCGTTATTGCCGGAGCCAACGACAATCACCATGCGCCCCGTATCCGGTGCAACCCGCTGAGCCGTATTGGCCACAGCGCGACCTGCAGACTGCATCAGGTCGAAAGCGGGGATGCCCCCGGCTATCGCGGCCTGATCCGCCTGCTGCATCTGTTCTGTTGTTAAAATCCGTTTCATGCGCCTGCCCTCCCGGATGCGGAACTTTCCAAGGACTCGGCTATAGCGAATGCCATCGCCACGCCATCATCGTCGGTCAGCGACACATGCACCCTGCCCACGCCAAGTCTTTGTGCAGCATCAGCAGCACCGTTGTGCAAAAAAACCTCCGGCTTACCGGATGGCTGGTGAATGGTTTCTATATGTCTGGCTGCAACACCCTGATGAAATCCCGTGCCCAGCGCCTTGGCAACCGCCTCCTTGGCGGCAAATAACATAGCCAGGCGGCGCGCCGTATTGCCTCTGGCTTCGGCCTGGCGCAATTCATTCTCGGTGAACACCCGCTGTTCGAATCGTGCTCCGTGGCGTTCCAGAGCCTGCGCGACGCGTGAAATCAGCAGGCGATCCGTGCCAATGCCGACGATCACCTGCGCATCACGTCTTTGAAATCGCGTACCGCAAGCTCCAGGCCCTTGAACACAGCATCGGCAACGATGGCGTGCCCGATATTCAGCCCCTCGATCTCGGGGATGGCGGCGATGGCCGGGGTATTTTCCAGGGTCAGTCCATGCCCGGCATGCACAATCAGGCCGAGATCGGCAGCGAGTCTGGCCGCAGCAACAATGCGAGCCAGCTCCTCGCGCTGCGCAGCTCCCGACAGATTGGCATAGTGACCTGTGTGCAGCTCAATCACAGGTGCGCCAATGGCATGCGATGCCTTCACCTGCGCTGCATCGGGATCGATAAACATCGACACGCGTGAACCAGCCTCCGTCAGACAGGCCACCACACTGGCCAATCGCGCCTGATGCGTCACCACATCAAGTCCGCCCTCAGTGGTCAGCTCCTCGCGCTTTTCCGGCACCAGACAGCAGGCAAGCGGTTTGAGGCTGCAACAGATAGATACCATCTCATTGCTTGCCGCCATCTCCATATTCAGATGCAGACCGGGCATGGTCGCCAACCGATGCATATCATCATCAACGATATGCCGCCTGTCCTCGCGCAGATGCGCTGTAATCCCTTCCGCTCCACCGGCCAGACACAGGCCAACGGCGGCCACCGGATCCGGATAGGTCGTTTTGCGCGCCTGTCTTAAAGTGGCGATATGATCAATATTAACACCCAGATGCATCTTCCCTCCGATACTAAAAAAGCTCCCTCAGGATGCTCTAAAAACTCAGAGCATCCGTGCGGCCCACGGACGGGCCGCCAAAATCAAGCACTTGGGTGCATGATTTTGTGAGCAAAGGAAAAATCACACTTTTGCCTTTGCGTAATGAAAAACACCATGGAAGGTGTTTTTCAGTATCCCTCTCATACCACATTCATCGGTCTGATACCGTGCCGTCGTAAAACATCCTGTATCATCCGGGCCCACATCGTCAAATCCGCCGTCGATAATTTAATCCGCGGTGATGACATGACAGCCGGCACGGAGCGGCGCAGGCCGGGGCTGAGTGTCTCACCGCCCCCGCAGGTCAGGCAACGGCATTCCGCCTCATGCCAGAAAAGCTGCTCGCTGGCCGAACCACACTGCCAACAACAATCCAGCGGTCCGAGCAGGCCATGCTCATCAAGCAGAGACCATGCGCCAGCCAGCATGCCATCCTGCGGCGACCGGGCCGCAAGCAGGCCGAAGGCACGCTGCAATTCTGCAAAGCCATGCGGATCGCCCTCCTGAAATATATGTGCAGCTATAGCGCAAAGTTGCAGGCCTTCCGGGCTGTGCGCCCCATTCACCATTTCCTCGCCGCGATCGACATCCACCAGCGTTCCCATGCCGGTGCGCCCCGGGCGCCAGGTGATGTGCAGCATATGCAGTGGTTCAAGGCTTGCCCGGAAAGGGCTTTTGGGGCGTCTGGCACCGCGTGCCATCAGGGTCAGGCGGCCATGCGCCTGGCCAAGCATGTGGATGATGTAGGAGGTGTCGCCATAGGCAATGCGGCGCAGCAGGAATGCGGAATCTTGCAGTTCAGCCATTCAGAGTCTGGTCGTGCTAATTCTGTGTAGCAGCGCTTCAAACAAAATTATTCACCAGACCCCAGTCCCAGATCCTGCAGCCTCCCCGGATTATCGAACCAGTCGGGTTGCACCCGCACCCACAGCCTGAGATCAACATGGCAATCGAACAGACCTTCCAGACCTTTGCGGGCGCGGGTGCCGATGGACTTCATGCGATCCCCGCCCTTGCCGATAAGCATCGGCTTGTGACGTGCGCTGCCAACCAGAATCGCAGCCTCGATGGTCATGCCGCTTTCATCCTCGCAGAAGGACTCGATTTCCACTGCTGTCTGGAAAGGAATCTCCTGCTGCATGGCCATAAACACCTGCTCGCGCACATATTCGGCCGCCAGTTGCCGCTGGCTCTGGTCGGTAAACCAGTCGGCGGCATAGATCGCCGGCGCCACAGGCAGTTGGGCAATGAGTTCCTTGAGCAGAGTATCGACCTGCTCACCCCTACGGGCTGAAAGCGGGATATAGGCCACAGCCCCCGGATCAAGCTGCTGCACCTCGGCCAGACGCGGCAACAGCGAGCGCCCGGCCACCTGATCCACCTTGTTCAGCACATGCAGGCGCGGCTGTTTCAATCGTCCGTCGGCAAAGCCCGTGATCAATTCCCTTGTGGCACGATCCAGCGGCTTGGATACATCCTGCATAATCACCAGCACATCGGCCTCTGCGGCAGCCGCATAGGCCACGCGCACCATATTCCTGTTCAGCTGTTTCTCACCCTTATGAATGCCGGGCGTATCAACAAAGACAATCTGGCTGTGCTCAGCGGTATGGATACCCAGAATGCGATGGCGCGTGGTTTGTGGCTTGGGGGTCACAATCGCCACCTTGGCCCCGATGATGCGATTCATCAGCGTCGATTTGCCAACATTGGGGCGGCCTAATAGTGCCACCGTGCCGCAACGATGTTCCGGACCCGTAACATCGGGGTTTAAGGATTCAGTTTCTTCCATGCCTTCTTTGCCGCCTCGGATTCTGCTGTTTTTTTGCGCTCGCCAACACCATGCCCCATATCCTCACCGCGCACCAGACAGCTGGCTGAAAAACGCGGGCTGTGCTCTGTGCCGTGATCGCTGACTTCATACTCGGGCAGGCCCCAGCCATTCGCCTGCGTGTATTCCTGCAGGCGCGTTTTGGCATCGCGCCCGTCCGCCTTGCCGGCGCCAGCCAACTGGGCCTGCCATGCCTGCACCACAACATCCCGCACCGCAGACCAGCCGGCATCGAGAAACAGCGCGCCGATCACCGCCTCGACAGCATTGGCACAAATGGATTCCGAGCGCACCTGCCCCGCCTCATTGCGTTCGCCGGAGCCGACTGTCAGCAGCGCATCAACATCCCAGGCCTTTGCCACCTTCAACAGGCCGGCGCGGCAGACAAGTGCCGCCCGCATACGGGTGAGCTTGCCCTCTTCTTCAAGCGGGAAGCGGCGATACAGCTCTTCGGCGATAATCATGCCGAGCACCGCATCGCCAAGGAATTCCAGCCGCTCCATATGCGGCAACTCGGTGGATGTGTGGGTCAGGGCCTGTTGCAGCAGGCTGGCATCGTGAAAGGTATATCCGAGCTGCGACTCAAGTCGGGATAGGGCAGTGACAGCTTCGTTCAAAGCCTACTCAACCAGATGGCCGAGGCGCTCCCAGCGCACCTTCTTTGCATGCCCATCCCATGACCACCAGACAATCGCTGCGTGACCGACCAGAAAGGATTGCGGCACATAACCCCAGAAACGTGAATCCCTTGAGTTGTTGCGATTGTCGCCAAGCACGAAAAACATCCCCTCGGGAACCGTCCATGCGCCGTCGCGAATGGTTTCAGCCTTGCGCAAAACCGCATGCTGCACATCGCCCAGCTGCTCGCTGAACAGGCCGGAAACATCCGCCTCGCCGCTGGCCAGATAATAAGTACGCAGCCCGTCCTGCTTGAGCGGCATTTCGACGCCGTTGATGGACAGCCTGTTGCCCCTGTACTCGATGAAATCCCCGGGCAGACAGATGATGCGCATGATGTAGTCCTTGCTGCGATCCTCGGGATAATCGAATACCGCCACATCGCCAC
>CAZQTO010000071.1:0-12096 GCA_964596375.1 uncultured Zetaproteobacteria bacterium | reverse complement strand
TCAGGCGTGCCTGCGAATGAATCACCGCAGTGTACATGCGTGCTGTGCGCCGGCGGCCCGCCACATCGAAGCGCATGCGCACGACCATAGCCAGTCGATCCACCTTGGGATTAAGCGAGCACAGTCCGTTGGACAGTTTTTCGGGCAGCATCGGAATGACGCGATCCGGGAAGTAGAAGGAATTGCTGCGCTCAAGCGCCTCAGCATCCATGGCCGAGTGCGGCAGCACATAATTCGATACGTCGGCAATGGCTACCCAGGCTTCGAAACCATCGCCGCGTGCTTGCACACAGATGGCATCGTCGAAATCGCGCGCCGTCTCTCCATCGATGGTGACAAAGGGGAGGTTGCGCAGGTCCAGCCGGCCTTCAAGATCGCTTTCCTTTACCTTATCGGGCAGCGAATGGGCCTCGCGTTCGACGGCTTCCGGGAATTCGTTGCTCAGTTGCAGTTCGCTTACCACCAGATCAATCAGGGAGGTTGGGTCGGTTACATTGCCCAGCACATCCTGCACCCGGCCGCGCAGCGGTTGCTGCCCGCGTTGAAGCTCGATGCGTACCCAGTCACCATCGGCTGCACCTGCAGAATCACGGGAACCGATCAGGATATTCTGCGGCATACGCCGCGAGCGGGGCTGCACCATGCCAGCACCGCCCTGCAGGACATACTGGCCGATGATCACAGATGGTGCCTGACGGATAATACGCACCAGTTCAGCGGCCTCGCGGCCACGTGAGAAGCTGATCTGCACCTCTACCTCGTCGCCATGCATCAGCGTGCGCATTTCCTCGCGCGGCAGAAACAGACCCTTGTCGCGTCCGACGACATCGACAAAGCCAAAACCATCCGGGTGGGCCGAGACAATGCCGATGAAGCGTTTACCTGTTCCGCGCCCGGTATCGGTTCGGCTACGGCCACCGCGATTTCCCTCGCTGCGTTCCCAGGGCTTGCGTTCGCCCTTGTCGCCTGCTTCACCGCGCAAGGCAGCAGCGCGGCCTCGCGTACCGTGATTGGCCTCTTTGCGACCCCAGGCACTTTGCCCGTCTTTGTTAGCTTCTGTTTTACTACCTTCGTCTTTGCGACCGCTATGCGGTGCTTTGCCGCCGGCGCTTCTTTTTTTGTCGGCGGCAGCCCACGGCGATGTGCCGGATTCCTGCTCGCGGTGTTTGTTTCGGTGTCCGGTTTGTGCTTTGTCCGGGCGGGTTTTCTTTCTTGACACGTAGTTGCTCCATCCTATGATTGCGCGCCTCCCGCAGGTTCCCTGCCGGGGTGCTTTTTTTATGCCGAGGTGGCGGAATTGGTAGACGCGCTAGCTTCAGGTGCTAGTTTCCTTATGGAAGTGCTGGTTCGACTCCAGTCCTCGGTACCATGATTGTTTTTATATTAAAACCGACCCGGTGCGCAAGCGCCGGGTTTTTTCTTTTCCTTGAATCTTGCGCACTATGCTCTATTAGCCACCAAATTAATACCTGCATGGCACGATTCTCCCCTATGTTGCCGCTTCTGCCGCTTGCCTGAACGATAGTGATTGCCCAGCATGCCCGCCGGCTTTCATGGTCGGCAAAGCTAGTGAGGTGAGAGAACATGGCACGCAGTCAGGACGACGGGACCGCAATGAATGCTGAGGAACGCAAGTCCGCCATATCGCTGGCCGGCATTTTCGGCCTGCGCATGCTTGGCCTGTTTCTTATCCTTCCGGTTTTTGCGCCCTATGCCCACGGGCTTGAGGGTGCGGCGGCCAATCCGATGCTGGTTGGCCTGGCGCTGGGGGCCTATGGCCTGACCCAGGCTGTGTTGCAGATTCCTTTCGGCATGATGTCCGATAAATTCGGGCGTAAACCGGTGATTGCCGCCGGTATGCTGTTGTTTGCCATCGGTTCGGTGATTGCCGCCATGTCCGATTCCATTACCGGCGTACTCATCGGGCGTATTATTCAGGGCTCGGGCGCGGTGGCCGCGGCCGTGATTGCGCTGACCGCCGATCTGACCCGCGAGGAACATCGCACCAAGGCGATGGCCATCATCGGCATGACCATTGGTGTTTCCTTTACGGTGTCGATGGTGCTTGGTCCCTTGCTTGGCCATGCCATCGGTGTGAGCGGAATCTTCTGGCTGACCGGTGCGCTGGCGCTGCTTTCCATCCTCTTTCTTTATCTGGTGGTGCCCGATCCGAAGCGCCAGGTACATCACCGCGATGCCGAGGTGACCGCCGGGATGTTTGCCGCGGTGCTGCGCAATACCGAGCTGCTGCGGCTGAATTTCGGGGTATTCGTATTGCATGCGGGGCTGACTGCGATGTTTGTTGTGCTGCCCATGGTGCTGATGGATCCGGCGCATCCGTTATTGCCAAGCGCTGAGCAGTGGAAACTGTATCTGCCGGTGATGGGTGGCGCTTTTCTGCTCATGATTCCGCTGGTGATTATTGCCGAGTCGAAACGCAAGATGAAGCAGGTGTTTGTGTCGGCCATCCTGTTGCTGGTGCTGAGTCTTTGCCTGATGTCGGTGCATGGCCACTCGCTGGTCATTATCGCCACTGCTTTGGCAATCTTCTTTATCGGTTTCAATGCACTCGAAGCCACACTCCCCTCGCTGATTTCCAAAATCGCTCCGGCCTCGGCCAAGGGCACAGCGGTTGGGGTGTTCAATACCTGCCAGTTTTTCGGTGCTTTTGTCGGCGGCATGCTGGGCGGCCTGCTTTATCTTCCGGCAAAGCATAACGAGGCAGAGGCTTTTCTGGTGATTGCCGGCCTTTTGGGCATGTGGTTGCTGGTTGCCATGTTCATGCCGCAGCCGCGCCATGTGGCGACCCGTATGCTGCATATCGAAGCCGAAGGGGATGCTGCGATTGAGGCCCTTCGCCAGCGTTTACTGGGCGTGGAAGGGGTCGTTGAAGTTGAATTATATGCCGACGAGCAGACGGCATATTGCAAAGTGGACAGCAAACGTCTCGATGATGCTGCCTTGCGGCTAGCAGCTCAGGCTGGTTAGTCTGGGGGGATGGGGATGAACAAGGAGCAGGGAATGATTGAACGCGCATTTGAATGGTTTCTGTGGAACAGCCGCTTTGTGGTGATACTGGCGGTGCTGTCATCGATGATCGGCATGCTGCTGCTGTTTACGCTGGCAGCCGAAAGCATGGTGCACCTCGCCTGGCAGTTTATCGAGATGACCTTTTTGGGCGTGCAACATCCTGATTTCCATACCGAGGTTGTCGGTCAGATTATTTCGGCGGTGGATGATTTTCTGCTTGCCACTGTGCTGCTGATTTTCGCGATGGGTATGTACGAGCTGTTTATCAGTAAAATCGATATTGCCCACGGTGAGGATAATGCAAGCAACATCCTGACGATTAACAGTCTGGATGATCTGAAGGATCGCCTGGCCAAGGTCGTTCTGATGATCCTGGTTGTTTCCTTCTTCAAGAATGTCCTGCATGTCACCTTCGATAACCCGCTGAACATCCTGTACATGGGTGGCGGCATCCTGCTGGTTTCTCTGGCCCTTTATTTCAGCCACAAGTCCGGCAAGCATTAAGGGTCTGTTGACAGGTTCCGGGGCATGACGGAGGCCATTGATTGGCAGAGGCGCGGGCTTGATATCCTGCTCTTTCTGCTGACCATCGCATCGCTGGCCGTGACCTTCTGGGAAGCCGTGCCTGACTGGGCACAGATGTCTATTTTGCTGTCCTTCGTGTTTTTCTTTGCCGTACGCTGGCGCATTGCTGAGAGCGGCCGCACCTATATCCGCGAAAACTGGTTCGATCTGGTGTTTGTCGTGCTGCTGGCTTCGCCGGTGCTGCGCCTGTTTACCGCCCTCAGGTTTGTCCGGGTGCTTCCTGCCCTCAAGCTTGGCACGTTTCTGCACCACAATCGCCGACGCATCCTGCGGCTGGTGCTGTTGTCACGCGACAGCTTTCCTGTCGCCATGGCCATCATTTTCGGCATGGTATTTCTCTTCGGCAGCTGCACCTTCCTGCTTGAGCACGGTACGAATCCGGGATTTGAAAAGATTGAGGATGGCCTGTGGTGGGCCTTCGTCACCCTCACCACCGTGGGCTATGGCGACATCGTGCCGCATACCGAAATGGGCCGCATTGTTGCCGTGATGCTGATGATCTTCGGCGTGGCTGTGTATGCGCTGATGATTGCCAACCTGAGCCATTATCTCGACAGCATCGACCGCGATTTCAACGGCCAGCCTGACCCTGCCGCCATCAGCGCACCCGTCACCGTCAGCGATTCAGAAACTCCTCCCACCAAACGCAGCGACTAACTGGCTGGTTCCAGCCAATTGCGGGCAGTGAAAATTGCCCAACAAGGATTCATGTATTGGCTGGGTCGGCGCCATAGTAAGCACCTTATTTGCATACGATAGATTGTATAGAAATTGTTCGGAAGCTCTCAAGGTAAGAGATAAAAGCGATGTAAGCGCTTGAAGCGCTTTCAATAATGTGCCATGCTTCCTGCATCGAGTACGATGGAGGTATCGACCAATGATGACAATCGAAATTGACCAAGACATCCATGACTATCTTCTACACCACGTTAGGAATTTCGGTGAATCTGCATCAGATGTATTGCGCCGAGAACTTGGGCTGAATGGTTCGAGTGGGTCAGCGACAGACAGTACTGCACCAACTCACGAACTTGCTGAACTTATCGAGTCTTCGAGGATTAAGCATGCTCGCGGAGTAGTAGGAAGATTTCTAGAGATTCTCTCTGCAGTGCATGCACAAAATAAAGAAAAGTTTGATCTAGTTCTAGCAATCAAGGGCCGAGGCCGAATCTATTTTGCCAAGTCCAAAAGAGAGATTGAGGCATCAGGAAATAGCACTCAGCCGCGGCAAATCCCCAACACGCCATATTGGGTAATGACCAATTCACCCACAACTCAGAAGAAGGAAATGCTGAAGGGCGTCTTGGATTCTCTTGGGTACTCTCGAGAGGCTGTAAAAGCAGCAGTTCAAGTAATTGGAGCATAACAATCGGATTGAGAGGGAACGACAATAGATAGAGCCACGCCTTTCAATCAAGTCAGGAAGATGCACAAAAAAAGTGAAAAGAGAGTCTATATGCCCGGAAATATTTTGAGATATGAATGTGACTGTGGATTGGAAGGTGATGGTTACCCAGGGGGTGATGAGGTTACGTCCCGTGTTGTCGCATATGATCCGCTTACGCAGAATATAACGACCTGCTCTCGCAAAGAAATTGAAGGTAGCAACCTAGTGGCGATATCTGATCCTTATTGCAACCCATTAATGTTCACCGTTGAGAAGATGAAAAGCCTGTATGTACTACAATGTCCAAAGTGCAGAAATGTTAGTTTAAAGTGTTACCTCTGCGGGAATTGGGATTGATTTAGGCCTACGGCCCCATGGGCAATAGCATATGTCGCGACAAAGACATGATAGGGCTGTAAGTGATTTGCGAATAATGGACTGCACGGAGCAGCAGACACTAATCAAGTTCCGAATTTAACGCCCTTTCTGGGAGATAAAAGTCAGTGGCTTTGGCCAGCCTTGCGGTGGTGGACGAGCCAGTGGGCGCTTCGGCTGAGCAGGAAGACTGCACAGAGCAGCAGCACGACCGTAGCACCGGATGGAAGATCGAACATATAGGACACATAAAGCCCTAGCCATGTGCCGATCAGCGACAGGGTAAGGCTGAGTACCCAGATGGAAAGCAGACCGCGGCCCCATAACCAGGCGCTGGCGGCGGGTAGCACGAGCAGGCCTGCGGTGAGCACAATGCCGGCAAGTTTCACGCACATCACCACAGTCAGGCCGACCACCGCATAAAGCAGCAGGCGGTAACCCTGAACGGGGAGCCCCATGGCGCGCATGCTGGCGGCATCGAAGGCCATGGCCCACCACGGACGGGCTGCCCATAAAAGGGCGGCCAGCACAGGCAGGCTGCCGCATAGCAGCCAGAATTTATCCTCTTCGGAAACCATCAGGATATTGCCGAACAGCAGGCCGAACAGATCGACCTCATGCCGGCTGGCTCCGGAAAGCAGCACGATGCCCAGCGCCATGGCTCCGGCAAACAATACGCCGGTGGCGGCATCCTCATTCATGCCGCGTTTGGGGGAAACCACGCCGAGCAGCAGGGCGACAATCACGGCGGAGACTGCCGCAGTGGGCAGCAGCGGAAGCGAAAGAACCACGGCAATGCCAAGGCCGGCCAGTGTGGCATGCGAGACACCAACCGCGAGAAAGGCCAGGCGGTGGGCCAGCACCATCACCGACATGCTGGAGGCGACCACGGCGATCAGCGTCGCAGGCCCCAGTGCTGCAAGCATGACTTCGCTGCTCAGAAAGCTGCTCATTTGCCTGCGTCCGTTTGTTCTGATTCAAGGGCGCCTGATTCATGATCGACACAGCCGATGCAGTGCGCATCGTGCGCCACGATATGCATATGCTCGCCGTACATGTCGCGCCACACCTGTTCGGGGATCGTCTCGCCGCGCTTGGCGTGGTAATGAATGCGGCGGTTCAGGCAGGCGACGGAATTGACGTAATCACTGATCGCGGCGATATCGTGCTCGACCATGACCACGGCCATGCCTGTTTCATCGCATAGCTGGCGCAGCAGCTTGTACAGACTGCGCTGCGCCCGCGAGTCCAGTGCGGCTGCCGGTTCATCAAGCAGCAGGATGCGCGGTGCGGAGACCAGCGCACGGGCCAGTCGTACGCGCTGCTGCTGGCCGCCCGACAGGGAACGGAAATCCTCGTCGGCATGTTCTGTCATGCCGGTGCGCTCCAGCGCATGGATAATCTGTTCGCCATGCCGGGCCGGATGCCAGAGTGCCTTGTGATAGTCCTCAAGGCCCATGCCTACGACTTGGCGAACCTTCACAGGCATGCTGCTCATGCTTTCCTGCCGCTGGGGAAGGAAACGTACCTGGCCGAGCAGGCGTCGCCTGCTGCTGCGCGACAGGCATTCGCCGAACAGGTCGACATGGCCATCCGCTGCCTGCAGCAGGCCGCAGATGATATGCAGCAGGGTGCTTTTGCCTGCCCCGTTCGGGCCGACGATGCCGAGAAAATGGCCTGCCTCCAGCTGCAGATCGATGTTGTCGAGAATGCGTGCATTTTGCGGTCCGAAGGCCACATGATTCAGACGTAGCGCCGGCGCATTCATGGTCGGGATGCCTTTTCAAGCAAGTCCAGATTAGCCTGCATGAGTTGCAGCCATGTGCTGCCGCAGTCGCCCAGCGGATCGAAATTCAGCAGCTGCGCCTTTTGCGGCGAGGATTGATGTTCCTGCAGCCATTGCAGCGCACGGCTTGCATGCCTTTGGTTGCCCCACAGCAGGGCGTTGGGGTGGGCATTGAGTAGTCGCAGCGCTTCTTCCAGCCGGTGCGGACCGATGTCGTCGCCATGATGCTGGGTCTCCAGCACGGCCCATACCGGCACCTTGTAAGCGGCCAGCACGGGTTGCCACGCGTTGTGCTGCATGATCACGCCACGCTCATGGTATGCCTCAAGCGCCTTGTACCACCTGATGTTCATGGCATACGCATGAGAGAGCGCTTTGCTCAGCGCCAGCGTAATGGCCTGCTCGCGTTCGGGAGCTAATAATTGCAGCGCCTCTGCCAGCCTTGGGAGAATATTGATGACGGCAGCGGGCCAAAGCCACGCATGGCCCTGTTCTGGCCACAGGTCGAGAGTTCGCCCTGCCAGACTGATGCCCGACCAGTGGCCGTCGTCATAAGAGCTGCGCACCAGCATATCGGCCTGTTTCAGCGATTGAACCTGTTTGGGCGTAAGCTGGAAATCATGTGCGTCGGCGCCCGGCGGTAGCAGGCATTGCACATCGGCCTGAGGATCGAGCAGCAGCACAAGGCCGGTTAAGGGCGGCAGGGTGGTGACGATGCCTGCTGCTGCTGCGGATGGGCTCAGGCAAAGGGCAAGCAGGACGGCTGCCCAGCATGTCTTGCGACTGCTGCCGAGCACCTTTTTTAGCAACTGGCGAGCATGTCGCAGGGCGCAGCTCTTGGGCGGTGTTTGGGGGGCGGCGTAAGTCATCGACCCGGCATGCTATGGAAGCCGCCAGCCGGCGGCAACGCATGACTGTGTGGTTACTTAAGAAAAAAAGTGGATAATGCTGGCTAAAGGAGTGCGTCATGTTGTCGGTTAGGGAAATGCAAGCACGGTGGAAGTTGCTGCAACAAAGCGGAGATGTCTCCGAGTTGTGCCGTATCCATGTGCGCAATATGCCTCTGGTAACCGCCGGTGAGGATGCCTCCGAATATATTCCGTTTGCCATTCATCCGGACGTGGCTGGGCAACTGGGCCTGGCTGTTCGCCGGCTGCGTGAACATGTGTTGAGCTATATGATTGCAGGAAGCACGATTTCTGCACATAAACTGCCGCAGCAGAATGCGCAGGCACGGGCCATGATGCAGGCCATGCGTGCCAATCAGCCACAGATTCCGGGGCATCTGCTGCATCACTGGTGCGCCGATGAGCAGGGCGCCGGGGCCCTGCGTCTGTTTTTGCACAACAACTGGCTGAAAGCCTGGAAAACCGAATTTTCTGCTTCCCCAGCGGCTTTGCCGCTTGCCGAGCGCCGCCTGCAATGGCTGGGAGCGGTTAACACACTGCTGCTGGCTTTGATTCGGCAGGAGATTCTTCACCTGCCCGATGAGCATGCGGATGCGATGGATATGATTCTGGTGAATGTGCTTGGTGCGAGCTATCACTGGCTGATAGAGGAATTTGCCGATGCGCACCTTGCCGAGGCTGGCGCTGAGGAACGTGCCAGTGCAGTGCAGCGTTTGGCAGTGCCTGTGCCGGCACTGGCTTTCTTCCGACGCCAGCCCAAAGGACAGGTTTTCTCCGATGCGGTGCAAATGGTTACAGCCTATGGTCTGGAAACCGAATTGTTGCCGCGCATGCGTCAGATATGTGAGGGCATGATCGGCGAACCTGCATCTGCCGTGCTTGCCGAACTGGCTGCCGATACGATGAGCGATCATCTATTGAGGCGCAGTTGGGTGCGGCTTTCCCTGCGCGACCTGGCAGAACAGAGCGGTCAGGCCGGCTGGTTGAAATGGGCTCAGGATGTAAAACGGCTGGATACCTTGCTCAGTGCCCCGGAGAAGGCTGCCACCGAAATGGGCGCGGCGCTGACTGCCGCAGGCGAACACCCGTTCGCTGTCTGGCTGCGGGGACAGGGAGAAACGGATTTTCTGGGGCGGCAACGCGAGGATAGCAAACCATGGCGGCAGGATGAGCGCCTGGTGCAAGTGTTTCTGCTCTTCGAGCGGGATGCAAAGATTGAGCAGGAGCGCAGAAATGCCGGGCAGCGCTGGCTGAACAGGGAGACGGCGCTGATTGGTGCAGGTCGCGGCTCCGAGGCTGGCCGTATCCTTGTCGAGGCGCATGCCAAAGGCAAAGTGATTCTGTTGCAGAAGGATGCCCATGCACCGTTGTTTGTGGCAGGGGGTGCAGCAGCTCTGCAGGGCGTGCTGTATATCGACTGGACTGAATATCTGCGGGCTATCGAGCGATGCAGCGGGGCCGGGATGGTTCGTTTTTTTGAGCACACATTCCAACCCGGAATTTCGGAGCTGGTGAAGAGCATCGAGGGCGTTTTCTCCGATTCGTTCAGCGCTTCCGGCATGTTGCTGCGCGGGGCAGCACCCAAGCTCCTGCTCACGGGCATTGCTTTGCAGCAGTTGCTGGCCAAATGGTTTGAGGATTTGGATGCGGCATCCGATGTGGCCGGGAAAGACGAGCCTGTTGTAGCGATGTGTCTTGCGCAGTTGGGTGATTGGTCTATTGCACGCCGGTCGGATGCAGAGTTTGCCGGGCGTCTGGCATTCAGCCGTGGGCTTGCGCAGGCCAAGTCGGCGGTCAGTCGTAACGATGGCCTGTACCGTCTGTTGCTCAGTTTCGATGCCCGGGATGGTAAGCGGCCGCTTGGACATGTGCGCGTCGATGTGATGAAAATGGCCGACGGCAAGAGCATTCCGATTCTTTGCAATCGTGGTTTTGTGCTGACCGGTTCAGTTCTGCAGTCTCTGCTGGCATCGTCCGCCGAGTTGCATATGCAGGGATTTAAGGCGCCTGCTGAGGATGCCACGCCTTCGCTGTCCGGATTTCGTCTGCCCGGAGGCCGTCCTGAAGGGTTTCTGGTGCATGTCGTGGACAATGCAGGGGCAGAGACAGACACACATGTACTTTTGCGCATCGGCAAGGCGCTTCTTGGTTCAACCGTGGAGGATGTCTACGAGGTCATGGCCCCCGAATCCCCCGCTTACAAACCGCTGGAAGCAATGGTGCCGCACTGGCTGGAAAATGGCGCGGCCTGAAACGCTTCAGGGACCGTTCAAACAACACATGCTATTACCGACACTGATCGGAACAGAACACTGGCTGAATCATGCGAAACTGCCGCAGCGCCTTGCTGTCGGTTATTCCGGCGGTGCGGATTCAACGGCCTTGCTGCTTGCCCTTGCAGCCAAAGGTCTTGATGTCGTCGCCTGGCATGTGGATCACGGCTGGCATGCAGGCTCCGGCGCGGTGGCTGGCGAACTGGAGATCAGGGCAGCCTCCTGGGGGATTGAATTTCATCAGGCCCGGGTGCAGCCGCGCAGTGATAAAAACCGGGAGGCGGAGGCCAGAAAAGCGCGCTTTGAGCAGTTTTCCTTATGGGCTGCTGAACAGCGCATCACCACCCTGTGTCTGGCTCAGCAGCGTGACGATCAGGCGGAAACGGTATGTATGCGCCTGTTGCAGGGGGCAGGCCCGTCCGGATGTGCCGGGATGCGCGAGCGGCGAATGCGGGGGGATTTGCATATCATGCGTCCCTTGCTGCACATCGGCCGCGCCGAGCTGATTCGTGTGCTGGATGCGGCCGGCATTGATTGGCACGAGGATGCCAGCAACAGCGACACAACCCTTTTGCGCAACCATATTCGCCATGACTTGTTTCCGGCTGTGCGTGAAAAGGGAATCAATCCCGCGGATTTGTTTTGTCGTTGGCAGGTGCAGGCCCAACGGCTTTCGGCGCGACTGAATCAGCTTGCAGATAAGGTGCCCCTTGCTTTGCAGCAGGGCATTGCCGTCGTTGACTGGGAGGCATGGAGATCCAGTCCACAGGCGGTGCGCGCGCTGCTGCTGCAACGCATGAGCGCAAGCCTGTTTGGCGAGGGCACGGTGTTGGGCCGCAGGCACATCCTGCTGGCTGAAGCATGGCGCAGGCAGGGGGGGCGGCAAGGTATCGATTTATCCCGTTGCCGCCTGTTTCGCAGCAGGGAATCCTTGCATCTTGCGCCTGCCACAGTAAGTTTGCCGCATAGGCTGCGCTAAGTGTCGCTTTTCCTTATTCATGGGAACTTCATGCCCGCAGCTTACGGTGTGCAACTGGCTGAATGCCTAAATCGCGATTGCGACACCCTTAAAGGAATTGGTGACGTTCATTGATCGGTAAAAATCTTCTACTCTGGCTTGTCATCGGTATCACCATGGTGAGCCTGTTCAATATGTTCAATCCTCCTCTCAAGCCCGGGGAAGGGATGACCTATTCCGCCTTTATCGAGAAGGTGGATGGCGGCATGGTGGATACGGCCAGAATCAAGGAACATGAGGTCAGTGGACAGTACCGCAACCTTCAAGGGGAGCTGCGCACCTATCAGGTGAACATTCCCCCCAACGATCCCGGCTTGACCCAGCGTCTGATTGATCAGCATGTCCAGGTGGATGTAAGCAAGCCGGAAGAGGTTCCATTTCTTCTGTCGGTGCTTATTTCCTGGTTCCCGATGCTGCTGCTGATTGCCGTCTGGGTGTTTTTCATGCGCCAGATGCAGGGTGGCGGCCGCGGTGGCGCGATGTCCTTCGGAAAGAGCAAGGCCAAGTTGCTGTCCCAGAACACCGGCAAGGTGACGTTCAGTGATGTGGCCGGTTGCGACGAGGCCAAGCAGGAAGTCACCGAGGTGATCGAATTCCTGCGCGACCCTTCCAAGTTCACCCGTCTCGGCGGCAAGATTCCCAAGGGTGTGCTGCTGGTCGGCCCTCCGGGAACAGGCAAGACCCTGCTGGCGCGCGCCATTGCCGGCGAGGCCGATGTGCCGTTTTTCAGTATC
>CAZQTO010000070.1:0-12125 GCA_964596375.1 uncultured Zetaproteobacteria bacterium | reverse complement strand
GCTGGCCCAGATTCACAGTTGTTATATTGTTGCGCAGAGCGAGGACGGCATTGTGCTGGTCGATCAGCATGCTGCCGCCGAGCGCATCACATACGAGCGCTTGAAGCGGCAACTGGCCGATGGGCATTTGTCCCGCCAGATGCTGCTCACTCCGGCCGACTGGCTGCCGGATGCGGCGACCAGCGCATGGTTGCATGAGCATGCCGGTTCGCTTGAAGCATTCGGTTTCGAAGTCGAGGTGAAAGGTGAGGAGAGCTTTGCCGTGTGTGCCGTGCCCGCCATGCTGGCTGCAGAATCGCCTGTGGAACTGGTGGCGGAACTGACCGCGTCACTGCGCAGTACCGGAGCCGGTGCTGAAGGGCAGGGACGTGTGCTGGAGCGATGGCTGGGCAACCGTGCCTGCAAGGGTTCGCTCAAGGCCGGGCGCCTGCTTAAGCCTGAGGAGCAGGAGTCGCTGCTGCGCGAAATGGAACGCACACCGAATATCGCACAGTGCAATCATGGCCGACCGACCTATGTGCGCCTGTCGCTGAACGAGCTCGACGGCCTCTTTGGTAGACGTGGCTAAGGGTCGGCACGGCTAAGTGGGAACGATGAAGGGGAAAGCAACATGGAAATGAATCATGTGCTGTTATCGCTGGTCGGTATTACCGGCTGTGCTTTGCTGCTGGCCACACTGATGCGCGAGATTCAGTTGCCGGCAGCCATTGCCTACATCGTTACCGGCGTGCTGATCGGGCCGACAGGCTTCGGTATTGTGAGCGACCGTGAACTGCTGACGCATATGGGCGAGCTCGGCGTGATTATGCTGATGTTTTTCATCGGTATGGAGGTTTCGCTGCCCCGCCTGATTGCCGGCTGGCGCATCGCTGTACTCGGCACGGCTGCACAGATCACTGTCAGTGTGCTTGTTTGCACTCTGGCTGCAACCATGTTCGGCTGGCCATGGCGCACCGGTGTGTTGTTTGGTTTCATCGTCAGCATGAGTTCGACGGCCGTGGTGCTGACCATGCTCAAGGATTCTAATGAGCTGGAACAACCGTTCGGTCAGAATGCACTGGGCGTGTTGCTCATGCAGGACATGGCCATCGTGCCGATGATGATTGTGATTGGTCTGCTCGGCAGTGGAGAGGGCGGGGCCAATGGCGGTATCAGCGTCATGGGGACGGCCATTCAGCTGGTTGGTGGCGGAGCTCTGGTCGCGGCGGCAGTGTGGCTGATGCGCACGCCGGGATGGAGTATCCCCTACGTGCTCAGAAAGGGCGTGGAGCGGCGGGTGATGCTCGGGCTTCTGCTGTGTTTCGCTGCCGCTACGGTGACCTCCCTGATGGGTTTATCGGCTCCGTTCGGTGCCTTTCTTGCCGGTATGTTGCTGCACGCCTCGGATCAGGCGGAATGGGTCGAGGAGCATCTTCGTTCGCTGTATATCGTGTTTGTGGCCATCTTTTTCCTGTCGGTTGGCATGCTGGTGGATGCCCGTTTCGTGCTTGAACACTGGCCTTTGATGCTCGGCCTTACACTGGCTGTGCTGGTGCTGAATTCGGGTATCAATTCACTGGTGCTACGCGCTCTGGGCGAGAGTTGGCCGGTGGCGCTGCTGACCGGCGGGGTGCTTGGACAGATCGGCGAACTCTCCTTCCTGCTGGCTGCTCTCGGGCTGTCGCTCGGCCTGATGGACGATACGGCGCATCGCATCACCATGGCGGTGATCGCACTGAGCCTGATGCTAAGCCCGATGTGGATGATGGGAATCAAGGGATTAATTAAACGAGGTCTGATTGACTAATAAAGTCTCGCAAAACCCATTACATGCAGTTGCTCTGATGGGGGCAACAGGAAGTGGAAAGTCTTCACTTGCCTTGCCCATAGCCGAAGCAGCAGGAACATCTATCGTGTGCTGCGATTCGATGCAGGTTTATCAACAACTGGATATCGGCACGGCCAAGGCCAACAAAGAAGAGCAAGCCCGTGTGCGGCACGCCTTGCTTGATTGTTGCGCGCTTCCCGAGGCCTTTTCTGCCGCAAAATGGGCCGAGTTGGCCGCAGCGTTTATCCGTAGTGAAAACGAAGCTGGAAGGGTGCCGTTGATTGTCGGCGGTACAGGCCTGTATCTGCGTGCTTTGAGTGAAGGTCTTGCGGATATTCCACCAGAGATGCCCGGCGTGCGCGAGGGTCTGCTCAGCCGCCTTGAGACGGAGGGTGTTCAGGCCCTGCACGCCGAATTAGCGAAGGTGGACGCGCCAACAGCGGCACGTCTTCCGGATACGGATACACAGCGCATCCTGCGGGCTCTGGCGGTATTTCACAGCAGCGGCCGTTCCCTGTCGGACTGGGTGAATGAGCCGATGGTGGCGCCACCATGTGATATTACCGTATTTGTTCTCGATGTGCAGCGCGATGCGCTGCGCGAAGGTATAGCACAGCGTTTTAAGACCATGCTCGATGCCGGTTGGCTGGACGAGGTTCACTGGCTGGCAGGGTTGAATCTTCCCGATACGCATCCGGCCGTTCGCGCCGTTGGCTATCGTCAGTTGTTGGCTCATGTGGAAGGTCAAGTCGAACTTGATCAGGCCGTGCAGGACGGCATCACGGCGACCAGACGCTATGCCAAGCGGCAGCAAACATGGTTTACCCACCAGACCTCGCAGGCTGTACATGGCGATGCGGCGGAACTTACGCCTCTGATTACCAAGTCATTGCAGGTGGCGGCATGAGCGGTAGCTGGGAACAGGAAACGAAGAGGGATGCGGTGCTATCCGTGCATCCTGAGATGAGCAGCAAGGCCGAGGGTGAGATGGCAAGGGGCGCACGGGCTGCCGAATTCGACAGGCTGGTGATAGCCAGCGATTGCGAGTTGCTTGATTCGATTGTTGTACCCATTCGCCGGCCGCGTTCGGGGACACTGCTGGGTACCGGTCAGATCGAGCAGGTGAAAAAGCACGTGACCGATTGCGAGGCGGTGGTGGTGTTTGTCGATCATCCGCTTTCCCCTGTGCAGCAGCGCAATCTGGAAAAGGCCTGGGATACCAAGGTGGTGGATCGTACCGGCCTGATTCTGGAGATTTTTGCCGCCCGTGCGCGCACCAGTGAAGGTGCCATGCAGGTGGAACTGGCCAGTCTGAATTATCAGATCAGCCGGCTGGTGCGCAGTTGGACCCATCTGGAGCGGCAGCGCGGCGGTTTCGGCTTTCTCGGTGGCCCGGGTGAGCGGCAGCTTGAACTGGATAAGCGCATGATTCGCAATCGCATTCGTCAGATTGAAAAGGATCTAGTCGGGGTGCGGCGTATGCGGGCTACTCAGCGCGCCGGACGCAGGCGCAAGGAGATACCCACCGTGGCCCTGGTTGGTTACACCAATGCCGGCAAATCCACACTGTTCAATCGCCTGACCTCGGCCGGTGTATATGTCGCCGATCAATTGTTTGCCACGCTTGATCCGACCCTGCGCAAGCTGGAGTTGAGCGGAGGGCATGCGCTGATGCTTTCCGATACGGTGGGTTTTGTGCAGGAACTGCCGCATGAGTTGGTTGATGCCTTTCGCGCCACGCTGGAAGAGGTGGTGGAGGCGGACCTTATTGTTCATGTGCGCGATGCATCCGATTCGCAGGTCATCGAACAGGGCAAGGTGGTGGATGAAACCCTGCATATGATTATGGGCGAAGGCTGGGTGGATGGAAGCTCCGAGATGCCACCGCGTATCGAGGTGTGGAACAAAACCGATCTGGCACCACAGGTGAAATCGCGCATCACCCCGGATATCGATGGCAGCCGCGTGGCCGTTTCCGCCGTCACAGGCAATGGCTTGGATGAACTTCTTGGACTGCTGCGCGATTGGCTGGAGAGCCATATGGGGGAGGAGAAGCTACGCATTCCGATTGCCGACGGGAAAACTCTGGCATGGTGTCATGCCAACGGGCGCGTGCTGAGTCAGGAAAGCGATGGTGACGAGATGTTACTGACCGTGCGCATGTCGCGCGCCGCACTTGGTCGCCTGAAAAGCATGCTGGCCAAGCGTGGCAAAGCCTGATTTCTTTCTGTTTATGGTTTCTTCATCGGTCCCCGCTATCATGCGACAATCCCCGATGCAGCGCATGGAGCGAATGGTTTGAACGAGAATATCCGCGAGATACCCTACAACTACACCTCCTATTCTGATCGGGAGATTGTGCTGCGCTTTCTGGGCGAGCAGGCATGGGATGATCTCAATGCCCTGCGTGCCAAGCGGCGCACCGGACGTTCCGCACGAAAACTGTTTGAAATTCTAGGCGATGTCTGGGTGGTTTCGCGTAATGTATATCTCAAAAATGATCTACTGAAGAACCGCAAACGCCTCAAGGCCATGCAGACCCTGCATGCCGATCGTCTGGCCCGTATCGAGGCCACAGCCGAGGATAATGAGCGTGTGATGCGCATCGTTGAGGCCACGCGTCGCATGCTGGATAATCTGGACTGCTGGTTTGTCGAAACACCATCGCGGCGCAATCATGCACTGAAAAAATTCTCCCGTTATACGCACCGTAACAATGTGCATTTCGATGCTTTCACCTTAACCCACCACGCCACCGATGCCACCGACTGGCGGCAGGAGCATCCTTTCTGCGTGCTCACCCCCGATTCGGCCGAGGAGCTTCCGGGACTTATCAGCGCGGCCCGTGAATTGGGCATGACGGTGATTCCGCGTGGTGGCGGTACCGGCCTTTGTGGTGGTTCCGTGCCGCTGCATGCCGATTCGGTGATGATCAATGTCGAGAAGCTGGACGGCTTTGGGCCGGTTGAGGAGCGCGATATCGGCGGTGGGCGATTCGTCCATACCATCACGGCGCAGGCCGGTGCGGTCACAGGCAAGGTGATGCAGGCTTCCCAGCCGTATGTGTTTGCCACTGATCCGACCAGTCTTTGGGCCTGTACCATCGGCGGCAATGTGGCCTCCAATGCGGGCGGTAAGCATGCGGTGATCTGGGGAACCTGTGTCGATAATCTGTTGTCGTACAGGATGGTTACCCCGGACGGAAACTGGCTGCTGGTGGAGCGGCTGGAACACAATATGGGGCGCATCGAGCCTGAAGGCGAGGCGCGCTTCCGCTTGAGTCGCTTTGCACCTGACGGCACGACGCAGCTATCCGAACCGGAAGAATTGGTTATTCCCGGATCTGTATTCCGCCTTGCTGGACTGGGTAAGGACGTGACGCGCAAGGCCCTCGGTGGCCTGCCCGGCGTGCAGAAGGAAGGGGTGGACGGCTTTATCACCGATGCGACCTTTGTGTTGCACGAGCCGTATGCGTTTACCCAGACTGTTTGCTGCGAGTTTTTCGGTCAGGACCTGCGCGAAGCAACCGCAGCCATGGTCGGCATCAAGGAGCATGTCGATGCCATGCCCGGCGTGCATCTGGAAGGGCTGGAGCACTTTGACGAAAAGTACGTCAAGGCCACCCGCTATACATCCAAGTCCACGCGCCGTGAGCAACCGCGCGTGGTACTGCTGATCGATGTGTCCGGCAATGAGCAGCGCGAAGTTGCCGCTGCCTGCTCACAGATCACGCGCATTGCATCAGGTGGCAATGGCGAAGGTTTTGTCGCCGTGCAACCGGCGGATCGTAAGAGTTTCTGGGAGGTGCGCGGCAGCATGGCGGCTATCGCCCGCCACACCCGCGCCTTCAAACTCAACGAGGATGTGGTGATTCCGCTGCATCGTCTGTCCGAGTACAATGATTTTATCGAGCATCTCAATATCGAACATTCCATCGCCAATAAAATCGAGGCCGTGGATGCGATTGATGCCTATCTCAAACGCCAGCTAGAACTGGTCGCCGACAACGATCCCGCCGTGCGTAAGCTGCTGGTGGTCGAGAGCGGTGAGTACTTAAGCGGTAAAATACGCACCTGTCTCGATGTAATAGCCGAGGTGCGGGAACGTTGGCAGTCCTGGCTCGATGGTCTGGATTTACCGTGTAAAGACTCTGCCAGCCTGCCCGCAGACGTCGAGCATGCTGCAGATGAGGTGCTGTTCAGGGTGATCCAGCGCGGCAGCTTGCGCATTTCCTATCGTGCCGAGGTTGAGCAGGCGCTGCTCGATATGCTGCGTGGTTACGAGGCCCTGATCGAAGGGGTTGTGGTCCAGCATAAAAAGGCCCTGTCCAGCCGCATTGTGATTGCCACGCATATGCATGCCGGGGATGGCAATGTACATACCAATGTACCGGTCAACTCCAACGACTATCAGATGATGAAACGCGCCCACCACGCTGTGGAGGCCTTCATGGCCAAGGCTGTGGAGCTGGGCGGTGTTATTTCCGGCGAACACGGCATCGGTATCACCAAGCTTCCCTATATGAAGCCGGAATATCTGGCCGAGATGGCCGACTACAAGCGCCGTGTGGATCCGGAAGGATTGTTCAACCGCGACAAGCTGATGCCGGGCACGGATCTGACCTTTACCTACACGCCGAGTTTCAACCTGCTGGAGATGGAGGCGGTGATTCTGGAGGCGGCCGATCTGACGGCGCTTTCCGAGGAGATTTCCCCCTGCCTGCGCTGCGGCAAGTGCAAGCCGGTGTGCAACACGCATTTCCCGCGCTCTTCGATGTTGTATTCGCCACGCAACAAGATTCAGGCGACGGGCGCGATCATCGAGGCATTCCTTTACGAATCGCAGACCGGCGGCGGGATTTCCTTCGAGCAGTTCGCAGGCCTCGGCGATGTGGCAGATCATTGCACCATCTGCCACAAATGCGAATCCCCCTGCCCGGTGGATATCGATTTCGGTATGGTGACCGAGCGCATGCGCGGCATCATGAAAGACAAGGGACAGGCGCGCTTCAATCTCGGCTCGAAGCTGGCCATGCTGTTTCTGGTGACGAAAAACCCCGATACCGTGCGCCTGATGCGCAAGACGGTGATCGGCTGGGGTTATGCCGGACATCGTCTGCTGCACAAGGTTGCCAAAGCCATCGGTCTGGTAAGAGAGATTCCTGCGGCCAAGCGCAATCTTACGGGTATCGCCGCACAGGTGATTAATTTTGTCGAGCGGCCGTTGCCCAAATTGCCGACTGACACTACGCGCACCATGCTGGGTATCGAAGGGCGCAACAAGAATGAAATCCCGATCCTGCGCGATCCGGCCAAGGCCAACGGGCGGGCGGTGTTTTATTTCCCGGGTTGCGGCTCGGAGCGGCTTTTCTCGCAGGTGGGGCTGGCTACGCAGGCCATGCTCTACGATCTTGGCCTGAATGTGGTGCTGCCGCCATCCTATCTGTGCTGCGGTTACCCCTCGACGGCGGGCGGCGATCACCAGCGCGGCAATCAGATCACCTATGACAACCGCGTGCTCTTCCATCGCCTGAAGAACACATTGTCCTATCTCGATTTTGAGGCGGTGATTGTGTCATGCGGTACCTGCTACGATCAGTTGACGCGCTATCAGCTGGAGCAGGTGTTTCCCGGAGCACCGCTGATCGATATCCATGAATACCTCGTGACCCAGGGTGTGACGGTCGAAGCTGTGGAAGGGCAGCAGTACCTGTATCACGAGCCCTGCCACACGCCGATGAAACGGCATGGCTCCGAGGCCGCGATCAATGCTTTGCTGCAAGCCCCGTCGGTGGCCTCCGCCGAATGCTGCGGTGAGGCAGGCACGCTGGCCGTGGCGAGTCCGGCGATTGCCGGCAAGATTCGTGCTCGCAAGGAAGAGGAAATGGCCAAGGCCAAGGCACAGCTCGAAACACAGGCCGATGCCAAAATCCTCACCTCCTGCCCGTCCTGCCTGCAGGGCCTGTCGCGTCTGGAAGATGAAACCGGCGTTGCGGCGGATTATATCGTTGTCGAGTTGGCAAAGCGTTTGAACGGCGAGGCATGGCAGGATGATTTCGTAAGCCGCGTCAAAAACGGCGGTATCGAACGGGTGCTGATGTAGGGACCGATAACTGGTCGTTATTCCCGCGCAGCGGGAATCCATTGGGATAAACGAACTGTTTTCTGGAATATCGAACTGAGCAACAAGGTCTTTCTTCTTTCTTGATCGGCCAAGAAAGAAGCAAAGAAGGCCGCCCACGGGTAGCTGTGAATTCCCGGCCGGTTCACTAGCCCGGCGGGCGCAAACCGGGAAATGTTCCCCCTCTTTTTGCGCAAGGCCCCGCCGGGCATGCGCCCGGTCCGGCACAGCAACAAGTGGGGCCCGGAGTCAACATCACAAGCAGGCAAACCCTGTTAATTTATCTTTTTTCGCGTCTTCGTGGCGGAAGAAGTGTCTTTAGGTGCGATATTCCGCATTGATGGTGATGTATTCGTGGGTCAGATCGCCGGTCCATACGGTGGATGATGCCGAGCCCATGCCCAGAGCAAGCGTGATGGTGAATTCCTCTTTGCGGAACACTTCCATGCCGTCCGCATCGTGATAATCCGGATGCAGATTTCCCTTTTCGAACATCAGCACATCGTCTGCACTGAGGGTGATGCTATTGGTGTCGATAGCCACACCCGAATTACCGACGGCTGACAGGATGCGCCCCCAGTTGGCATCGCTGCCGGCAAATGCGGTTTTGACCAGAGGTGAAATAGCAATCGCACGGCCCACAGTGCGCGCGTCCTGTTCGCTGGCGGCACCTGTCACTTCGATGGTGACGAATTTCGATACGCCCTCGCCATCGCGCACGATCAGCTGGGCAAGCTCAATGCACAGCTCGGTTAGCGCCTGCTCAAACAGGGAAGTGTCGGCCAGCGGTGCATGGCCCAGCCCGATGCCGGAGGAGAGCAGGTAGAGCGTGTCATTGGTCGAGGTGTCGCCATCCACACTGATGCAGTTGAAAGAACGGTTGGCCACACGCCCCAGCATGGGTGCCAGATCGCTGGCGCCAATCGGCGCATCGGTAGCAACAAAGGCCAGCATGGTGGCCATATTGGGATGAATCATGCCGCTGCCCTTGCAGATGCCGGTCAGCGTATAGGTGCTTCCATCGATGTCGATCTGTGCCGATGACCATTTGGCAAAGGTGTCGGTGGTGCGGATGGCATGGGCGGAGGCCTCCCAGTTGTCGGCGGCCAGCGAATCGGCAGCCTCATGCATGCTGGCTTGAATGCGATCAATGGGAAAGGGTGTTCCGATCACGCCGGTTGAGGAAGAGAGAACGCCTGCGGCATCCACGCCTGCGGCATCCGCTCCCGCTTCGATCAACTGCCGGGCCCACACGTTTTCCATTTCGCCGAGCCCCGCATTGGCATTGCCTGCATTGGCAACAATGGCGCGAATCTTTTCACTGTGGCTGGACAGCGTCTTTTCACCCCAACGCACGCAGGCGGCACGGAATCGATTGCTTGTGAACACGCCTGCTGCATGGCAATCGACATCGCCGACAATCAGCGTGAGATCCTGCCGCTTGCCCTTCAGTGCTGGCGATTTAACGCCGCAGGAAGCGGTGCCGACCTTAAAGCCGGGAACGGGAAGGGGAGGGGTCAGAACAGGTGGATTTACAGCCATGATGGTGTTTCCTTTCGGTGCAGTTTGGTGGCTAAGACTGAAGCTGTGACTTCCTCCCTGCAAGCCACTTGCATACGCAGGGGCAGGGAAATTGCCGTTTGCCGAGAAGTGTCTATCCTCATCCCTATGAATCGACTTATCAGAAGCTTGCTGTTCACCCTTGTCATCCTGCTGTCGCCAGTAGCGCATGCAGCCAATCCAGAGCTTGTATCCCCGGAATCGGGCATGGTGGTCGCAGCCCAGCCGCAGGCCACCGAGGCCGGGGTAAAGATGCTGAAAAAGGGCGGCAATGCCTTTGATGCGGCGGCGGCTACTGCGTTGGCCCTGGGTGTGGTCGAGCCCGGTTCTTCCGGTATCGGCGGTGGCGGATTTTTCCTGCTCTATATCGCCAAAGAGAAGCGCTATGTGATGATTGATGCAAGGGAGACCTCACCGGCAGCCGCAGGACATGGGGAGGTGTTCGAGACGCAATCGAGCATGGACGGCCCGCAAGCGGCAGGCGTGCCGGGGCTGCTTGCCGGGGTGGAAAGGCTGATTTCGAAATACGGCACACTCAAGCGTGGTGAGGTGAGCGCGCCTGCCATCCGTCTGGCCACAGAGGGATTCAAGCCTGGCCCGCGACTGGCCGGGATGATCAAGTGGCGCAGCAAGGCATTCAATGCTTCCGCCCGTGATATCTATGTAAAAAAAGAAGGGGGCACTATTCGCCAGCCTGCCTTGGCTGAGACACTAAGCCGTTTTGCCAAGCGGGGAGCAAAGGATTTCTATCGCGGTGAAACAGCCCTGCATCTGGTTAGCGATCTTCGGCAGGATGGCGGCCTGATCAGTCTGCATGATCTGGCTGCTTATCGCGCCATTGAGCGCAAGCCGGTGTTCTTCGATTATCAGGGGTTTCGTTTTATCAGCGCCGCCTTGCCATCCTCCGGCGGCATGACGCTCGCCCATATCTTCGGCCAGCTGAAAGACGACGATTTGAAGTCCTTAAGTAAGGTCGATCGCACCCATCTGCTGATTGAGGCCATGAAACGCGCCTATCGCGATCGCAACCGTTATCTTGGCGATGCCGATTTCGTCAGCATTCCGCGCGACTATCTGGATGCTGCAAGGCTTGCCGAGTTGCGCCAGAGCATCGATATGCAGCATGCCACACCTTCGCTGGATATTCAGGGAACCGGTGAAATGATGAGCGAAGGACACGATACCACGCATTTCTCGATTATTGATCGTGAGGGCAATATGGTGGCGGCCACGCTGTCCGTTAATTACGCTTTCGGTTCGGGCTATGTTTCCCCCTCCACCGGCATCCTGCTCAACGACGAGATGGACGATTTCGCCACCCGCCCGGGTGAGCCCAATGCCTATGGACTGGTACAGGGGCAGGCCAACGGCATAGAGCCGGGCAAGCGCATGCTTTCCTCGATGAGTCCGACTTTCGTGGTCGGTCCCGAGCGCACTTTCATCCTCGGCACACCCGGCGGTTCGCGCATCATCTCGATGGTGCTGTTATCGTCCGTCGGCTTCATGCTGGATACAAAGCCGCCGGGAGACTGGGTAAATGCTTCCCGTTTCCATCATCAGTTTCTGCCCGATGTCGTGCAGATCGAGCCGGGCCTTTCGCCGAAGCTGGCCGCCGGGCTTAAAAAGCGTGGCCATCATTTGCAGCCGCTGGAGCAGTCCTACGGCAATATGCAGGCGATTGTATGGAATAGAAAAACAGGAAAGACAAAGGGTTTGGTGGATGCCAGGGGTGAAGGTCGGGCGAGTACAGACCAGGCCCGATAGCGCTTGATATGTGGTGCATCACCAGCAGTTGAGTCGGCAAAAAAATCTGGCAGCATCCATGCATGATCACACTATCCGACCGCGTTAATCTCGTTAAACCATCCGCCACCCTCGCCATCACTGCCAAGGCTGCTGAATTGCGTGCCGCAGGCCAAAATATCATCTCCCTGTCTGTCGGTGAGCCGGACTTCGATACCCCGAAGGCTGCCTGCGATGCAGCGAAGAAGGCCATCGACGAAGGCTTTACGCGCTACACCGCTGTCCCTGGTATTCCGGAGCTGCGCAAGGAAATCGCTGCCAAGTTCAAGCGCGACAACAATCTGGATTACGAGCCCGAGGATATTCTGGTGTCCACCGGCGGCAAGCAGTGCATCTACAATATGCTGCAGGCCATGATTAATCCGGGCGACGAGGTGATTATTCCTGCTCCCTACTGGGTCTCCTACCCCGATATGGTGCTGCTTGCCGGCGGCGTGCCGGTGATTGTTGATACGACCTCGGAGAACGATTTCAAACTGGCCGCCGATCAGCTTGAGAAGGCCATCACGCCCAAAACGAAACTGCTGTTCCTGAACTCCCCGTCCAACCCGACCGGCATGGCCTATTCGTTTGATGATCTGGATGCTC
Organism: uncultured Zetaproteobacteria bacterium; assembly: GCA_964596375.1. Taxonomy (GTDB): domain Bacteria; phylum Pseudomonadota; class Zetaproteobacteria; order Mariprofundales; family Mariprofundaceae; genus UBA1543. The sequence continues at coordinate 247 of CAZQTO010000070.1, read as the reverse complement.
TCGGCGCAGTGCTCGCCATGCATGAGAACGTCGCCGTGGCCACCGATGATATGTACGAAAAGATTCTGTTCGACGGCAAGAAGTTCGCCACCATCGCACAGGTCAATCCAAGCCTGAAGGAGCGTACCGTCACCTTGAATGGTGTATCCAAGGCCTATTGCATGACCGGCTGGCGTATCGGTTTCTGTGCCGGCACGCGGCATCTGATCAAGGCCATGGCCAAGGTGCAGGGGCAGAGCACCTCCAA
>CAZQTO010000069.1:0-12178 GCA_964596375.1 uncultured Zetaproteobacteria bacterium | reverse complement strand
TTGTTTGTCGCCCTGCCGGGATTTCACTTGCGACTCATAAACTTGTGCTAAGGTAACAAAACAATGCGGCAAAACGCTGTATTTATAGCCGGGGCATGCTCTGGCTGGCCTAGCAAACGACCAGCCAGACGCGAATATTTGGTGTATGCCGTCCGGTGAGGAGCTTGGTATGTCAAATCATCACGCAACTTGGCTTTTTCGAATATGTCTGCCCGTCCTGCTTCTGCTGCTGGCGACCCCCGTGGCTCAGGCCAAGGATATCGAACGGCACCAGGTGATCGACGGGGTGTCCATCTATCTCGGAGTGTTACCGATTCAGATGGTGAAAAGCGAGGCCGACGAGCTGAATCTGCCGAGCAATGTGTACAGTATGACGCAAAGGTATTACGTACTGTTTGCCATGTTCGACCAGAACAGCGGAAAACGTATCGATGATGCCTCGGTCAAGGTCAGGGTGCAGGCGCTGGGCGGGCTGGATTTCTCGGAGAAGACGCTCGAGAAGATCCATGTCGAGAAATTGGTTAGTTTCGGCAATTACTTCCGCATGGCCGATCCCGACCTGTATCGCATCAGTTTCTGGGTAACCCCAGCCGGCACGCACAAAACGGTTACCGGCAGTTTCGCCTATCGCCGTCCCGTCGATTGATGGCTTAATCGTCCGTCTGTCCGGTCAACTCATCGGACTGGTAAAAGCTCCATGCCACACCGATGGCCCCAGACAGATAGTGCGGAGTTTTGACCAGCGGACTGTTGTTGATAACGCCGGAACTCAGGTTGCGGTAGCGCAGCGTCGTGAAGGCGCGAAGGCGGTCATTGATCTTCCAGAACAGTGCACCATTGAGTGACAGGGAATGCAGTCCGGCTTTGGCCTGATAGGTGGGGCGGGTGGCGGTCGCATAGATTGGGTCAACGTTGTAATAGTGCGCATTGAATTGCTGCGAGGCGAACAGTGCGCCCGCGCTGAGGCGCAGGCCAACGCTGTCGGAGAGTTGAAGTTTGATGCGCAGGTCGGGTTCCGATACCCAGCCGAGGTAGTGCCCTCTTACATCCATGACGCCGCGCCAGGGAAGGCGGACAGTCCACTCGCTTTGCTCACTCGTATATAGGCGCCAGTTGAGGCGCGGGCCGGCCTGCAGGCTGAAATGCAGGTGCGGCATGTTGGCCCGAGCACGGTTGGTGTTTCTCACCGGCAGGCCGATGCCCAGACTGGCATCCAGTGACAGGTCACGGTTGCCGAACAGATCGGCGCGCAGGCCCTCACGATCCAGATTCACCCGATCGCCACGGTAGACAAGAAACGGAACAGGTATGGCGAAGGAGTAGCGTTCATCACTGCCCATATACTGCGGCAGTGTTGCAGCACCTACGGCGATACCTGCCTCCCAGCGCGGCAGTGCATCGGCAGCTATGGCATTTACGCTCCAGCAGCAGATACAGGCAAGCATGCGCATAAGGGGCAATGAGCAAAAAATTCTCATCTGCCGAATACCTGAGTTCGTTCGCGGCATTCTCTGCTATCCGATGATATGTTGTTTAAGCGGCGGAAAGCCGTTGAACTCGATGGCACTGTAGCTTGTGGTGTAGGCGCCGGTTGAGAACCAGTAGAGGCGGTCGCCGATCTCCAGGGAAAGCGGCAGTTCGTATTTGTGATCCTCATACATAATATCGGCGCTGTCGCAGGTGGGGCCGGCAAGCACGCATTCTTCAACCTCCCCATCCTTTTCTGTGTAGATCGGGTATTTGATGGCTTCCCCCATGGTTTCGATGAGGCCGGAGAACTTGCCGACATCGGTGTACACCCAGCGGTGCAGTGAGCTGGTGGATTTGCGCGAAATCAGCACTACTTCGCTGACCAGTACGCCTGCATTCGAGCACAGCGAACGGCCCGGTTCGAGGATGATTTCAGGCAGGTCGTCGCCGAAGTCTTCTGTCAGGTAATGCGTGATCTCCTGTGCATAAGTGGCGAGGTCGTTGGTCCGGGCAAGATAGTTGGCCGGGAAGCCACCGCCCATGTTGATCATCTTCAACTGGATACCCTGTTCGCTCTTGAGCCAGTCGAAGATGGTTTTGACCTTGTCGATAGCTGCATCCCATGCGCCGATGTCGCGCTGCTGTGAGCCGACATGGAACGAGACACCGAAAGGCTCCAGCCCCAGCTCCTTGGCCAGCACCAGGAGCTCGACAGCCATATCGGTCTGGCAGCCGAATTTGCGCGACAGCGGCCAGTCGGCAGTGTGGCTGCCTTCGGTGAGCAGGCGGATATAGACTTTCGAGCCGGGGGCTTCAAGGGCGATGTTGCGCAGGTCGGGTTCGGAGTCGCTGACATACAGCCGCACACCTTTTTCATAAAAATAACGGATGTCTTTGCGCTTCTTGATGGTGTTGCCGTAGCTGCAGAGATCGGGCGAGACACCGAGAGCAAGGACCTTGTCCAGCTCATAGGTGGAGGCGATATCGAAAGATGAGCCCATATCGCGCAGCAAGCTGAGGATTTCATTGTCCGGATTGGCTTTGACAGCGTAATAGATTCTGGCAAAGGGGAAGCTTCCAGTTAAGTCCTTGTAGTGTTGCATAATGATGCGACGATCAATGACCACAAATGGTGTTTCCTGATTGTCGGCAAACCTTTTGATATCGGCGAAATTTTCCGGGTCGTAATAGTCTTCAATACGGACGTTGTGTGCTTGCATGGGATGGTTGCCTCAAATAGGGGTAGGGCAAGATGCCCGGGAGTAGTCGAGAAGCGGTGAAGCAGCATATGGTTGGTTCAGCATAAATTTGCAGCGAACTCTTTCCCAAATCCGGGGTCTGGGCAAGCCGAAATCGTCATGAGATTTGCCGTTTCCGATCATGGGTTCGCGGTTGAAATGTCATCACCACTTTTCCGATTGTGTCCTTCGTTCCTCAGGCATAGATTGGCATCATAGAAATAATGATTTGCAGGAGGGGGCTATGGCTGATCTTGAGAAGCTGAATAGGCGATTCGGTATTGCAGGGCATTTGCGTTTCATTAGTGGGCCTGGCGATATGCCGGTTGCAGAGATTCACAACGAGCTCGGGCAGGCAAGTATCGCGTTGCAGGGTGCACATGTGCTTGATTTTCAATCCAAGGGCGAGAAGTCCGTCATCTGGATGTCGGATGAGGCGAAGTTCGCGCCGGGCAAATCTCTGCGTGGCGGCGTGCCGATTTGCTGGCCATGGTTCGGGCCGCATGCCTCTGATTCCAGCCTGCCGGGACATGGTCCGGCACGCACCGCAGCGTGGAAGCCGGTCGCCTCGAGAGCTATGAATGATGGGCGCACCAAGCTCAGTTTCGAGCTGGTTCAATCTGAGCAGGTCAGAGAGTTGTGCGGGCATTCCTTGCGTGTACAGCTGCATGTTACGGTTGGTCAGAGTCTTTTGTTGTCCCTGGAAACCGCCAATCTCGACGAAACGGTCTATACACTGGGCGAGGCCCTGCACACCTATTTCCTTGTAGGCGACGTGCGGCAGGTGAAGGTCGAAGGTCTGGATGGCTGTACCTACATCGATAAAATGGATGGCGGGGAACGCAAGAAGCAGCACGGGCCGGTTGTTATCTCCTCGGAATCGGACCGTATTTATCTCGATACACCGAACTGCTGCGAAATTGTTGATCCCTCTATGGGCAGGATCATTCGCATCTGCTGCGAAGGCAGTGCCTCCGTGGTGGTGTGGAACCCATGGGTCGAAACGGCTGCGAAGATGGGCGATCTCGGCCCCGATGGTCATCTGAAAATGTTGTGCGTGGAAACAGCCAACGCAGCTGATGATGTGGTGCAGCTTGAGCCGGGGGCAACGCATTGCATGGTCACCGAGTATTCCACTCGGGCGCTTTGATGGCGTGAGCCTGCCCGAGATGATATGCCCCTGCGGTTCGGGGCAATCTCTGGCCGATTGTTGCGGCCGCTATCTGGAGAATATGTCCGCCCCCGATGTTGCTGCACTCATGCGTTCGCGCTACACCGCCTATGTCCTTGGGAGGCATGCATATCTTTACGCCACATGGCATCCCTCGACAAGGCCGTCAGCCGGTTCGCTGGGCGGTACGGGTCTGACCTGGATCGGGCTTGAGATAGTCCGAACAAACGCAGGGAATGAGGTCGGCGAGGTAGAATTCGTTGCCGGCTATGTCGATCGCGGAAAGGGGAAGCGGCTGCATGAAACGAGCCGCTTTTTGCGCGAGGACGGGCATTGGCTGTATGTGGATGGTGATTGTCTGGTAGACGATATCGGCAGAAACGATGTCTGCCCTTGCGGTAGCGGGCTGAAATTCAAACATTGCTGCGCGGCGCGCGCATGAAGGGGGTCAAAATGCTCGGGATGATTCTGGCGGTTCTTGTGGTCCTGTTTGTTGGCTTGTTTGCTGTGCGCGGCTTCCAGTCGCAGACCCCGCCAGAGCTCGGCCTGGTTGGCGGCCATTTGCAGTCCTGTCCCGACAAGCCGAACTGCGTGTCCAGCGAGGCGGCATCAGACGACTCATTGCATGCCATTGCTCCGTTTTCCAATGCTGATTGGCAGATGTTGCGACAGGCGATTGAGGCGACCGGCGGGAAAATTGAGCTGGATGATGGCGAATATATGCACGCCACCTTCACCTCGCCGCTGTTTCGTTTTGTCGATGATGTCGAACTGCGGCTGGATGCATCGAAGGGCCTGATTCACGTTCGTTCAGGCTCACGCGTCGGGCATTCCGATTTGGGTGTGAACCGCAAGCGAGTGGAAACGATAAGGGACCGTATGGGCGTAAACAGACCCTAGTCCAGCACAATCGCTGTACCACAGACACTAACCATCATCATGCTGCCGTCCTTGCCGATCACCTCGTAGTCGACATCGATGCCGATCACGGCATTGGCGCCAAGTTCGGTAGCGCGTTGTTCGAGCTCCTCAAAGGCAATCTCTCTCGCCTTGGCCAATTCCTTTTCATAAGCGCCGGCGCGCCCGCCAACAATATCCCTGATGCCGGCAAACATATCCTTGAAGATGTTGGCTCCCAGAATCGCTTCTCCGACAACGACACCCTTGTACTCACTGATACTGCGCCCTTCAATCGAAGGTGTGGTGCTGAATAGCATGGCATGCTCCCTTGCGGTTATTGCGGCGCAGTACGCCGCTCACAGGAGCCTGTCAGTCAACACAATAATCGTAAAGGGCATCCCCCAAGTCGGTCATTCTGTCTGTGGGAGGGTCTTCGACCAGATCCAGCATGAACGCCAGGTCGGAAAGCGGTACGTGTACATTGCGCTCACTGACCCATCTAAGCATCTCCATCCGGTCGCCATTGATCAAATCCTGTAAAGCCATCTCTGTCTCCTCCTAGGTCTGCTCCTCCACCGGAAAGCGGTGGTCGGGGCGAAGCATAGGAGGAGCCTGTGACAGACAAATGACATTAAAAAGTCAGCTTGAAGGTTAATTTGAGGTGTATTTGCGGATGTCTGTGTCTTTCATACCCACCATTAACCACCAGCTGTCCAGCCAAGGGGGATATAGATAAAACCATGTTTAATGGTCGGTTTTGTGGTCCATCTGTGCGAAATATTGGAAGAATGCGGTTGACAATAATGATTGGATGGGCAATATTGGCGCGAAGTGGGTAATTGTGGGTGAATGACCCACGGGGTTGTAAGATACGACATTCCCATTTGCAGCGGAGGGCAACAGGCAAAATGTTTCAAGGTGAATACAAAAACACCATGGATGCCAAAGGACGGGTGAATATCCCGGCCTCCTTCCGTGACACCCTGCGCAGCCGTTACGGCAGCGAAGAGGTGATCATCACCCGTGACTACGATGGTTGCCTGCACGCCTACCCGCCAAAAGAATGGGAACGCGATGTGCTGGCTACTGTGCGCGGCCTTCCTGTTACCGATGAGTACCGGAGACGTTACGAGCGTTTCGTAGTCAGTCCTGCTGTTGCCTGCGTACCCGACAAGCAGGGGCGTATTCTTTTGCCGCTTACTCTGCGCGAGTTTGCAGAATTGGATAAAACAGTCTTGTTTACCGGCGGAGCCAATCACTTCGAAATTTGGGATGGTGTCCGTCATGGGAAACAGCTGGAGCAGGACCTGGCCATGCTGAGAAATGGCCCGCCGCAGTTCTGATGTGGGACGCCATGCGCCAGTCCTTCTCACCCCCTTCATTGATGCTCTTTGCCACTCGCCGGATGGACGCTACGTCGATGCGACCTTTGGGCGTGGCGGGCATGCACGCGCCTTGCTTGAGCGGCTCTCGCCTGCAGGTTGCCTCATCGGGCTTGATCGAGATTCCGAGGCAGTTCGCGAAGGTGAACGGCTGGCTGCGCAGGATGGTCGATTTTGCATTCGGCATGCAGCGTTTGCCGATCTGGATGAGGTGTTGGATGAGGCAGGCTGGGTGTCGGTGCATGGCATCGGTTTCGATCTCGGTGTCTCCTCTCCGCAACTCGATGATGCAGGGCGAGGCTTTTCCTTTTCTCACGATGGCCCGCTCGACATGCGCATGGATACAAACAGCGGTCAGCCACTTTCACAGCGATTTGCGCGCCTCAGTGAGCGTGAGCTGGCCGATATTCTGCGCAGCTACGGCAACGAGCGCTATGCCGGTCGAATTGCGCGTGCCATTCTCAAAGCCTATGCCGAGGGCAAAATGACACGCACCGCGGAGCTGGAGAATGTGGTGTTTCATGCCATGCCGCGTCAGGCCCGCTTCGGTGGTGCGCATCCGGCCACACGAACCTTTCAGGCTCTGCGTATGTGGATCAATGATGAAATAGGGCAAATCGAAGCCGGCATCAAGGCGGCTATGCAGCGTCTGCTTCCGGGTGGTCGTCTGGTTGTTATTTCATTCCATTCCGGCGAAGATCGTAAAGTACGTGATCTGATCGAGGAGCAGGTGCATCCATGTACCTGTCCACCAGATTTTCCGATGTGTGTGTGCGGTCGGGTAGCCACAATGCGCTGGGTGCAGAAAAAGCCAATTCGCGCTACGGATGCGGAAGTGGCGGAAAATCCACGCAGTCGCTCTGCCTTGCTGCGTGTTGCCGAGAGGCTGTCATGAGTGCCGCGCAGAAACTGGTTCGCCCGTGGTTGATGCTCTGCCTTGCACTGACGGTGTTGGCGACCGCTCAGGTCGGGCTGGCACACCAGCGACTGGAGATGGCCGGTCAGTACAACCAGTTGCAGCGCGATGTGCGACAGGCAGAAGACGAAATCAATCGCCTGAATATCGAATTGACCATGCTTACCCGCCCCGAGCGTTTGCGCACCGTTGCGCTTGAGCAGCTCGGCATGCGGCCACCGACCGCCATGCAGGTGATTAATCCGTGAACAAAACAGACGTGTTCTTCCGCCGCCGCATAGAGGCGTTGACCGGTCTTATCGTGCTGGGGCTGGTGTTGTTGATGGTGCGCGTTGTCGACCTGCAATGGATGCAGTCGCCGAGGCTGCAGGATCTGGCAGACAAGCAGCGTGAACGCCAGTACACGGTACCGGCTCCACGCGGCCCGGTGCTGGATGTGAACGATCGCGTGCTGGCCGAAAGCATTCAGGTGCCGTCGATTGCCGCCATCGGGCGTGATGTCCCCAAGGAGCGAATTGCAGATCTGGCCAAGGCGCTGAGGATGCCGGTTTCGACTTTGAACAAGCGGCTTAAGAGACCGGGGTTTGTCTGGCTGGCACGGCAGATTGATCCGGCCAAGGCACGTGCGGTGGCTGAGTTGGATATACCCGGCGTGCGCGAAGAAACCGAGTGGCGTCGTTACAATCCCCTCGGCCCGGCCACCGGTCATCTGCTTGGTTTCGTCGGTCTGGACGGAAGTGGTCTTGAAGGTCTGGAGCACAGTCTTGATTCGCAACTTGCCGGGCAAGAGGGGCGCAAGCATGTGCAGCGCGACGCCCGCGGCCATTATCTGCCCGGAGCCCGCTGGTTGAATGAGCCAAAAATGGGCAGCGAGGTCAAGCTGTATCTGGATGCGACACTGCAGAGTATGGCTTATGCAGCACTGGCTGAAGGAGTTGGTGAGCAGGAGGCCAAGGGTGGCTCTGTCGTGGTGATGCGGCCTTCCGACGGGGCGGTGCTGGCCATGGTCAGCTGGCCTGGTTTCAATCCCAATGACTATCGAAACTACCACCCGCGGGATTGGCGCAACCGGGCGGTGACCGATGTGTTTGAACCGGGTTCGGTGCTTAAGCCTTTTGCTGTTGCAGCGGCATTGCAGACCGATCACTGGAAAAGCGATTCACTGATTTTTTGTGAGAATGGCAGTTACCGGGTGGCCGATTATGTGATTCATGATGTACATCCCGAGGGTTGGCTGGATATGACCGGCATGCTGGTTCGATCCAGTAATATTTGCGCTGCCAAGGTGGCCATGGATATCGGGCCGCAAAAATTGTCCGATATGCTGGAGGCTGTCGGTTTCGGGAGACGTCCCGGCATAGGTTTGAGCGGTGAGTCACCGGGAATACTTCCGCCTATTGAGCGATGGGGGCCGGTGGAAACAGCCACCATTGCCTTCGGCCAGGGAGTCGCCGTTACGCCGTTGCAGCTCGCAACGGCATTTTCCGTTCTAGCCAATGGCGGTATGCATGTGTCGCCGAAGTTAATTGTGGGAAGCTATGCGGAGCCGTCATATCGGGTGATGAGCGAGCAGGTGGCGCGCGCTGTGATGCGCATGCTGGAACATGCCACTGGCCCGGACGGTACAGGCGCCAAGGCAGTGCCAGTGGGGTATCGGGTGGCAGGCAAGACCGGTACGGCGCAGAAGGCTTCGCCACAGGGTGGCTATGCCAAGGGTAAATTCACAGCGGTTTTCGCGGGCGCAGTGCCGGTCGAAGACCCACAACTGGTGATTGCTGTGATGATCGATGAACCGCAGGGAAGCATTTACGGTGGCACAGTTGCGGCCCCGATTTTCCGCCGCATTGCCGCCGCTGCTTTGCCTTATCTGGGCGTGTCACCGGAACCTCAAAAGTGGCGCAAAATGCTTGCCGCAGTCAGTGAGCCGCAACCTGTGTTTGGCGAGCGCGGCGAGGTTCCATCATTGTACGGCAGTTCATTGCGCGAGGTACGTCGACTGGCCATGCATAACGGTTACCAGCTGCAGGTGCATGGTCGTGGCTGGGTCGTGCGTCAGAAGCCGGTGGCACTGAGCAGGCTTGAAGAAAACGGTGCGTTGGAGGTGTGGCTCAATGAGTGACCCGCTACGCGATGTCTTTAGTCTGCTCCGTAACCATATGCCGCAAACCCTTGGCGAGTTGGCCGCGGGCTGCGGCGAATTGCATGGCGATGCCGAAGTGTATGGGCTCAATGATGATTCGCGGCGCATTCAGCCTAGGGATGCTTTCCTGTGTCTTCCCCGGGCTGCCGACAGCGCAAAACAGTTTGTCGAACAAGCCGCGGAAAATGGCGCCAGCTGCGTGATCTCCGTCGGTGTGAACGAGTTGGATACCTCTCTGCCTCAGCTTCTGCTGCCGGATATGGACAGTGTCGGGGCTCTGTTGCGCCGCTGGTTCGGCACAGAGAAGACTCCGGTGCGGCTGTACGGGGTCACAGGAACCGATGGGAAAACGAGCGTGACGTGGATGCTGCGTCAGGCGATGCAGCGATGCGCAGGCAAGAGCTGGGCGGTCGGCACGTTGGGGTGGGTAAAAGAGGACGGTTCATTTGCCGATATCGGCAATACCACGCCATCGCTCCTGGTCTTGCACGCCTTGCTGGCTGTTGCGACAGAGCAGCATGTGGCGGCGGTGTGCTGTGAGGTTTCTTCGCACGGTATAGCGCAGCAGCGCATCGCTGGTCTTCCATTCAGCGCTGCAGTATGGACCACGCTGGGTCACGATCATTTGCAGGATCATGGCGGTTTCGAGCCATATGCAGCCATCAAACAGTCATTTGTCGAGTCGGTTCTTGCCGCAGGCGGATATGTGGTGGGCAATGCCGATCAGCCGGGTGTGGTGCAGCGTCTGCCGCAAGGGGCGCTTCGTGTCGGGCGCGGCCTGTTCCGCGATGATGTGGACCTGGCCTGGGAGCAGGAGCTGCCTGGCATGCTGCGCCTCAGGCAGGGTGACGAAGAGGTGTTTGTCAGCGATATTCCGCTGGGCGATTTTCACGCTGTTAACATGGCGTGTGTGGCCATGCTGCTGTTGCAGTCCGGCGTGAAGCTGGGCGAGCTTGCCGACATTCTGAGTGGCATCAGTGCCCCGCCAGGGCGTATGCAGGCCATGAACATCGGGCGCTGGCAGGTGTTTATCGATTATGCCCATACCCCGGAAGCGCTTGAAGCCTGTCTGGCTTCGGCGCGTGGTTTGACTGAAAAGAAGCTGATTGTGGTGCTTGGATGTGGCGGGGATCGTGACCGCGAAAAGCGTCCGCAAATGGGGCGTATTGCCGTGCAGATGGCCGATGTGGTTTGGCTGACGTCGGACAATCCGCGCGGCGAACTTCCCGAGGTGATTGCCTCGGAGGTGGAATCGGGCATGCCGCATCCGTATCCGGCCGAGGTGCATCTTGATCTGGACAGGCGGAGCGCCATCGAGGCTGCTGTAGCCTCAATGCAGGTCGGAGATACATTGGTTATAGCCGGCAAAGGTCATGAGAACTACATGGAAATAGCAGGCTCTCGCCTGCCGTGGAGCGATGCCGACGCCGCCTCGCATGCACTGCATGCAAAATCCGGCGCGACGGAATTCAGGGCATGCGCATGAGCGGCATGGAACTGAACGCCTGCACCGCCGGGAGCTGGCATGGTGTGCCGCCTGCCGAGCTTTGCGGTATCAGCAGCGATACGCGCAGCTTGCGTAAAGGCGACGCCTTTATCGCACTGCGCGGGCCGAACTTTGATGGGCATGCCTTTGTTGCCGAGGCCGTAAACCGGGGGGCTGCGGCCCTGATCGGCGATACTGCCGGTATCGGCGCGTGGAAGGGAATTTCCCTGCCACAACTGGAAGTACAGGACAGCTTGCGCGCACTTGGCGATATCGCTTCCCATTGGCGCAGCAGCCTGTCGCTGCCAGTGGTGGCTATCACCGGCTCGTACGGCAAGACCACGCTGCGCTCAATGCTGGAGCATATATTGCTAAGCCAAGGCAAACGTGTCGCCGCTACGCGCAGCAACGATAACAATCTGATTGGTGTGCCTCAGACTCTGTTGCGCATTCAGCCTGATGACGATGTGGCGGTCGTTGAATGCGGAATCAGTGAGCCGGGCGAAATGTCTCGATTGGCAGCCATGGTGCGGCCGGATGTGGCGGTTATTACTGGGATCTCGGCAGCACATGCCGAAGGCCTGGGAAGCTTGGCCTGCGTGGCTGCCGAGAAGGCGCTACTGCTCGACGCGCTGGCGGCTAATGGCTGTGCTGTGCTTGGTGCAGGCGTATCAGCACTGCTTGGCGAGAAATCAATGCCTGCCGGTTCGATGCTGCTGGATATGAATGGTGCCGATGACTCTGTGGTGGAATGGGACATGAACGGTCGCCACGTGAGTCTTAAGCGAGGCGATGAAAGCGTTGCCTTCGATCTGGCTCTGCCGGCGCATCATTGGGCAGAAGATGCCGCGTTGGCGGCAACAATTCTCGGGCGACTTGGTTTTGCCTCCCTGCAGGAGGTCGGTGCAGCCATGGCCAGCTGGCAGGCCGTGAGCGGGCGCATGCGTAGCCTGACGGGTATGGGCGGTTGCCATCTGCTTGATGACAGTTACAACGCCAATCCCGCTTCAATGGCGGTGGCACTGGATACATTGCGGCACATGTCGGGACGGCGCATCGCTGTGCTTGGCGACATGGCCGAGTTGGGGCGTGATTCGGCGGCTCTGCATGCCGGGCTGGATATTGGCGGGCTGAATACCGTGTTGCTTGTCGGAGAGCAGATGCGCGCTCTGGCGACAGCGCATGCCAAAGCCCGGCACATGGCTGATATTGACCAGACGCTGGCAGCGCTGGTGGAAATGAATCTTGGCAAGGGCGACACCGTGCTTATCAAGGGCAGTCGCTGCATGCATATGGAGCGGGTGGTCGATGGCCTGCGGGATGGTTGCGATGCTATATAACCTGCTGTATCCGCTGGCCGACCAGTATCCGATATTCAATCTTTTCCAGTACATCACCTTCCGTACTGTATATGCCTTGATTACCGCGCTGGTGCTTTGCTGGATTCTTGGCCCCGGCTCCATTCGGCGCATGAA
>CAZQTO010000068.1:0-12261 GCA_964596375.1 uncultured Zetaproteobacteria bacterium | reverse complement strand
CGCTTCCTTGAGGCGCTGCAGGGCCAGCTTGTCGGCCATCAGATCAACACCGCTCTCCTTTTTGAACTCGGCAGCCAGATGCTGAATGATCCGCTGATCGAAATCCTCGCCACCCAGGAAGGTGTCGCCGTTGGTCGATTTTACCTCAAATACGCCGTCGCCGATTTCCAGCACAGAGATGTCGAAGGTGCCGCCGCCCAGATCGTATACTGCGATCAGGTGGTTCTCCGTGGTCTTGTCCAGACCATAAGCCAGTGCCGAGGCTGTCGGCTCATTGATAATGCGCAGCACGTTCAGGCCGGCAATCGCGCCTGCATCTTTGGTGGCCTGACGCTGGGAGTCATTGAAATAGGCCGGTACGGTAATCACCGCATCGGTCACCTTCTCTCCAAGGTAATCCTCAGCCGTCTTCTTCATTTTCTGCAGGGTGATGGCGCTGATTTCCTGCGGGCTCATCTTCTTGCCGTCGACCTCAAGCCAGGCATCGCCGTTATCAGCTGCGACCACGGGGTAGGAAACCAGATCCTTGTGGTGCTTGGCTTCCTTGGAGTCAGCCTTGCGCCCGATCAGGCGCTTCACCGCATAAAAGGTTTTGTCCGGATTGGTCACCATCTGCCGCTTGGCCGATGCACCGACCAGACGTTCGCCATCCTTGGTAAAGGCCACGACCGATGGTGTGGTGTTATCGCCCTCACTGTTTGGGATTACTTTGGGCTTGTCGCCTTCCATGACGGCAACGCACGAGTTGGTGGTGCCGAGATCAATTCCGATTACTTTTGCCATTGTTCATTCTCCATTTTATAGCTCTATTCCACGTTATATCGTGCAGCAAAGCTGATATTCTTGTTTGTTAAATTACTTATGTTCATTTTATGGGGATTGCGAACAGACAATTCAAGTCCTGCACAAATAAATATTCGAAGGAAACGAATTCAGCTGTCTTGAGTGTCGCCGGGGCCGGATGAAACCAGCACCCTGGCTGGCCTGATTAAGCGCCCATGCAATGTATATCCGGCAACATGCTGTGCCACCACCGTGCCTTCAGGCGCATCGGCAGGCATTTGCGAAAGCGCCTCGTGATGATGCGGGTCAAAGTTCTCGCCAACGGCATCAATTCGTTCCAGATGGAATTTCTTCATCATATCGTGCCAACTGTCGAGGGTCAGCTTCACCCCGTCTCGCAGCGCCTTTTCATTGCCCTCATCGACATCCAGCGCACGCTCCAGATTATCCACCACATCAAGCAAGCCCACGGCAAATTTCTCGATGCCGAATTTGTGGGCGTCGGCCACTTCTCTTTGTGTACGCTTGCGCAGGTTGTCCATCTCGGCATGCACGCGCAGCAACTTGTCTTTCATCTCGGCCACCTCGGCACGCGCCGCTTCAAGTTCATCGTCCAGCACAGTCTCGTCGCCGGCAAACTGATCTTCCGGCAAGGTATCATCCTCCGCCATGCTCATATTATCTTCGTCTTTCTTGCTCAAGTCCTGCCTCCTAAAATCCTGCTGACCAATCTGGCCGTACAATCCACAACCTGCAGCACACGGTCGTACTGCATGCGCCGGGGGCCAATCACACCCAGGGTGCCGACGGTATTCATCGGCCCCTTGTAGCGGGCCATCACCATTGAAACCTGTTCCATATCGACCATCGCATGCTCACTGCCGATAAACACCCGCACGCCTTGCTCATCCTTCTCCACCTGCTCCATCAAATGAAGCAACTGTTCCTTTTCATCAAAGGCGGCCAACAGCGAGCGAACGGTATCAATGACCCCGAATTCGGGCATGGCCAATAATTGCCGCTGTCCACTGACAAACATATCGTCCTGCCTTTGTGTAGGGGCCTCGGCCCAGCGTTTCAAGTCCTCGAGCAAACGCCGCACATGCAAGCGATCCTGCTCCATCTCGTGGCGCAGACGGATTTGCGCTTCCTGCAAATCGCAATCGGCCAGCAATTCATTCAACCGTAGGGAAACGGCTTGCAGTGCCTTGTCACTCAACCCTTCGGGGCGGGCAATCAGACGATTCTGAACCTCATCGCTGGAGGCGACGATAACCGCCAGCACTTTCTCGGAGCTTACCCCGATCAAATCAATGCGCCGAATGCGCGTCACGCCTACCTCATGCACCCAGACAAGCCCTGCGTATCGGGTTAGAGAGGCCAGTTCATCGGTTGCTTTGCGCAGCAAATCACCTTGCACATCCGCCTCACTCAGGTGCCCGGCAAGCAACTTCTCCATATGAAGTTCGATGTGCGGATCTCTCACCATCAATGCATCGACAAAATAACGCAACCCACGATCGGTCGGCACACGGCCCGCCGAGGTATGCGGTGAAGTGAGCAAGCCTTGATGCTCAAGCTCGGCCATCACATTACGAATAGAGGCCGGACTAAGGGAAAGCTGGCCCTGTTCGGCAAGCGTGCGCGAGCCCACCGGCTGACCATTGGCCAGATAGGCACGCACCACATCACCCAGTATCCGCCCATGTCGCTCGTTCAGGTCGTCACCTTTATGCTTATTCATAGGCTTGGCACTCTAGCGTGGTAGCTGCCAGTGACAATCAATCAGGCGGGAAATATTCACGTCCTATCCAAACCTCGAACAGGCGTGCACACTGCGCCACCAGCCGTACTGCTGAAATCAGCTATGCGGCTGCGTCTAACCTAATCAGACCGGCTACGGATTGCGGCAAAAAAGTTCGACAAAAGGTTTTGACATCCGGCAAGGGCTGCCTATACTCCGGCGCCTTGTGAAAAACGGCCCGAAACGGTCAGCAATGGAGTATAAAACATGCGTACTTGGACCTACAGTCCCGGAAGTGTTAATCGCGAATGGTATGTCATTGATGCCAATGACTTGGTACTTGGCCGTCTGGCCACGCGTGCCGCCACCATTTTGCGTGGTAAACACCGTCCGCAATACAGCCCGGAAGCCGACTGTGGCGATCATGTGATCGTTATCAATGCGGCCAAGGTTCGCGTCACCGGACGCAAAGAAGCCCAGAAAGTCTATCATCGCCATTCCGGTTATGCCGGCGGCTTGACCAGCATTACGCTGGAAAAGCAGCGCGAGCGTTTCCCGGAGCGCATCATCGAATTGGCCATCAAGGGAATGCTCCCGAAGACCTCGCTGGGACGCTCGATGTTCAAAAAGCTTAAGGTGTATGCTGGGGAAGATCATCCTCACACCGCCCAGCAACCCAAACCACTCAGCCTGGCATAACGGAGACCATCACCCATGGCAGATACCATTTATCGCGGCACAGGCCGCCGCAAGAGCAGTACCGCACGCGTCATCATTCAGCCGGGTAGCGGCAGGATTATCGTTAACGGCCGTGACGTTGCCAACTACTTCCCGGTGGAAATCGTGCGTCAGCACGCTCTTTCCCCACTTGCCCTGACCCAGCTAGCCGGTCGACTGGACGTTCGCGTTCTGGTCAACGGCGGTGGCACCTCCGGTCAGGCTGGCGCCGTGCGTCACGGTCTGGCCCGCGCCCTGATCCTGTATGATGCAGGTCTGCGCCCACAACTGAAGAAAGTCGGCATGCTGACCCGCGATTCTCGCGAGGTTGAGCGCAAGAAATATGGCCTGCACAAAGCCCGCAAGGCTCCGCAGTTCTCCAAGCGCTAAGCTTCGAGTTCCGCACCAAATCAAAAGGGAAGGCTTCGGCCTTCCCTTTTTCTTTGTCTTCCCGAAATGCATTTCACCACGAAGGCACGAAGTACATCAGGTGAATGGCGAAGCCAGAGAATATCCCCTGGGGGACGAAGAAAGGCGATTCAAGGGTTTTGGATTATAGACTCTGACCTTGGGTCCCACTTGTAGCTGTGCCGGACCGGGCGCATACCCGGCGGGGCCTTGCGCAAAAAGAGGGGGATTCATTCCCGGTTTGCGCCCGCCGGGCATGTGTCCGGACCGGGAATTCACAGCTACCCGTGGGTGGCCTTCTTTGCTTCTTTCTTGGCCAATCAAGAAAGAAGATGCCCAACAATGGCCCCCATACTATCCCGCGTGAAATCACGGTAACAATTTACTAAATGCTCTTCAGTGGCGGGATCGGGCTCAATCAATTTCATTGATCTTCTATGCCCTCTGTGGGGCTCACCGTTCAGTTGTTCTTGATGCTCTGTAAGGCAATTTCTTGCCGAGGCGCGTTTGATGCGTAAGATGGCTGCATGAAACAGATAGCCACAGCCATTCTCGGTGCCACCGGCTATACCGGCGCCGAACTTATTCGCCTGATTGATGCACACCCTGCGTTGCGCATCGTGCATCTTGGCGCGCATTCGCAGGCCGGGAAACTGGTATCGGAGGTGCTTCCCGGCATCAGTGGCGAAGTATCGAATATAACCTTATCCACATCGGATGCCCCGCTTCCATCCGAGACCGAACTGGTATTCACCGCATTGCCTCACGGCGCTGCGGCAGAAAGCGTAAAGAGTGCGCTCGATGCCGGTTGCCGGGTGGTCGATTTATCAGCCGATTTCAGGCATCAGGATGCCGCCATCTATCAACAGGCATATGGACAGGCCCACCCCTTTCCCGATCTTCTCGGCGAGGCAGTCTTCGGCCTTTCAGAATGGGCCAGGGATGTAGTGACCGGCGCGCGGCTGGTGGCCAACCCCGGCTGCTATCCAACCTGCACCCTGCTGCCACTGTTACCGCTACTCAGGGCAGGCGTGCTGGATACCACCCACATTATTGTCGATGCCAAATCCGGCACCTCGGGCGCCGGACGCAGCGCCAAAACCGAATTGCTTTTCTGTGATGCAAACGAGGGCGTACGGGCTTATGGCCTGCCTCGTCACCGGCATGCCTGGGAGATGGAGGAATGGGCAGTTGCCTATACCGGACAGACCATTCATGTCGATTTTGTGCCGCATATCCTGCCCATGACACGCGGCATGCTGGCCACCCTGCATCTGCGGGGTAGCGCTCCAGAGGGATGGCACACCCTGCTCGCCGAATCTTATACGAACGAGCCCTTTGTCCGGGTCTTGCCGCCGGGCTCTCTGCCAAACACAAAGGGAGTGAGTGGTAGCAACCGCTGCGATATCGGCATAGCCGTCACCGGCCCTGAAAGCGCTGTGGTCATCAGCTGCATCGACAACCTGCTCAAAGGTGCATCCGGGCAAGCCGTGCAAAATGCCAACATCATGCTGAGCCTTGATGAGACCCTTGGCCTGAGCACGCAGGCGGTTTGGCCATGAGTATGTGGCGTCGACTTCTGCAACAGCTTTTCAAAAGCTATCAGGTCTCGGTGATGGAGCCGGAAGGCCGGAAAAATGTGCGCCACATACGAGTCAATCTGGCCACTGTACTGGCGATAGTTCTGTTTCTCAGTATCGGCCCGGTTGCGCTTCTCTGCTATCTCGGCCCGCCACAAAACAGCGACCTGTCGGCCCGATATTACCAAATGAAGCAGCAGAACCATGATCTACGCAACCAGTTGGCAACGCGCGATGGTGAACTGGCCTTGGCCGATGAGCAGATCGACGGCCTGAAAAATGAGCTTTCTTCAAGTCAGCAACGCGGCGAAGATATCAGGCAATCGCTGAATATCTACGAGAGCATACTTGAAGCGCGAAAATCAAGCGGTGTACGTGTTCTGCGCGCCTCGGCCCAGATGGAGGATGCAAGCTCTGCAACGGGAAGAAGCAAGTTGAGCTACTCGATTGTACTGGTAAAAGGTGGCAATTATCCTCGCAGTGTTTCCGGCAGTGTGCGAGTTGTGGCTCTTGGCAAGGATAATCAACAACTTCTCCTGAAGCTGGGGAAAAAAACCGACGAGCTTCGCTACCACATGGACACACATGCATTTCTGGATGGAAGTGTGACTTGGAGCCAGGACTGGCGACCGGTCAAATTACAGATTACACGTCTGAATTCAGAGGGATCTGAGCGCGACCAGATGGATATCGATATTGATAGCAACAAATCACAGTAAGCGAGAAGTCGTATGACAGGATGGTGGAACATGAGATCAGAAAAGCATACATCAGTGGATAATAACAATATTCAAACCATTATTGGCCAGCATGCCAACTTCAAGGGCGAGCTTATCTTTGAGGGCGCTGTGCGCATCGATGGCAACTTTGAAGGCAATATACGCTCGTCCAACGGCGGCACACTTATCGTCAGTGAAGTCGCCAGCATCCTTGGAGACATAGATGTCCCCAATCTGGTACTACACGGCACCGTGAGCGGCAATGTGTGGGCGAGAGAAAGCCTGAAGATCAGCGCCACCGGCAAGCTCAAGGGCGATGTGGAATACGGCGTGATGTCACTCAGCGAAGGTGCATCCGTTAACGGACGCTGCAACCGCATTGAAGAGAAGAAGGTTGCGGCAACCAAGGTCGAGAGCAATGTAAAACCTCCCCGCGCCGAGGGACTCACCCAAGCGGCATGATTTTTCCCTACCGTCACTGGGCTCCGAGCATCGACGCATCGGCCTTTGTTGCCGACTCGGCCGAAGTGATGGGCAGGGTGAGCATAGGGGCTGATTCCAGCATCTGGTATCAGTGCGTGTTGCGCGGTGACGTGCAGGACATTCGAATCGGCGCGCGCAGCAATATTCAGGACCACTCCATGCTGCATACCAGTCACAACGTCACCCCTTGCGTCGTGGGCAATGATGTCACCGTCGGCCATCGCGTCATCCTGCATGGTTGCGAGGTGGAGGATGGTTGCCTGGTCGGCATGGGCTCAATCCTGATGGATCGTTGCCGCCTCGAATCCGGTTGCCTGCTGGCCGCAGGATCGCTTGTTCCTGAGGGGAAGATTCTGCGCGGTGGCTATCTATATGCCGGAGCACCCGCCCGCGAACGACGTGAATTAAATCCGGAGGAAGTCGCTTTTCTGAGCGTTTCCGCCACACATTACGTTGCCTTGTCTAAAACCCATATCCGCCAAATCTGAGAACCCATGCTGCACGCCTCTATTGACATAGGCTCCAACACCTTCCGCATGCTGATCGCCCGACCGGTAGCAGACCGACCATGGGAAACAGTATATTACACGCATCGCATTGTTCGCCTGGGTGAAGGACTGCATCATACAGGGCGCCTGTCGGATGCAGGCATGCAACGCGCTGTTGCAGCCATGCAAGAATTCTCCGCCATCATCAAGAGTCACGGCGTTTCACCGACGGACACCCATGCTGTAGCCACCGCAGCCATGCGCGAAGCAGCCAACGGGCCATTACTTCGTCAGCGCATTTTTGAAGAAAGCGGTATTGCTATCCGGGTCATCGATGGGGATACAGAGGCAGAACTATCGCTCGCCGGTGCCAGCGCCGTGCTGCATGCTGAAACACGCCGCGACATGCTTCTTTTCGATATCGGCGGCGGCAGCACTGAATTTGTACGCGCAGCCGATGGCACCCTGATAGATGCCATCAGTCGCAAGCTTGGCGTGGTCCGTCTGGTCGAGGCCCATCTGCACAGCGATCCCCCATCGGCTGCTGACTATCAGGCCATGATGCACACAGCCGACGCGCATCTGGCCGAAGTGGAAGCCCATTGGGGCGACGCGCGCATTCCAGGGCATCTGGTCGGCACGGCAGGTACGGTTACCACACTGGCCGCCGTACACATGAATCTTCACCCCTACGATGCCGACAGCATCAACAACCATGTCATTACAGCAAACGAATTCTACGCACTGCGTGACCGGCTGCTGGGCTTGAATCATATACAGCGTCAGGCCCTGCCAACCATTGAACAGGGTCGTGCGGATCTCCTGGTGGCTGGCCTTGCGATAATCGAGACGATTATCCGTCGCTGGGACTATCGCAAATTGAGTGTGGTGGATGCCGGACTGCTCGAAGGCGTCTGGCTGAAAGGCATCAATTAAGACCGGCTGGCAACATCGCCCTTTGGCGTGAAGAACCCATCAGCCCGTTCCTGCACTTCATCCATGCCCAGCTGCACACGACTGAGTGCTTCATCCATGTCGTCATCCGGGGCAATAGAAATCGGCTCGCCGAAAACAAACACGCCACGCGAAAAGGGTTGCGGGATATAAAACCTGTCCCACGAAGAGGCTCGCCAGCAGCGGCTGGTAGCCCAGCAGATTGGCATGACTGGCAGGCCGGATTTCATAGCCAGCTGAATCGTGCCTTTCTGCACTAATTCGCGCGGCCCCTTGGGTCCATCCGGCGTAATCCCAAGATGCCGATTGTCATCTCTTACAGCACGCAGCATGCGCAGCATGGCCCGTGCACCACCACGTGTCGTGGAGCCGCGCACCGTATCAACACCGCTCAGATTCAGCGTATCTGATATAAACCCGCCATCGCGGTGTTCGGAGATCAGCATATAGCCGTGCCATTTCTCCGTGATGCGCAACATCATCAGCATGCGGGCATGCCAGAAGGCATGAATATAACGCTGCTCGTCCTCGGGCCTGTAGGGCACGCCAACTTCCTGCCAGCGAATGCTGTAGCGAAAAATAAGGTAGGCGATTCTGATCAGGCGAGGTACCAGCCAGATAACAAGCCTATCCTTCAATGGGGCGTTGATTCAGCCCTCCTCGACCGGAGATGACAGCGTCTCGGAATCGGATTCTGTCTGCACATCCCGACGTGCTTCCAGCTGAGTTTCGAACTGCATGCGATACAGCTCCTCATACAGACCGCCCTCGGCAATCAGCTCTTCATGTGTTCCCGATTGCGCGACGCGACCGTCATCAAGCACGAGGATGCGACTGGCATGGCGAATGGTGGACAGGCGATGGGCAATCACAATCACTGTGCGCCCATGCATCAAACGATCGATGGCCTGCTGCACCAGGCGTTCAGATTCCGTATCAAGACTGCTGGTTGCCTCGTCGAGAATGAGAATAGGCGCATCCTTAAGCAGGGCACGAGCCAGCGACAAGCGCTGCCTCTGACCGCCGGAGAGGATCACGCCGCGTTCGCCAATCAGGGTATCGTAACCATTCGGCAGGGCACAGATAAAGTCATGCGCATTGGCCGCTCTGGCCACATTCTCGACGCGAGCCTGTTGCGAATCATCCAGGCCGTATGCGATATTATTACGCACCGTATCGTTAAACAGGACAACTTCCTGCGTCACCATGGCCATATGAGAGCGCAGCGAAGCCTGGGTAAGGCTGCGCACATCATGACCATCGATACTAACCGAGCCGGCGGTCACATCCATAAAACGTGGCACCAGATTCACCAGCGTAGTCTTGCCTGCCCCGCTACGCCCGACCAGCGCCACGACTTCGCCGTGCATCACCTCAAAACTCACACCGCGCAAAACCCGGGTGTCCGTTTTCGGATACTGCAGGGCCACCTGATCAAAACAGATGCTGCGCTCAAAGCCGGGTAAAATTTCGGCATCGGGGGCATCTTCCACCGCCACCCGCTCGTCGAGTACCTCAAACAAACGATCCGCAGCAGCCAGACCCTGCTGGATTTCATTGTTTGCCCGCGACAACCGCTTGACAGGCTCATACAGCATGATCACAGCAGCCAGAAAGGACACCAGGGTGCCGGGTGTGGTCTCACCGGAGGCGACGCGCATGCCGCCATACAACAGCACGCCGGCAATACCGAATCCAGCCAACAGCTCCATGATAGGAAAGGACAGTGCGTTCACGCGAATCATGCGTAACTGGTGAAACAGAAAATCCCCGGTCAGGCGCTGAAACCGGCCGCGTTCATAATCCTCCATCCCAAAGGCCTTGACGACTCGAATACCACCAACTGTTTCCTCGACAAGGCTGGACAATTCACCCATCGATACCTGCCCATCAAAACTGGCATGTCGCATCCTCTTTCCGAAACGGGCGATCGGATAAATCACCAGTGGAAATACCAGCATGGCAATGACAGCCAGCATCCACTCCTGATAGAAAATAACAGCAAGAAGAAAAACAATACTCACCGTATCGCGCATCAGTGCTGTTACCGAGGTGCTGACCGCAGCCTGAACCAGCGTCACATCGTAGGATATTCTGGCCAGCATCTCGCCGACCTTGCGATGTGCAAAGAATTCCAGCGACTGGCGTGTCAGCTGGTCGTAGATACGATTGCGCAAATCGTAGATCACCTTCTGACCGACATGCCCCATCAGATAAGCCTGACCGTAGTAGGCAAAACCCTTGATGATATAAAGCACAATCACAAACAGGGGAATCAAATAAATCAGCTCGGGATTCTTTCCCGACAGGGCCTCATCCAAGGCCGGTTGCAGAGCCCATGCCGTTGCCGCCGTACAAGCAGCCAGAATGACCATGCAAACCATGGCAATCGCGACACGGCCGCGATATGGCTTGAGAAATTGTAGTAATCGTAGGTAAAGCTGCATGTATTTGGTAACCCTTAGAGTGATGGATGCATACTGGAAGCGGAAAGCCGCATCGGTGAAGCACCCTCCAGCTTTTTGTTGCTGCCGACCTGGGCAGGTAAACGCCCCTGCTCTTTGAGAAAGGTCCGACTCGCATCGAGCAAGGCCGTGGCCAATCGATTCTGATGTGTGGCCGTGCGCAACAGTCGCTCCCGTTCAGGATTGGAGATATAATCAAGCTCTACCAACACACTTGGAATCTCGGCCGCAGTCAGGACGACAAACCGCGCATGTTTGGGCGCATTGTATTTTACCGGCCCGACCTCGCCAATATGCCTGAGAATCTGCTCGGCCAGCATCTCTGCACTATTGAGGCTGTCGCGCTTGATCAGATCAGCAAGAATACTTTGAACCAGCGGGTCCTCGACCTCTCCGGGCATCACACCACCCACTGCATCGGAGCTGTTTTCTTTCTGCGCCAGGCGTGCTGCAACCCGATCAGACGCGCCCTTCTCCGATAAGGTATAAACACTTGCCCCGGCAACTTCGCGCTGCTTCACCGCATCGGCATGAATACTGATCATCAGATCGGCCTTGGCCGCTCGCGCCAGAGCTACCCGCTTCTTGAGGCCGAGAAAATAATCCCCACGCCGGGTCAGAACGGCTTGCAAACCAGGCGTATCATTAATGGCTTCAGCAAAGCGTTTGGCCACCGCCAGTGTGATATCCTTCTCCCGGATACGATGCGGCCCGGAAGCACCGGGATCTTCCCCTCCATGCCCGGCATCTACAGCAATCACAATCGTTTTACGCTTGGCCTCAGAGGCCCGGGCAACCACCTTCTGCTCCTCAACAACCGAACGCATCAGATCGATAACGAGTCGATAGGGCTTACCATGCATCGGCTTGAGCAGGAAGGAACGAATCTGCACCTTCTCCCGCACATCCATCACCAGCCGCAGGGTGCCCGGTGTTGGCTTACCGTAGCGCACGGCAGCCAGCACCGGGTCATCCTTTTCGAAACCATCGAGACTGGCGCGCAACTCCGCACCTTTGATATCCACTACTACTCGTTCGGGATTAGATAAGCTAAAGGCACGATACTCAACCGCAGCACTCAAATCGAGAACCGCCCGGGTATGATCCGGCGCCGTCCAGAAGCGTGCCTCCTTGACCAGGGGCGTGGCTGCAAAGACCGTGGCAACACCACCTGCTACCCAACAAAGGATAAACAGAATCGTATAAAACACAGGCCTAGATATCACATTCATACCCGAACTGCTTCGACAGGCTCATCGTCTTCGGCTTCATTTTCATCTTCTCGCTCCTGCTCCTGAATCAGCAAAGCAGCCGTCAACAAGCCAAGCAGAATCATCAGCGGCTCCATGATGCGTACGATGATAAAAGTATTGGAACCGATGGCGTGAAACAACAGGCCACCAAAAGCGCATAACACGCCCAGCGCCATACCCCGCATTCGCTGTTCGGATAAGCCTCGATGGCAAATTTTAAGCAATACCCACATGCGACGCACCCACCATAGAAACAGCAGCAGGCCAATGATGCCCGTCTCTGAAAGCACGCGTGGATATTGCGCGTCCATGAACGCGCCTCCTGTTACGCCAACGCCGAGCAGGGGATGCTGGGGCATATCCACGGTAAGGACCTTCACCCATGCCTCGAGGCGTTCGCTGGTTGAGGTATCAATACGCGCACCGGCCAGGGCTATCTGCCCGGCCTCTTCTGGCTGGCTAAAGGTAAACATGATCCGGTCTGTGATGTTTTTCGGCACAATAAATGGCGCCATACTCAAACCTGCCAGGCAAAGCCCAATCAGCAAACGTTTATGATCGGAGAATACGATAAACAATATGATCATGATCGTGAATGCCAGATAGGATGATCTTGACTCGGTAAAGGCCAGCGGAACCAGGATCAGCCCCAGCATGGCGGCCCACT
>CAZQTO010000067.1:0-12396 GCA_964596375.1 uncultured Zetaproteobacteria bacterium | reverse complement strand
TTGCTGTCGATGGGCCCGTCGATCACCGGGGCCTCGGGCGCATCCTCACCACCCAGGGTTTCACCATCGCTCGCGCCGACATCGCTGCGGCTGCGGGCCTCGGCACGGGCGATGTAGCTCTCACCGGTAAACGGATCGGCACGGTAACCGTAATTTGAACTCAGCCAGCCATGCTCGCTGGGCCAGGCATGTGGTCTGGCTGCCTTTTCTTCGCGCTTCTGCTCCATCAGAAAATCCACAGCAGCAAGCTGCACATCAAGATCGGCCAAGCGCGCATCGAGGCGATCGATGGATAAATCAAGCCTATCCAGCGCAACGTCCGAAGTGGCCAGACGCGGACCACCGTAAGCTGGTTGCAGGCCGAAATTAAATTCTGCGCTGTCCAGCGAAGCCTTGTCGACAAGCTTGGAACCAAGGGCATCCAGACGTGCAAGGCGGGCCTGAATGGCGCCCACATTTCGAGCATAAACCGCCATTTGTCTGCGATCCGCATCAATGCGCGACTGCAATTCGCCCGTCTGTTCGGCAAAACGGCTCTGCGCCATCTGAAGCTGATTCTGCAAGGAGGCTATCTGCTTTTCTTTCAACTCACCCTGATAAAACTGCCAGCCACCCCAGACACTGACGGATAGAAAACAAAACAGGACGAAAGAGCCCAGCACGAGCATAGCACTACTGATCCGCAGATTGCGAATACGGCCATCCTCTGGCACCAGCATCAGTGAAAAACGCCTGTTATTCAATTCCACTCCCATCACCCAATCCTAAACTATTATATCCGCCCTAAAAACCCACGCCACTTACTAAACATCGCACATACTATTGTCAACTTTAAACAGGTATGCAGGGCATGGTAGCACTTGGTTTTCTTACCTCTCGGCGGCGCAATCATGGATACCCCGCCCACCATGGACATTGACCCATATCACATTTGTCACCATCGTTCGGGTATGAACCAGGCAAGCCTCCCGCACAACAACCTTTCCATCCGTCGCCATGCCGTGCAGCAATTGTTGCGTCAGGCGCTCGATAGCGCACCACAGCCTGTATATGGACTCCTCGGCGGACATGGACAAAGCGTCGAAACAGCGCTTGCCCTGCATGGCAGCATCTCAAGCCAGGCGATCTGCGATAGTGTACAGGCATGGCAGGATCGTGGCATCCGGCTCATTGCCACCTACAGTTCGGAGGAGACCCCGCCGTTCGCCTTGCAGCCCGAACTAATGCCCGAATCCATCCAAACTGCCCTCCCCTCCCTGCCAAGGCTCATCATCAGCACCGACACCAAGGGCCGCATCGAAGCCAAGTTGCTTGTTCTGGAAGCGGACGGTAATACACACCCCTGCGCACTGGAAATGCAGGAGGATGGTGGGCTATACCCCTTGGGAGATAAGGGCTAGGCTTCCGCGCCATGCGTATCTGTCATGTCGGATTGAATCATCGCACAGCTCCGGTTGAGCTACGTGAGCGTGCTGCTGTCAGCGAGGCGGATATTCCAGCCCTGCTGCAGCGCATGGTAGCGCACAAGCCGATTCGCGAAGCAGCCATCCTTTCCACATGCAACCGTGTTGAATTCACTCTGGTTACGCATGACCCCGATGCAAGCATTGCACTGGTTCATCAGTGGTTTGCGGATGCCTCCGGCATGCCGCTGGAAGAGATTATCGAATTTCTTTATTCCCACACCTCGGAGACTGCCGTCAAACACCTGTTCGGCGTGGCATCCGGCCTTGATTCACTGGTGCTCGGCGAACCACAGATCCTCGGCCAGGTCAAATTGGCCTATGAACACGCGCTGACCGCCGGCACCGCCGGGCATATTCTGCATCGCCTGTATCAGGCTACTTTCGCAGCTGCCAAACGGGCGCGTACAGAAACGGAAATCGGTAAACAGTCAGTCAATATCTCTGCTTGTGCTGTGGAGCTGGCACAACGCATTTTCGGCGACCTGACCGGCAAAACCGTGATGCTCATCGGTGCCGGCGAAATGGCCGAGCTGGCTGCGCGCCATCTGCAAGGCAATGGCGTCAAACGCATACTGGTTGCCAACCGCACGCTGGAGCGCGCCAAAAACCTGGCCCGCGAATTTAACGGCCATGCCCTGACGCTGGATGACCTTGATCAATACCTTGATGCCGCAGATATCATCATCTCCAGCACCGGCGCCAATACCTATGTATTGCTGCCGGACTCTGTGCGTGCCGCCGTTGATAAACGCGGTGGACAGCCGATGTTTCTGGTTGATATCGCCGTGCCGCGCGATATCGACCCGCGCATTAACGATATTGACGGGGTTTACCTCTACGATATCGACGATCTGCAGCAGGTTGTGCAGGGCAACCGCGAACACCGCGAGCAGGAGGCCGAGGCTGCCTGGGCCCTGCTTGACGAAGAGTCACAGAATTTCCTCTCCTGGCTGAAATCGCTCGAGTCTGTGCCTCTGATCCGCAACCTGCAGGAACGCATGGACAGCCTGCGTCGTGACGAACTGGAGAAAGCACGATACCTGAAGCACCTGAGTCCTGACGATGCCGAGGCCGTCGAGCGCCTTAGCCGGGCGCTCATGAAACGTTTTATGCACCCCACCCTTCAGGCCCTTAAAACCCTGCCTGAGGATATCGAGGGCGATTTGTTTATGGGTGCGGCGCGCAAGCTGTTCGATCTGGAGCCACGTCAGGCATCAGCGCTGAAGGACATTCCCGCAAAGGAAGCTGATGAACACAAGACTCGATGACATCCTGCATCGCAAAGACGAACTGACCGCCAGACTGTCCGACCCGCACACCACCTCAGATCCCAAAGAATTCGCCCGTTTGTCTCGCGAGTTCTCCGAACTTGAGCCGGTCGCCAATATCGTCGTGCGTCTGAAAGAGGTGGAACAGCAAATCTCCGACAACACAGAGATGCTGGATGACCCCGATTGTGATGCAGAAATGCGCGAGATGGCGCAGGCAGATATCGAATGCCTGCGCACCGAGTCAGATGAACTACACGAGCAGATCAAGGTTCTGCTGCTGCCAAAAGACCCCAACGACATGCGCAATGCCATCATTGAGGTGCGCGCCGGCACAGGCGGTGACGAGGCAGCGCTTTTTGCCGCCAACCTTTTCCGCATGTATTGCCGCTTTGCCGAACGCAAGGGCTATCGGGTGGAAATTCTTTCCTCCAACGAAACCGGTATCGGGGGCTACAAGGAAGTGGTGGCGATGATCAGCGGCTCCGACGTCTTTTCCCAGTTCAAGTTTGAATCCGGGGTGCACCGCGTACAACGTGTGCCGGAAACCGAGGCTGGCGGCCGCATCCACACCAGTGCCTGCACCGTGGCTATTTTGCCCGAGGCCGACGAAGTGGATGTACAGATCAATAACGATGACCTGCGCATTGATGTGTTCCGGGCTTCAGGCCCTGGCGGCCAGAGTGTGAACACCACCGATTCGGCCGTGCGCATCACGCATATTCCAAGCGGTCTGGTGGTGATCTGTCAGGATGAAAAAAGCCAGCACAAGAACAAGGCCAAGGCCATGAAGGTGTTGCAGGCCCGGCTGTTCGATGCTGCCCAGCAGGAGGCACATGACGAGCGTGCCGACATGCGCCGCGGCATGGTCGGCAGCGGCGACCGCTCCGAACGCATCCGTACCTATAATTTCCCGCAAGGACGCATCACCGATCATCGCATCAACCTTACCCTGTACAAGCTGGACCAGATTATGGGAGGCGAGATGGATGAACTGATCGATGCCTTGACTGCTCACTATCAGGCTGAACTGCTCGCCGCGCACGCAGGATGACCCCGCGTAGCCTGCTGGTGCAGGCCAGTGAAGAACTGCAATCTGCTGCCTGTGCAACGCCGAAACTGGATGCCGAACTGCTGCTTGGCCACGCGCTTGGAAAAAGCCGCAGCTGGCTTATCGCACATGCCGATGATGAGCTGGATGAGGCTAATACCGATGTGTTCCAGCAACTGCTAAAGCGGCGCTTGCAGCGTGAGCCGGTGGCATACATCACCGGTGAAAAAGAATTCTGGTCGCGCCCCTTCCATGTCACCCCGGATGTGCTGATTCCCCGGCCCGAAACCGAGCATCTGATTGAAGCTGTGCTGGCGCATTTCCCGGATCGTAAAGCGCCCTACTCCTTCTGTGACATTGGCACGGGCTCCGGCTGTATTGCCGTCACCCTGGCCTGCGAATATCCGCAGGCGCAAATAAGCGCCACCGACATCTCCGCAGCCGCTCTTGGCGTGGCACAAGGTAATGCCGAACAACATGGTGTCGCTGATCGGCTTACCCTTTCTCAAGGCGATATCTTTGCTGCATTAAATGGCAGGCAACAGGTCTTCGATGTCATCATTTCGAATCCGCCCTACGTGGCGCAGCATGAGATGGAAGGCTTGGAACCGGAACTTGAATACGAGCCGCGCCACGCACTGAGCGACGAGCAGGACGGATTGAGTTTCCTGCGCCGGCTGGTCGCAAAAGCTGATGGCTGGCTTGCACCCCACGGACTACTCATCGTCGAAACCGGTGTGTGTGGATTGCCTGAAAATGGCGGCGCCCTGCGCCTGCAGGAGCGCATCATCGATCTGGCCGGACACCTGCGAGGTGGCGTATACAGCCGCTGATTCCCCGCCGCTTGCCTGAGCTGGGGTCAAACCGTACCATGCGCCGCCTTCGGCTTCGGCCGGATGGATTGACTGGAGAGATGTCTGAGTGGTTGAAGGAGCACGCCTGGAAAGCGTGTGTGCGCGAAAGTGTACCGAGGGTTCGAATCCCTCTCTCTCCGCCAGTTTAAAACAAGTCAGTAGCACACCGTTCGGCAGGGCTTCTGATTAAAGATGTAAGAGAGAGGGCATGAGAACCCTCGTTGGGTTCGACAATGCGGAAAGCATTGAACGCCGGAGCGAAGCGAGGGCGGTACAATCTTTCAAGCATTGAACGCCTGAGCAACGCGAAGGCGACCCGCAGGGCGAAGGGCAAAGCCCCGAGTAATCCCTCTCTCGATCAGTTTGACAATCGTCGAACCCGCACCTCAGCAGGGTTTGTCGGTTGCACCAAGTTTCCGTGGAGATCAATTCCACGGTCCCCTGTGTCGCCCGGGTCGGGCCCCGCACGGTGGAGCCTCGTGAACCCCGTCAGGTCCGGAAGGAAGCAGCGGCAGCGGGAGCGCCGCGCGTTGCGGAACCGTCCGGTCCGGGCGGCATCTTTTTACAAGAACCTCTAACAGCCTCTACCATTGTTCCAAAGACCATTCCTCCGTAAGGTTCGCCCCATGAGTTATATGGTGCTCGCCCGCCGATGGCGGCCGCAACGTTTCGCCGATCTGATTGGTCAGGATGTGGTTGTTCGCACCCTGCAAAATTCCCTGAAAAACAATCAGATGGCGCATGCCTATCTGCTCAGCGGCATCCGGGGTACCGGAAAGACGACCATCGCCCGTCTGCTGGCCATGGTGGTTAACTGCGAGCAGCCGGATCACGGGGAGCCGTGCGGTCAGTGCACACCCTGCACCTCCATCGCCAGTGGCAGTAATCTTGATGTGCAGGAAATGGATGCCGCCAGCCATACCGGGGTGGATGATATCCGCGAGATTCTTGATGGCGTGCGTTATCCGCCCAGCACCCTGAAACACAAGGTTTACATCATCGACGAAGCGCACATGCTGTCCAAGAGCGCCTTCAATGCCTTGCTGAAAACCCTGGAAGAACCGCCAGAGCGGGTGCTCTTCCTGCTGGCCACGACTGAAGCGGAAAAGCTACCGATCACAGTCCGTTCGCGCTGTCAGCGTTTTGACTTGCGCCGGCTTGGTGCGGACGAAATCAGCCAATATCTGGCGCAGGTGCTTGGCGAAGAGAAAGTGCCCTACGAAGCCGAAGCACTGCATGCCATTGCGCATGCAGCCGACGGAAGTGTGCGTGATGCGTTGAGCCTGACCGAGCGTGTCCTGGCCTATGGTGGAGACACCCTGAGTAGTGAACATGTGCGCCATGCGCTCGGCCTGGTCGGCCCGGATATCATCCGCCGACTCTCCGATGCCGTGCTGTGCGGCGATGCCCAGGCAGCCATCGATGCCTTGCGTGATGCCAGCGGCGGTGGACATGCGCCACGCAGTATCCTGCTGGGTATGAGCGAGTTATGGCACGATCTGGCCTGTATGATGGTCGATGCCGGCCTGCTGCAACATGAACTTGGTGAGGCCGCGCGGGCATGGCTGAAGGATCGTCTGGACTGCTGGGACACTCAGGCGCTCGACCTGCGCTATCAGGTGCTGATTCAGGGCCTGCGTGATCTGATGCAGGTAGACGAACGGCAGGCCGCAAATATGCTGCTCATTCGCCTTTGCGCACTCAATGGTATCAGCCCGCCGCGTCGCATACCTGAACTGGATGCGCCTGCATCCCTGCCTCGCACGGAACACAAGCATGTCGAAAAGCGGGTTACCACAACCATCTCAAAAGAAGCGCATCGAACCAAAACACATCAAACAGAGGTACAATCCTCACCTGTAGTCGCGCCTGAAACATCTAAACAAGCAGAGGCGCCTGTACAAATAGAAGCTGCACCCGAGCCCGAATTGACCGCAACACAGCAAGCCACTGCCTACGCCAGTTGGGAAGAGGCCGTAGAGGCATACGGCAGGGTCCGCGCCGGTGTGGCGGCCCTGCTGGAGCATGTGCTCTGTCTTGGTTTTGGCGACAAGGTACGACTGGCACTGGATACACATCAGGAGAGAGCCATCGTTTCTGCTGAACGCCTGTCCTTTGCCGAATGGCTTGGGCGTGAGGTGCACTGGGAGCCCAAAGCCGATCAACAGGGTGAATCTTTGTCCGTGCAGCGCGCACGTCAGGCCGAGGCGCGGCAACAACAACTGGAAAAATCCGCCGAAGATGATCCGCATGTACAGGCACTGAAGCAGGCCTTCGATGCCAAAATCGAGGCCGTGCGTGCGCCTGGAGCCGCCGGAGGCGATGATATCCCGCTGGAGGAAGAAGCAACATGAATCTTGGAAAAATCATGCAGCAGGCCCGCAAGATGCAGGATAATATGCAGAAGATGCACGCCGAAATGGCCGCCATGGAAATCACCGGTGAGGCCGGTGGCGGCATGGTACGCATCAGCATGGGTGGCGATCGCAGTATGCGTAAGGTGGAGATCGATGACTCTCTGTGGGCTGAAAATGATAAGGGTCTGATTGAGGACCTGATGGCTGCCGCAAGCAATGCAGCCCTGCAACAGATTGAGGCACTGAGAGCGGAAAAGAAAAAAGACATGATGGGCGGCCTGCCGCTGCCACCCGGCTTTTCATTGTGAAGTCTCAACAAGAAAGAAGCCTCACTGTGACGAGGCCTTCCCTGTGATGCACTTCCCCGGCATGCCCGCACCCTTGGCGCGTGCCGTCGAAACCCTGTCCTCACTGCCCGGCATCGGCCCGAAAACTGCGTTACGACTGAGCCTGAGTCTGCTGCACAAACCAGCTGCCGAGGTGGCCGATATGGCTGCGGCGATCAATGCCCTGCATGAGAGTATTGGCTTCTGCGATCGCTGCGGCTGTTTTTCCGAACACGGACATTGCGGCATCTGCGACAATATCCGGCGCAGCAGTGAAACCCTGTGTGTCGTCGAGCAACCGGTGGATGTGCTGATGCTGGAGCGCAGCGGACATTTTTCCGGTCAGTACCACGTCTTGCACGGGCGCTTAAGCCCGGTGGATGGCATCGGCCCCGACCAGTTGCGCATCCATGCGCTGGATAAACGCATCAGCGAAGGCGTGAAGGAAATGATTCTGGCCACCAGTGCTACAGTCGATGGCGAAGCTACTGCACACTTTATTGCGCGCCGCTATCAGGCCGAGAGCATCCGTATTTCGCGTATTGCGCGCGGCGTACCGGAAGGCAGCGAACTGGAATATCTTGATGAGTTCACCCTTTCCCGCGCCCTAGATCAGCGTGTGATTTGGGAGCAAACAAGCTGAACGCGCGAACCCGTTCACAAGGAACAAAAACCTGATGCCGCATCTCGTACTGATCGATGGCCCCAACTATGTCTTCCGTGCTTTTCATGCGGTGCGCCACAACCTGACCAACTCGAAAGGCGAACCGACCAATGCCGTCTTCGGCTATGTGCAAATGTTGCGCAGCGTGCTCAAGGACCTGAATCCGACGCATGTGGCCGTGGCCTTCGACCCGAAGGACGGTACCTTTCGCAACCGGATTTACGCCGACTACAAGGCGCACCGCCCGCCGATGCCCGAGGACCTGGCGGCGCAATGGCCGACGGTTCTTGAGTTGACCGATGCCTTCCGGCTCAACCGCATTTGCATCGAGGATTACGAAGCCGACGACGTGATTGCCACACTGGCCCGGCAAGCAGAAGCCAAAGGCTGGGACGTGACCATTGTTTCAACCGACAAGGACCTGATGCAACTGGTCGGTGAACGCATCTGGATGCGCGATACCATGAAGAGCATCGATTACGGCAGCGAGCAGGTGAAAGAAAAATGGGGCGTAGGCCCGGATCGCATCCACGATCTGCTGGCCCTGACAGGTGATTCCTCCGACAACATCCCCGGCATTCCCGGCATCGGGCCGAAAACCGCCGTCGAGCTATTGAATACCTACGGCGATCTGGAAGGGGTGTTGAGCCACGCGCCTGAGATCAAGCAAAACAAGCGGCGTGAAAACCTGATTGAATTTGCCGAAGATGCACGCCTCGCCTACCGTCTGGTAGCACTCGACGAACAGGTGAAGCTTCCGCTCAACCTCGACGATCTGACCGTGCGCGAGGCTGACAGGGAGCATCTGAAGGCGCTGTTCACCCGGCTTGAATTCCGTCGTTTCCTGAGTGATCTGGGCAACGGCACCTCAGACAATCCTGCCGATTCAGCTTCAAGGCCAGCCCCGCTGGCGCAAGCAGAAACAGCTGGTGAACCAGTCGTCGAGGCCCCCACTGGGCCGCGCACGGATATTCTGGTTGATGACGAAGCGGGTCTGGCGAGATTGATTGAAGTCCTGAACAAGGCCGAACTGATCGCTGTGGATACGGAAACCACCTCGCTGAACTGCCACGATGCGGACATCGTCGGCCTGTCGTTCTCGGTTGCGGCGGAAACCGGCTACTACGTGCCCATCGGGCATCGGGCCCGCGATCTACTGGATACAACACCGCAACAATTGCCGCGTGAGACCGTGCTGTCTGCCTTAAAACCGATCCTTGAAGATGCCGGCAAGTCCAAATGCGGCCATAACCTGAAATACGATACACAGGTCTTGCGCCGCGCCGATATCAAGCTGGCCGGGGTGCGTTTTGATTCCATGCTGCTGGCCTACGTGGATGAGCCGGGGCAGTCGGCCAAGATGGACAATGTGGCCGAGAAATACCTCGGCCATGCCTGCATCAGCTTCGAGGATGTGGCCGGCAAGGGGGTCAAGCAGATCAACTTCTCGCATGTACCCATTGCAGAGGCCCTGCCCTATGCCGCCGAAGATGCCGAGGTGACCCTGCGCCTGTCCCGCCTTCTTTCCGGGCGACTGGGCGAACGCCTGACCCGACACGATGAGATTGAACTTCCTCTGTCGCATGTGCTGGCTGATATGGAATGGAACGGCGCGTTTATCGATGCCGCACAACTCGGCGCCTTGTCCAAACGCTTCGGCGAGGCCATTGCCGATCTGCAAACACGCATCCACGCAGCAGCCGGTGAGACATTCAATATCCAGTCACCCAAGCAGCTCGGTGAATTGCTGTTTGATCGGCTGGGAATCCCCGGTGGCAAAAAAACCAAATCGGGGCAATGGGCTACCGGGCAGGCTGAGCTGGAAAAGCTGGCTGAGGAACATGAAGTCCCGCGCCTGATCCTTGAGGCCCGCCAGCTGGCCAAGCTTAAATCCACGTACACCGATGCGCTGCCAAGGCTGATTCATGCCAAGACCGGGCGCGTGCACACCTCCTACAATCAGGCAGTGACCACCACCGGGCGCTTATCCTCCACCGATCCGAACCTGCAAAACATCCCGATACGCAGTGCCGAAGGCCGCGAAATCCGCAAGGCCTTCATTGCCGAGCCGGGGAATGTGTTGATTGCTGCCGACTACTCGCAGATTGAGCTTCGCCTGATGGCGCATTTCTCGGAAGATGCCGCTCTGCAGCGCGCCTTCGCCAATGGGGAAGATATCCATGCTGCGACGGCTGCCGCCGTCAATCAGGTCGATATTTCGAATGTCAGCGGCGATATGCGACGCGCTGCGAAGATCGTTAACTTTGGTATCCTTTACGGCATGAGCGCTTTCGGACTGGCCAAACAGCTTGGCGTGGGACGAGGCGATGCGCAGGAATTCATTAACGGTTATTTCGCGCAATATCCGAAGGTGCGCGATTTCATGGATGCCACCCTCGAGGCCGCACGTGAAAAGGGCTACGTGGAAACCCTGCTCGGCCACCGCGTGATGCTGCCGGAGATCAACGACAAGAATGGCATGCGAAGGCAATATGCCGAACGCACGGCCATCAACGCGCCTTTGCAAGGCTCGGCTGCCGACATTATTAAAGTCGCCATGATTCGCCTGCATACCCGTCTGAAACAGGATGCCCCCGAAGCGCGCATGACCTTGCAGGTGCATGATGAACTGGTCGTTGAATGCCCCGCAACTCAGGCAGACGCCGTGTCGGAGATCATGCGTCAGGACATGGAATCGGCTGCAAGCCTCAGTGTCCCGCTGACTGTCGATATCGGCATCGGACCAAGCTGGTTCGAAGCCCACAAACTTTGACGCCTTCAACAACGCTTAACTCAAACGAGTATCACTTCTTCCATATTGTCCGAAGCCTAAAATCGGGTGCTTTGAATACGGCTCCAAGTGTTTGAACGCCACCTGACTGTCGGGCAGAGTTGGCTACATGCTGCCATCGCCTGATCGCCTTCCGTCCTTCATACTTTGGGGGCTGCTTCTGGCTTGGGGCATCCTGACACTGGGCACGCTCGGCCTTGCGCCTCTTTTCGACTACGACGAAACCATCTACGCGCAAACCGCCATCGACATGATGCGCCAGGGCGAATGGATCGTGCCAACGGCCAATGGCATGCAGTTCTTCGAAAAACCGCCTTTCACCTACTATATGATGGACCTTTGTTTCAGCGTCTTCGGTGAAAATGCCTTCGCTGCGCGCCTGCCTTCGGCCCTGTTCAGCTTCGCCACCGCCCTGCTCTTGTTGCATTTTGGCACCCGCCTGCACAGCCGCAGACTCGGGTTCGCCGCAGCAGCCATTTTCCTGAGCATGCTGGAGGTCGGCTTTCTGGCGCATGCTGCCATCCTCGATGCCGTGCTCAACTTCTTCATCGCCGCTTGCCTGCTCAACTTTTCCCTGTGGGTAACAAAAGGCGAGCGCAGGCATGCACTGTGGTGCGCTGCCATGATGGGTGCCGCTGTCAGCATCAAGGGGCCTGTCGGGGCTGTCGTTCCAATCATGATTATCGTGGCAGAGCGCCTGCTCTCAGGCAATCTGCTCCGCCTGCTCAGAGACATACCCTGGCTTACCGCCCTCCCGATTTTCCTGATTACCGCCACGCCGTGGTATCTCATGATTCTGTCCATCAACGGACCCGGCTTTCTGTACGATTTCATATGGGTGCATAATATCGGCCGGGCGCTCAATCCAATGCAGGGGCACGGTGGCCGCTGGCATTACTATCTCGTGGTCTTCGTCGTCTCGGTACTTCCTTGGCTCACGACCCTGCCCTGGGTATGCAAGGAAGCCTGGAACATGCGACAAAACGAGGGGACCCCAACCCTGCTGGTACGCCTCGGCATCCTCTGGACGCTGCTGGTTATCATCCTGTTCAGCATCGCCCAGACCAAGCTCCCGCACTATATCTCCTGCATCTATCCAGGCGTGGCCATGCTGATCGCCACCGTCTGGGTACAGGCCGATCCCGACCCGGTCAGGGAAAGACGCATGGTCCGCTCAAGCCTGCTGCTGCTGTTGCCGGCAGCCCTTCTGCTAATCGCTTTCCCGCTGATCTATCCCTGGCTGCAAACCCTGACACATCACCCGCGCGCCATTGCCATCCTCAGCCAGGGCATCGCCCCCACGACCGCCATCTCCATCTTCGGCCTCGTGCTGCTGGCGACGCTGATCTGGCTGATGACCCGACGCATCGCATCGCAACTGCTCTTTGCCCTGGTTGTCGCAGGCTTCGTGCTGCAATTTTCCCTGCTCTCCGGCCTCGGCCCCTTTGCCAGCCGCCTGATGCAGGCACCAAGCATGGCCATGGCCGACGCCCTGCGAGAACTGCCCGCCGACCTTCCCTTCTACAGCTACAACCTCAATGCACCGTCTGTTTCCTTCTATGCCGGACGCAACTACTCCCTGTTGCTTAATGCCGAGGGCTCCGCGCAACTTGCCGCAA
>CAZQTO010000066.1:0-12496 GCA_964596375.1 uncultured Zetaproteobacteria bacterium | reverse complement strand
TTGGCGGCCCGTCCATGGGCCGCACGGATACTCTGAGTTTCTCAGAGCATCCTTAAGCGGGTGTCTTCTCCGGCCCGAAACAGGTGCGGCGAATTTTTGCTATAATGGACTAGTGCATACAGGAGGATTGTCATGGCAATTTCCAATACACTCAGGCGTTATCTCGACAGTTCCGGTATCGCTTACGAAACCGTTAAACATCCCTTCTCTACATCCAGTCAAAAAATCGCACAGGTAGCGCATGTTTCCGGTCTGCGCCTTGCCAAGGGTGTGCTTTTACGCGATGGGATTGGATACCTGCTGGCAGTCCTGCCTTCCCCTCTGCATATTGAGCTTGATACACTCAATGCGCTGTCTGATCGGGATCTTGAACTGGTGAAGGAAGAGGACATTGTCCAACTTTTTCCTGATTGCGATACGGGCGCCATTCCTCCCATTGGCGTTGCCTACGAGATCGAGGTGGTGCTCGACACCCGGCTATGCGATGAGCCCGATATCTATTTTGAAGCGGGCGATCATGTGGAACTGATTCGGGTTGGCGGCACCGATTTCCAGACCCTGCTGCGAGGCGCGAAACAACTTCGTTTTGCCCATTAACATCCATCTGCATGTGCGGCTGCGTGCAAATGCCGCTACTATGCGGCCTATGCAATTGTTTTCTTTAGTACGGTTTCCCATTGCCCTGCTCCCGGTCGTAATCCTGTCCGCCTGTGCGCCCAAGGCAGCGATGCATGCCCCGGCCGAGAAGGCCATGGAGAGACCGGTCGAGGTGGCTGTTCCGGAGAAAAAGGTTGTTGCTCCGATTGGCGTGGTGGACGTCCAGACCAAAAAAATGCGCTTTTTCGCCAAGTTACGGCCGGTGGTGCAGGCTGAAAACAAGCGCATTCTGGCCTTGCGCAGCAAGGTGCTGGAGTTGAGTCAGCAGACATCCGTCTACAGTCCGGATCAATTGGAGATGCTCCATTCCCTGGCTGTGAAGTACCGCGTACCACTATCGGGCAAGCCAAATGCATCTTTCTGGTCGCGTTTGCTTAAGAGGGTGGATGCAGTTCCTGTACCACTGGCTCTGGCCCAGGCAGCCAATGAATCCGCCTGGGGGACGTCACGTTTTGCCCGGCAGGGCAATAATTTTTTCGGCCAATGGTGCTACAGCGAGGGTTGCGGCATGGTTCCGTCGCGACGTAATGAAGGAGCAGCCCATGAGGTAAAGGTCTTCGCCTCGGCTGCCGCATCGGTGCGCTCCTATATTCATAATCTTAACACTGGCCGGGCATACAGCCGTTTACGCAGCATTCGCCTGCATCTGCGTCGTAGCGGCCAGAAATTGGATGCCATGCAGCTGGCCAACGGGCTTATCTCATACTCGGAACTCGGTGCTGTCTATGTGAAGAGCATCCGCAAGATGATTCGGCGCAACAGACCGCTGATGCTGCCAAAGGGTTAAGGCCATTATGGATGTCTTTCTATCAGCGCTACAACACATGAATGAAGACAGGAAAATAAGGCCTTGTCGACCTTCTATACCGTCTCCGTGAACACGGTCCCCCTGAGGCATATTCTCTGCGCCGGGATTGGCCTGTGAATTTCCGGGAAAAGAAGCTTGATGAACTGAGCGATGATGAGTGGGAGCAGCTTTGTGACGGATGCGGGCTGTGTTGCATGCACAAGTTCGAGGATGAGGACAGCGGCGAGGTGCTGTATACCGATGTCGCCTGCCGGCTATTCGATGCCGATACCTGCCGATGTACGAATTATGCGCAAAGGATTAAGCAGGTTCCCGAATGCATGAATATCCGTGCTTTCACGGATGAGCAGTATGGATGGCTGCCCGATACCTGCGCCTACCGCCTGCGACATGAGGGTAAGCCTCTGTTCAGCTGGCATCCGCTGCTGACCGGAGACGCGGAGTCGGTGCATCGGGCGGGGGTTTCGATGCAGGGGCGATGCATTCCCGAAGGTGGGGTGGATGAAGAAGATCTTCCGCTGCACATCATCGATCCCGCCAACAGATAGTCAAATCAAGCAGATCAGTTGTTGATCAAATTGATCTGTATCCATCTGTCACAGGATGTACCGCCTACATGTCCGTGGCATAGACCCGCCATAAGGCTTTGCCCACCTTCTGATTGTCACTGAGTCCGCTTAGCGTGGTCTTGGGCAGTAGATATTCCCAGGAGGCATGCGGCAGGCTCTTGCAGGGGTTGCCACCGGGAAACTTTAGATGGATGGCCAGCAGGTCGGCGAGATAGACGGCAAACACCTCGCTGCGAACCGCCTCAGGCACGTTTTCTGCCTCGTCAAAGGCCGGGTCATGATGGTGGCGAATGGCCTGCATCAGTTGTTCGGGAAGCTCCCATGCCTGAGCCAGCATCATACCGGCTTCGATGTGGGAGCAGCCTGCTACTTCGGACTCCCACTGAAGAAAGCCATGCTGATGGAGTCGCTCCGTGGAGGGCTCGGGCTCGGATGCGTTGAGCACATGGTTAAGCAGCATCCTCCCCAAATCGTGCAGAAGACCAAGTGTTGCGGCTTCACCTACATGACAGCGCGGCACATCTTTGGCGATAATTTCAGCCAGTGCCGAGACGGCCATGGCATGTCGCCAGAGTCCCTGCTGGTCGAAAAATGCCGGCCTTTGAAATCCGCCGACATCCAGACAATGGCGGGTAGCAACGCTGCGTACCAGATTGCTGCCCAGATGGGTCACGGCCCGTTC
Source organism: uncultured Zetaproteobacteria bacterium (assembly GCA_964596375.1). Classification (GTDB taxonomy): domain Bacteria; phylum Pseudomonadota; class Zetaproteobacteria; order Mariprofundales; family Mariprofundaceae; genus UBA1543. Next base: position 9,780 of record CAZQTO010000066.1, on the reverse strand, counting down.
CACATCAACAATCGGTTTAAGCAGCCCGTAGGCGGGCGAATTGGCTGCGCGGATGATTACTGCGGAGAGAGCTGTGTCCTGGGCGATGATACGGCCGATGCCCTGCAGTGATGCGTGTTCGGCAAAAGCTGCCTGTATTTCATGCCAGACCCATGATGGCTTTGGCATCGTGGCAATGCTTTGATGCAGGCGCTCAAGGGTTTCCTTGCTGGCTGGCATGGGCCTGATGCAGGGAGCTGCCATACCTTCCCCCTCGCCCAGCGGGAGGTCGAAAGGCTGATGCGCAGCGCTCCCCTTTTGGCCGCGCATTGCTGCGGCTATCCATGATCTCATTCCTGTTCTCCTTTGCGGCAGTTGTTGTCTGCGTGTTTCAACCGCCGTTAAAGGCCCGCTGCATTTCCTCGAGACTGTCGTCCAGTTCGATTTCGATGGCCGCGACATGCGATTCGCTGACTCCCAGGCGCTTGATGGCAAGGCATTGCAGCGGATCGACATGCTCAGGCGCGTGATCAAGCAGCGGCTCATGGCCCAGATGCTGGGTGATATAGCTACCGGCATCGACAAAATCGATCAGCTTATCGCGTGGCCGATCATCCGATTCGACGCCTTGATGCAGGATGACCTTGGTGAAGATGTCGGGAAGATTCCAATAGTGGAACAGGCGCGCGCCCATTTCGCGGTGCAGCTTCTGCAATATCTCAATGCGGCGGCCCGCATCGCAGGCCATCATCTCGTCGGGTACCGCACAGATGACAGTCGGCACGCCGATTTTGTGCAACAAGCCGGTGATAAAAGCATCTTCCGGGGAAACCTGCGGAATCATCTGGGCCAGATGCTGGGCGGCGACGGCGACGGCCAGCGAATGGTTGAAATTTCGGCGGATGGCATCCTGCAATTCGGGCTGTTTCACCTGCATATACAGGCGACTGCTAATCGCCAGCAATAATTGCAGTACCTGACGGGAGCCGATGCGCTGAATGGCCATGGGAAGATTGCGTATCTCGTGGCGCGAGGGATTGAATCGGGCGCTATTGGCGATGCGCAACACGGCGGCGGAGAATGCAGGGTTCTCGGCGATAGCCCGAGCGATGTCGATGCTTCCCTTGCTGTCGTCGGCGATGATGTTGCGCACCTTGAACACTGCATCCGGCAATACAGGCAGGCGGGCCTCTCCGGCATTGAATTTCTGTCGAATTCGGGCGGCGATTTCTTCTGAACTTAGACTCATCTCACAACCTCATGCGGCAAAGGCTTGCCGCAAGGCTTCGATCTGGTCTTCGACCTCGATGGCAATGCCGGTCAACTGGGCCTGGCTCAGCCGCAGCCGCTGTGCAGCAGGGTGTTCGATTATGCCAACATCTGATTCATTTTCAAAGCTGTTCACAATGGCATCGGCGACATCAACGCAGTCGAGCATACTCAATCGTGGTCGGTCCGGCGATTCAATCCCATGATGCTGCGCCACAAGCACAAACTCTTCCGGCAGTTCCCACTTATGCAGCAGGCGCGCACCCATTTCGCGGTGAAACATGGCGATGAGTTCTTCGCGCTCCGCAGAGGGGGACTTCTGTAATTCATCGGCGGCAATCACTACCAGCACATCGTTTCCCTGATCATGCAACAAGGCGGCCATGAATGTGTCGGATGAATTGGTCGCCTTCGTGACATGTGCGACCTGCTCTGCAGCAGCCGCTGCAAGAAGCGAACGTTCCTGGTTGTTCTTGATGATTTTGCGCAGTTCGGGCTGGCTGACATTGAAAAGCATTCGGCTGGCCACACTGATCAGCAGCTTCAATATGGAGGTGGTACCGATGCGCTGGATGGCCATATTCATGCTGCGAATTTCGCGTCCGGTGCTGTTGAAGTGAGTGCTGTTAGCCAGACGCATCACTATCGTGGCAAAAGCACTGTCCTGGGACAGGATGTTCGATATTTCGGCGATTGAATAATCTTCGCTGGCCATCAGTTGCTGTATCTTGATAACAGTATCGGGTAGCGAGGGGAGTTTGGTATTATTCCCGTTCAGCTTCTTCCTGATATCCTGAGCCAGTTCTTCATGGGACATGCTCATGATTCATCTTCCTCAATAAGCCGGACAACTTCGCTGACCGTTCGGTTTGAATTCGAACGCGGCGTGATGCGATACACCTCTTCCACGGTAGTTAAGCCCCCCATCACCTTGTACATACCATTTTCCATCAGCGACAGCAGTTTGGTTGTGTCGCAGCTTATATCGCGCACCTCGTGCGAGGTTTTGCGCTCCAGAATAGCCTCTCGCACCGGATCGTTGAGCACGAGCAGCTCGAATAGTGCGGTTCGACCAAAATAGCCGGTGCCGTTGCAGCTGGCGCAGCCGACGCCGCGATGGAAGGTGTGGTTGCTCAGGGTCTCTTTATCCAGCCCGATCATGCGGGCGATACGCGGATCCGGCAGGTAGGCCTGACGGCAGTCCGGGCAAATGGTGCGCGCCAGACGCTGGGCCAGAATGCTGACCACCGTGGAGGAAATCAGGAAGGTTTCGATACCCATGTCGATGAGGCGAAGCAGGCCGCCAATGGTATCCTCGGTATGGAAGGTCGTTAGCACCTTGTGGCCGGTGAGTGCGGCCTGCACCGATACTTCTGCGGAGAGTTTGTCGCGAATCTCGCCCAACACGATGATGTCCGGGTCCTGCCGCATCACAGCCTTGAGTGAGGCGGGGAAGTCCCGCCCGGCTTTCACATCCACTGAACACTGCATGATGCCATCGATGGCAAACTCCACAGGATCTTCGAGGGTGATGATCTTGGTGTTGGGTTGATTGAGATAGTCGACACCGGCATACAGCGTGGTGGTTTTTCCGCTGCCGGTGGGGCCGGTGATGATGATGACTCCGGTGGGCACATCCAGCGCTTCGTGTTTGAAGCGGTTCAGCATGGCCTTGTTCATTTGCAGCTGTTCCAGAGATTTCAGGCCGCCGTCGCGGCGCAAAATACGCATCACCAGATTCTCGCCATACAGGGTCACATAGGTGGAAACACGGAAATCGACATGTACATGACCGATCTCGCGATACATGCGCCCGTCCTGATGTCGGCGGGTATCAGCGATATCCATTTCGGCCATCACCTTGATGGCCGAGGTCACGCGATGGGCAAGATCGGGATGCATGTCGGTATGGTGAATCAGGACGCCATCCATGCGCAGGCGAACCCGGACCCTGTCGGAAAGTGGTTCGATGTGGATGTCACTTGCCCGGTTGCGGATGGCGGAGAGAAAGATTGCATCCACGATGTCCAAAACACTGTCATGATTGTCACTCGTAGTGCGCGATGCGGCACCCTGTGCCAAGCGGTTAATCAGGGTTTCGATCACCGAGCGCACGCCGATGGCGATCACCGCTTTCTTTTCCGTGCGCTCCTCAATTTCGCGGATGGCCGCGCTGTTCAGCGGGTCGGAGCAGATGACGGAAACGGCGCCCCCGCTTTCCTCGTAAGGGATAATCAGGTTTTTTTTCAGGAAAGAGTTACCAAGTTTCTTCACCACTTCCGGATTAACCATTTCCAGATCGATATGCATCAGCGGCAGGCCGAGCTGATCGGAAAGCGCCTGCGCCAGCTCCCGTTCGTTGATGAACTCGCACGCCAGAAGTATCTCGCCAATGCGTTTGCCTGGTTTCTGCTTCATGATGGCGATGGCTTTGCGCAGCTGTTCCAGGGTGATGTGGCCCATTTCGCATTGCAGATCGCCGAAGCGGAAGTTCCTGCCGTGCTTGCGCAGAAGTCGCCGGTGGTCATCTTCGCTGATCAGATTCAGTTCAAGTAAAATGGATGACAGAAGTTTATTGTCGCCGAGGCGTTTCTGGACCCGGCAGGCCTTGTCCAGTTCGCGCTCACCGATGATGTTTTCCTGCAACAGGATGCGCGCAAATGCCCCGCCGGGCACATCATTCAATTGAGGGAAAGCATCTGTCGTGTGCGATGGCAGTTTGCTTACGGGTGTGGACATCGCACCTCCTGTGCGCCGGCTGTTCAGTGTTGCGAAGTTGGTTGTGCGTAGCAGGGCAGCAATTTCAGTGCCATTTGAGGACCTTGCGGAGAAAGACCGGATCTGGATTTTCGCAGAGAAAGTCGAAAACAGGAAAGCTCAAGGGAGGCAAAACCCCCGGAGCGATGATTACAGGCTATATTGCGCACTTTTTCAGCATCCGGATGGGATGTCGCCTTATCTCGTACGCTGTGTGGTGAAAGCCTGTTGCTTTTGGCATGATTCCGCCCCTTGCGAAATAAGGGTTAACGGAGCATTACGAATGGGTAGTCAAATTGTTGTCGCAGCACTTTATCATTTTGCCAGGCTGGAGAATTTCCGTGACATGCGCGGAATCATTCAGGGCGTGTGCGATGCGGCGGGGATCAAGGGCTCCCTGCTGCTGGCGGCTGAGGGGATTAATGGCACGGTGGCCGGAAGCCGCGAGGGTATTGATGCATTGCTTGCCCACCTGCATGCCGATGCCCGGCTGGCGCAGCTGGAGCACAAGGAATCGTTCACTGATGCCATGCCGTTTTATCGCATGAAGGTGAAACTGAAGAAGGAGATTGTCACCCTCGGTGCTCCCGAGGCCGATCCGAATGTGTGTGTCGGGCAATACATCGAGCCACAGGACTGGAATGCACTGATTTCAGATCCCGAAGTGCTGTTGCTGGATACACGCAACGATTACGAATACGAGGTTGGCACCTTCAAGGGTGCGGTGAATCCCGACACCAAGACGTTCCGCGAATTCCCTGAGTTTGTGCAGAGCCATTACAATCCCGAACAACACAAACGCGTGGCGATGTTTTGCACCGGCGGTATTCGCTGCGAAAAAGCCTCCGCCTACATGCTGCAGCACGGGTTTGATTCGGTGTATCACCTCAAGGGAGGCATCCTCAAATATCTGGAACTGGTGCCAGCTGAGGAAAGCATGTGGGAAGGTGAATGCTTTGTGTTTGATGAGCGGGTGAGTGTGGGCCACGGTTTGATTCCGGGCGATTACACCATGTGTCGCGGCTGCCGTTTTCCGCTGACTGCTGCCGAGCGACAGGTGCCGGAGTATGAGGAAGGCGTGAGCTGTCCGCACTGTATTAGTGAGCTGACCGAGGAGAAAAAATCCCGGCTGCGCGAGCGGCAGAGGCAGACGGAACTGGCCGAGGCCCACCACCGCGAGCACATCGGGATGAATATCGAAGCGCAGAGGCATGCCAAGCTCGAGGAGAAACGAAAGGCCGGATTGAAACCACCGCGCTACCTGCGCGAATCGGCCTGACGGCTACCCAGAGGGGCTTTGAGGTAAGGGATTTCGTTCGTTCTTTGTGCGCACAAAGAACGAACCAAGACAATTCGGCAGGCTTGCTGAATTGGGCGCCCAAAGGGCGGGGCGTAGCCCTGAGGACTATGGATGGTCCGAATCAAAAGCGCCCGGCGTAGCTGTGAAAACTCCGTGCCATGCACTTACGAAACGGGCGCAAATTTTTGCGCAGTTTCCGTTTCACAAGCACATGTCCCGGCACAGCTACAATCGGGACCCAAAACCAGAAGTTTAAATTCCTTTTTTATGAGTTGCTGAGCCAGCCCTGGCAATGATGCCGGACGATACCGGCCAGCGCCTGAATGTGATCATCGCGATCGTTCAGGGCCGGAATGTAACGATAGGACTTGCCTCCGTGCTCAGTGAAAACATGCCTGTTTTCCATGGCGATCTCTTCCAGCGTTTCCAGACAGTCGGCGCTGAATCCCGGGCATGCAATGGCCACGCTTTTCACGCCCTCGTCAGGCAGGGCTTCCAGTGTTTTGTCGGTATACGGTTGCATCCACGGTTCGCGTCCGAAGCGTGACTGGAAGGTGAGCATCCAGGCGTCATCGGGGATGTTCAGTTCGTCCGCAAGCAGTGTTGCTGTGGCATGGCACTCGTCGGGATACGGATCGCCCGTGGCGTGATAACGCTGCGGAATGCCATGGAAGGAAAACAGCAATTTATCCGGCTGCCCATTTTCGATGATGTCTTCGCGGATGCTGGCGGCCAGCGCCTTGATATAGGCCGGATCCTGATAGTACTGCCGCACAAAGCGCAGCTCCGGCATATTGCGCCCTGTCTTAAACGTCTCGGCAACAGCATCGAAGGTGGAGGCAGTGGTGCTTGACGAGTATTGTGGATACAGCGGAAGCACCAGCACGCGGTTGCAGCCTGCCTTCTCCAGCGCCTGCATGCCGGCGGCAATCGACGGGTTGCCGTAGCGCATGGCCAGTTCAATCTTGAAACCACCCGGATGCGAGGCATCCAATGTCATCTGCAAGGCCTTCTGCTGCCTGCGTCCGATAGCCAGCAGCGGAGAACCTTCTTCTGTCCAGACCTTGCGGTACAGGGCGGCAGAGCGCGGTGAGCGGAAGTTCACGATAATAAGATTGAGAATCAGCCACCATATCGGACGCGGCACATCCACCACCCGGCGATCCCACAGGAATTCGCCCAGATAACGGCGCAGGCCGGGGCAGTTGGGTGTATCGGGCGTGCCGAGATTGGTTAACAGAATGCCGACAGGTGTTTCTTTGGCCATGGGTTCAGTCCTTATCCATGCTGATGAGTTTGAAGAGTTCAAGGCGGGAAGACGGGTTGTTGCGAAAGGCTCCGGATAGCTTGGAGGTTGTGGTCCAGGCATAGGGCTTGCGCACGCCGCGATGGCACATGCAGAAATGACGGCACTGGATGATGACGGCTACACCCTTGGGTTGCAGCACCTCTTCAATGGCCTGTGCGATCTGCATGGTCAGCTTTTCCTGCACCTGCAAGCGGCGGGCATAGACATCAACCACGCGAGCCAGCTTGGACAGGCCAACCACACGGCCATCGGGAATGTAGGCAACATGCGCCTTGCCGACAAATGGCGCCATATGATGTTCGCAGTGGCTGTGCACATCGATATCGGAGACCAGCACCATTTCATCGTAGCCCTCGACCTCTTCGAAGGTTTTCTGCAGATGCTCGCGAGGGTCTTCGCTGTAGCCGGAGAAATATTCCTCGAAAGCGGCAATCACGCGCTTGGGTGTTTCCACCAAGCCCTCGCGTGTCGGGTCTTCGCCGATATGGGTGAGCAGGGCGCGCACATGTTCCATGGCAGCAACGGAATCAGCTCGGGTTGGATTCGGGTCGGTCGGGTCAAAATCTTGCATGGGAACCTCGGGGGTGCATGATGCACACACGTTAGCGCATTTGCAGCCGGCGAAAAACCCCAAGGAGTAACGGGCTGATATGTCAGGAACAACGATTGAGCTATTGCGCCATGGCGCGCTGGTGGGTGGCTTACGCTATCGCGGCAGTATTGAGGCAGATTTGACGACTGCAGGCCGTGCCGATATGGATGCAGTTTGGGCGAAGCTGAATGCACAGGTGGGGGTTATTGTAACGTCTCCGCTTGGTCGCTGCCGCAAGCCGGCAGAAGACTGGGCCGCGCAGGCGGGCATTGCCTGCGAGGTCGTGGATGATTTCAGGGAGATGTTTTATGGCGAGTGGGAGAGCTTGAGCGCCGATGAGATTGAGCAAGGCTTTCCCGGCATGTTACCCCGTTGGAGAGAGAATCCGGTCGGTATGCAGATTCCCGGTGCCGAGCGCATCGAGGATTTTGCCACCAGGGTGGTGCGTGCCTGGGATGCACTGCTTGGCAGGCATGCAGGACAACATATTCTATTGCTGGGGCATTCAGGAACCCTGAGGGTCATTCTCGCTCATGTGCTCGGAGCGGATCTGCCGACCACCCGTCGTTTTGCCATGCCCTATGCTGCGTGGAGTCGCGTGCACGTAGACAATCATCGCAGCCTGCTTTCAGCGCTAAATTGCAGGCCCTGATGGTTGGCTACGGGATGCAGGCTCCGGGCGATTGCCGTTTGCCGGAGGGGTGGTTGTTGTCGAAAAGGCTCCGTCGTTCGAAAGCGTCATTCAAATACTCGAAAATCGTTGTCGGATGCGTATAGTTGCGCGCCCGAGGCAAATGATGACGACACAACAGACATACGAAACCGATGATTTACGCATTACTGGCGTACATGAGGTGGTTCCTCCGGAGCAGCTGCATAGCGAGCATCCGATCACCGAGGTGGCGGCTAAGACTACCTTTGAGGCACGGCAGGCTATCCATGCCATTCTGCAGGGCGAGGATGATCGTCTGTTGGTCGTGGTCGGCCCCTGTTCGATCCATAACCCGGATGCCGCGCGCGAATATGCCGGTCATCTGAAGGCTGCCCGTGCTGAATTGGGCGATGACCTGCTCATCATTATGCGCACCTATTTTGAGAAGCCGCGCACAACCGTTGGCTGGAAGGGCTTGATCAACGATCCCAATCTGGACGGAACGTTTCATATCAATAAAGGCCTTAAGCTCGCTCGGCAGCTATTGCTCGACATTAATGAGATGGGTGTACCCGCCGGCACGGAATTTCTCGATCTTATCAGCCCGCAGTACGTGGCCGATCTGATCAGTTGGGGTGCGATTGGCGCCCGTACCACTGAGTCCCAGTCACATCGCGAGCTGGCCAGCGGCCTGTCCTGCCCTGTTGGATTCAAGAATGCTACCGATGGCGGCCTGCAGGTCGCTCTCGACGCGCTGCGTGCGGCATCGCATCCGCATCATTTCATGTCACTGACCAAGCAGGGTCGGTCGGCCATTTTTTCCACGTCCGGAAACAAGGATTGCCATGTCATCCTGCGCGGCGGAAGTCAGCCCAACTATGATGCCGCCAGTGTGCAGCAGGCGTGCGATGAGTTGCAGTCCGCCGGGTTGCCGGCTCGCCTGATGATTGATTTCTCGCATGCCAACAGCAGCAAGAAGTTCGAGCGGCAGATTGTTGTCGGCCATGATGTGGCCGGGCAGATCGCTCTGGGCAACCATGCCATTACCGGCGTGATGATAGAAAGCCACCTGAAGGAAGGGCGGCAGGATGTGGTTCCCGGGCGCGAACTGGTTTTCGGTCAGAGTGTTACCGATGCCTGTATCGGCTGGGAGGATACCAGAGCCGTTCTTGAGGAGCTGGCTTCAGCTGTTCGTCAACGTCGGCGTGCCTGAGTCGGCCCCTCCGAAGAGGGGCTAGGGATTTATCGATCCAGTCATCGATAGCTTCAAGCGTGCATTTCCTTGAGCCAGCGTTCGAGGAAATGGATGTTGAAATCACCCTTCTGAAAGCCGGGATTGGCCAGCAGGCGTCGGTGCAGTTCCTGGTTGGTCGTGATGCCGATAATAGCCAGCTCATCAATGGCGCGCTGCATGCGGCGAATGCATTTCTGCCTGTCGCGAGCATGAGTGATGATCTTGCCGATCATTGAATCGTAGTAAGGCGGGATCGTATAACCGGAATAGATTGCTGAATCGATGCGCACGCTGCGACCGCCGGGTGCGTGATACAGCGAGATGGTTCCCGGAGACGGGGTGAATTTGAACGGATGCTCGGCATTGATGCGGCATTCGATGGCGTGCCCCTTCATCTTGATGTCTTTTTGGGCGAAGGCGAGCTTTTCACCTGCAGCCACGCGAATCTGCCATTCGACAAGATCGACACCGGTAATCCATTCGGTTACCGGATGCTCCACCTGAATACGTGTATTCATTTCGATGAAGTAGAATGACTTGTCGGGATTCATCAGGAACTCGATGGTCCCGGCACCGACATAGTTGACTGCTGCCGCTGCAGCTACGCCTGCATCGCAGATGGCCTTGCGAGTTTTTTCATCCACAAAAGAACTTGGAGCCTCCTCCAGAACCTTCTGATTCTTGCGTT
>CAZQTO010000065.1:0-12567 GCA_964596375.1 uncultured Zetaproteobacteria bacterium | reverse complement strand
GAATGCTGGCGATACGGTCATCGCGTGACTGTGCGGCGGGCGCATCCAGCCGCTTGCGTCCATCGCAATCCAGGCGAAAGCCCACTGCCGGATTGGCCAGGGCTAGGGCTCGCATCACCTCAACGATGACAGCTTCCTCGGTACGCTCGGTGCGCAGGAAGCGCTGCCGCGCCGGTGTGTTGAAAAACAGGTCGCGCACCCGGATGCGTGTGCCGCGCCTGGGTGCTGTCGGAGCCGATTGCGCTTCAGCGCCACCTTCGCAGGTGATGCTCACTCCGGCATTTGCGCCAAGCAGTGCCGTCAACATCTCGAAACGGCAGACCGACACAATGGAAGGCAGCGCCTCACCGCGAAAGCCGTGGCTGGCGATGGCAAACAGGTCCTCGGCGTTGGAAATTTTGCTGGTCGCATGGCGCTTGAGCGATAGCAGCGCATCCTCTTCTCCCATGCCGCAACCATCGTCCTCCACCTCAATCAGCCGCCGCCCGGCCTGCTCGATGCGCACCCGGATACGGGAGGCGCCGGCATCAAGGCTGTTCTCGACCAATTCCTTAACAATGGATGCAGGACGCTCGACCACCTCGCCAGCGGCAATGCGGTTGGCAACAGCCGGCGGCAGAACATGGATCAGCATATCAACTGCCAAGGGCATCACCTTTGGCCAGTGGCCTGCCGCGCAGGAAATCAGCTGCAGGCATGGCTTTTTTACCCTCCGGCTGCACCTCCAGCAGGCGAAATATCGTACCATTGCCGCAGGCGACACTGAGCTCGCTCGAGGCCACACTTCCGGGGGGCAAGGTTGTGTGCCCACGGCAGGCCTCACCACGCAATACCTTCAACCACTTGCCATCAAGCATCGTTCGAGCCCCAGGTCGGGGCGAGAAACAGCGAACTTGCCGATCCACTTGCGAGGCATCAGCCGTCCAGTCGATGACGCGCTCTTCATTCGTCAGCTTGGCGGCATAGGTAGTCTGCGTTTCATCCTGAGGCACAGGCTGTAATGCTCCACTCGCAATTCCCGGCAGGCTTTCGACAAGCAGCTCCGCCCCCATCTGCGACAGCTCCGCCCACAGAGATGCGCCGGTTGTCGAAGGCCCGATGGGCAGGCTGCGCACGGCATACACCCCGCCGGTATCAAGCCCCTGTTCCATATGCATGATGCACACACCGGTTTCGGCATCACCGGCCAAGAGCGCGCGCTCAATCGGCGCAGCACCCCTCCATCTGGGCAGGAGCGAGGCATGCACATTCAGCGGCGCAATACGCGGAGCTTCCAGCCACTCCACCGGCAGCATCATGCCGAAAGCCACCACCACCAGCACATCCGGTTGTCTTTCTTTCAGCCAGCTCAAGGCCTCGACATCGCCACGTAATTTTTGCGGAGTAATCACATCACAAGTGGCATCAAGGGCTGCCTGCTTCACCGGACTCGGGGTCAGGCGCATGCCGCGCCCTGCCGGCCGGTCGGGCTGCGACACCACGCCAACCACATCGGTATCCGGAACCTTCAGCAGGGCTTCAAGGCATGGAACAGAAAATGCAGGCGTACCTGCAAACACAAGACGCATGGGCCTCAGCCCTCCATCTGCTGTTTCTTGAGCTTGTGCAAGCGCTTCTTGAGGAGTTTTTGACTGATTGGCGGTAAGAGGTCGATAAACAGCTTCCCATCGAGATGATCGAATTCGTGTTGCAGGGCAACAGCCTGAAAGCCCTCGAAATCTGCCGTATGCTTGTTACCCTCAAGGTCCTGCCAGCTCAGGGTAATTTCGGCGGCACGCTTGATGTCCTTGTAGATGCCGGGAACGGAAAGACAACCTTCCTCGTATATCACTTCACCGGCGCGGCGACTTATTAGCGGATTAATCCACACCTTGAGATCGCGCACACCATCCTCTTCGCGCCAGCGGGTATCGGTCACGGCAACACGCAGGGCCACACCGATCTGCGGTGCTGCAAGACCAACACCGGGGGCGTCATACATCGAATCGGCAAGGTCCTGGACCAGCTGACGGACTTCCTCGCTGTGCACATCCTGCACAACTTCGGCCACTACGCGCAGGGCGGGATCGGGATAGGTCAGGATTTCACGGATGGCCATAGTTGCCAATCATAGCGGCAAGGGTTCAAGTGTGAAGCGAGGGGTGGCGTACCTTTATCGGTGCAGGTCATGATGAGACTAATCACCGGCCCGGTCGTGCGAAATCCCTGCGAGCCAATTCGACTTCAGCCCTGATGGCGCAATCTTTCACATGATCGTTGATCAAGCCCATGGCTTGCATGAAGGCATAGGCCGTGGTCGGCCCAACAAATTTCCAGCCTCGCTTTTTCAGCTCTTTGGAGAGTGCAATCGACTCTGGTGAGGTTGATACGGTTTGCGGCTCGGCCGGATGCTCAGGCTCATAGCGCCAGATGAAGGTAGCCAGTGAGCCTTCCTGCTTGACCATTTCGCAGGCTCTTTGGCCATTATTGATGACTGCCTCGATTTTTCCGCGATGGCGCACGATTCCCGCATCGCCCAGCAGCCGCTGCACATCGCTTTCGCCAAAGCTTGCGATTCTCTCGAAGTTGAAGTTGCAGAACGCGGCACGGAAATTCTCGCGCTTGGCCAGAATGGTGCGCCAGCTCAGACCCGACTGGAAACCCTCCAGGCATAATTTTTCGAACAACCGCTGATCGTCGCTCACCGGGAAACCCCATTCCCTGTCGTGATAGTCGAAAAACTCCGGTGCGGCCGCGCACCAGCCGCAGCGCGCCTTGCCATCTGGCCCGATGATCGTCGTACTCATGAATGCCCCCCTGCCGCTTTACCGCTCATATCATATCCAGCAGACAGCCTCACATTGAGCCTTTTCACCAGAAGAAGGTCAGAAGCCGTATTCACGCCCGAACCGGCAGATGCGAACCCGGAAACTGCTGTACCACGCTTGTGCCTGAGCTTGCGCCAGCCGATGCCCCGCATGCGCTTTCCAAGCCTTGATGGACTCCAGCGAATCCCAATAGGAGACCGAAATGCTGATCTCCTGTCTTGCCGATTCAAAACCCGGAAATCCGGACTGCTCGCTGGCGAGTTCCAGCATGCGTTCGGCTGTTTAGCATAGTCGTGATCGCCCTGGCGACGCACCGAAGCAAGCGAAGCGCCGGGATGGGCAGCCCGAGTTAAAGCTGTTGTTAGGCCAGTTTATTCTTTGGGGCTGAATTCTTTTTCGGCCTTTTCCCAAGCATCCTCAACGGCCTTATATGCATCAGAGAACCCTTTTTTCATGTGATCCCACGCATCGGCTGAACTGGTTTTCATGCTGCCATACCATTCGGCAACTTGGTTCCGTTGCTTGCGAAGGGCCCTAAGGTTCTCATGAGCTTCCTTGCGCGAGGCCTCGTTCATTTTGTCCCAGTTTTTGTCAATCCTCGCCTCTAGCGCATAGATATGTTTATCAAGTTTATTCAGCCCCTCTTTTGCTTTTTGAACTGCCTCATCTCTTTTATCGGCAGTATATGAGCCGATGGTTTGGAGCAAATCCTGACTTTCTTTCTTAACCTCTTCTATTGAAGTGTTGGCGTTTTCCGTTTGGCCATAGCAGAGTGGAGTAACACCAAGTATGCCGATCAACATCAATGCACAGATGTGTGATTTCATTTGAAATCTCCTTCATTGTTGGCTGCGATCAAGTATGATGTTTACGATAACGCCGATAGGTTTGATTGTCATGCACACCTCTCATAAATCAAGCAAGTAGCATCACCTTCCTACATCATATCCAGCGGATCGACATCCACCTTGAGACGCACGCTTGAGGGGAGTTTTACTTCTGAGAGTAAAGGGGCCAATTGCCAGGGCAGGTGTTTGCCTGAGGCATCACGCAGTACCAGTTCAAAGCGATAACGCCCGGCCAGTCGTTCGATGGCACAGGGCATGGGGCCGGCACAACGCACCTCTTCCGGAAGGCGGCGGCATTGGGCGGCAAGCATTTCCCCGGCCTCGCGCGCAGCATCGGCACGCACTGCCGACACCGTCAGCCGAACCCAACGGGCAAAAGGCGGATATTGCAGGGCACGACGCAATTCCAGTTCATCATTCAGGGTCTGCCGCGCCTGTTCATCACCAATGCGCTCCAGCCATATCGCACCCGGATTGCGCGTCTGCACCACCACCCGCCCGGCAAACTCGCCGCGGCCGGTACGCCCGACCACCTGAGTAAGCTGCTGCCACCAGCGTTCGCCGGCCCGAAAGTCGGGAAGCGACAGGCCGAGATCGGCATTAACCACACCAACCAGTGTGACATTGGGGAAATGATGGCCCTTAACCAGCATCTGTGTGCCGATCAGGCAATCCAGTCTGCCGGTCGCAAAATCATCCAGCCGCTTAACCAACTGACCCGCACCGCGCACCGTGTCACGATCAAGCCGGGCGAATTTGAGCTGCGGCAGGGCTTCCTGCAACTGTTCTTCGACCTTCTCCGTGCCCTCGCCCATGGGTAGCAAGGCATCCTCACCGCAGGCTTCGCAAACATTAGGCACGGGGCGCAGGAAACCGCAGGCATGGCAACGCAATTGACGGCGCTTGCGATGCAGGGTCAGGCGCAGGGAGCAGGCCGGGCATTCGGGCACATCTCCGCAGGCACCACACATCAGCGCCGGCGCATACCCTCGCCTGTTCAGGTAGAGCAATGATTGCTGACCCTTCTCGTGCACCAAGGCCAAGGCTTTGAGTAGTTTTTCGGAGAGCGGATCTTCCACGCCGCGCATGTCCACCTGCTCGATCACAGGTGCCGGATGCGGACTGATACGTTCGGGCAATTCAAGCAGGGTGTAGCGCCCTTCTGCAGCGCGCTGCCAGCTTTCCATACTCGGCGTGGCACTGCCCAGCACCACGGGAACGGCACACTCCTGCGCCAGCAGCACAGCCAGATCGCGGGCGTGATAGTGCACACCCTCCTGCTGTTTGAATGAGGTGTCGTGCTCTTCGTCGACGACAATCATGGCTAAATCGGGAAGGGGCAGAAAAAGGGCGGAGCGGGTGCCGACCAGAACCTGGGCCTCATTCAACTCACGGCGCATGGCCAGACGTTCAATATCGGACAGCCCGGAATGCCATACGGCAACGCGCGTAAATCGGGCACGCAGGCGGGCCAGCCACTGCGGAGTAAGGCCGATCTCCGGCACCAGGATCAACACCCGCCCGCCGGCTGCAATGCGCTTAGCGGCTGCGCGCAGATAAACCTCGGTCTTGCCCGATCCGGTACAGCCGAAAAGAAGGAATGGGGCAAATCCCTGCGCTGCGAGGATGGCATCCAGTGCCAGTTGCTGCGCTGGATTCAAATGCTCGGGAATCGCTTCGGATATCGCATTCCCATCTGCCATATCTTCACTGGCGGCGACTTGCTGCGTGACTTCCTCAAGCAGACCTTTCTCGGCGGCCATAGCAAGACGATGAAAAAAACCTTCGTGGGGAAGTTTGCGCCGCAGAGAACCAGCCGACAGTTTCTTGCGCTTGCCAAATACCTCTGTCAGCGCTGCGTCAAAATTACTCAGCCTAGTTGCATCGGTTATGCGCCAACTGCGCTTGTCATCATGGGCTGCCCAGCCCATGGCTGTCTCCCCCATCTCACCGGGTGCTGCAGCGTAGTAACGGGCGGCACGTTCCAGCCAGCGAACCCGGGCTGGACTATACAGTGGGTGCACATCAAGGCGATCCATCACTGCCTTCAGGCCTTCCCGCCCTGCCCCTTCTGCTACGCCCACAACCAATCCGCTGCGTACACTGCGCCCGAAGGGAACGCGAACACGCAAACCAGTCTCAGGCTCACTCAGCGATTCCGGCCAAAGGTAAGTGAACAGACCGCGCATCGGTGAGAACACCGCCACCTCAACCGTGGTTGTCATGGATACAGAACTATCGCCGGGTGTCATGGGGGCAATAGTGGAGTTCAGTGCTTGCTGGGTGAAAAAGACTCATCCGGTTGGTATTCCGGCACAAGAACCTTAAGCAGCCGGCGAACTTCGCCAAGCTCACGCTTTGTGCAAGCCTCACCTAGCAGGTCGAGGTTGCGGGTAAATTCATCCCACTTAACATGCCGGGAATGGGCCAGCATGATCTTGGCATGGCCGGTCGGCTGCAGAGGCTCTGCATCGTGAAACAGCTCCTCATACATTTTTTCTCCCGGCCTTAGGCCGGTAAACTGGATCGCTATGTCCACGCCGGCCTCATAGCCGGAAAGACGAATCATCTGCTCGGCCAGATCGACAATACGAACCGGCTCGCCCATATCCAAGACAAATATCTCCCCACCCTGCCCCATGGCACCGGCCTGTAAAATAAGGCTGACAGCCTCGGGAATGGTCATAAAATAGCGTGTCATATCCGGATGCGTCACTGTCACCGGACCACCCTCGGCGATCTGTTTGCGGAACTTGGGCACAACGCTGCCGGCAGAGCCAAGTACGTTGCCAAAGCGCGTGGTGATGAAGGCCGTCTCGGGACTGCGCTCGGCCAGGTTCTGGCAATAAATCTCGGCTGCCCGTTTGGTTGCGCCCATCACATTGGCCGGATTCACTGCTTTGTCGGTAGATACCAGCACCATTTTGCCAACACCATATTCAACGGCCAGATCGGCCACCTGTGCGGTTCCCATAAGATTGGTCCGTGCACCTTCAGCCGCATTTTCCTCAACCAGAGGAACATGCTTGTAGGCGGCGGCATGAAACACCACCTGCGGTCGATATGCCTCGAAAACCCAACGCATACGTGCCGTATCGCGCACATCGCCAAGCAGAGGGACGCAGGAATCCACAGCCATGGCTCCGGCTCCCTCCCGGAGTTCCTGTTCGATGTTGTAAAGATTGAATTCGGCGTGATCCAGCATAACCAACCGGGAAGCACCCGCACGACGTATCTGCCGGCACAGCTCGGAACCGATGGAGCCACCGGCTCCCGTAACCAGAATGGACTTGCCTGCTATAAACTCATCAATGGCCTGATTGTCCAAGGTCACAGTATCGCGCCCGAGAACATCCTCAATAGTGACATCGCGCAACTGACTGACTGTCACACGACCATCGGCCATCTCCGCAATCGATGGCAAGACGCGGCAAGGCACATCCATCTCCCGGCACTGTTCGCTGATGCGGCGCACAAGTTGATGCGGTGCGCTCGGGATAGCCAGCAGCACCACCTCGACAGAGAAGCTCTTGACCGCCTGCGGAAGGTCATCCACTCGGCCAATGATGCGAACACCATGCACCTCCTGACCCTGCCGCCGGCCAGCGTCGTCAAGAAAACCAATCGCCTTGTACGGACCCGACTTGAGCAATTCGCGCACAAGCTGTTCACCTGCATCACCTGCACCGATAATCAGTGCCCGCTGGCGCATTTCCTTGAACTGCCGCAGATGATCCTTCCAGCTTCGGTAGGCCAGACGGGGTCCTGCAAGCCCCAGAGCGAGAAACAATGGATAGAGCACCAGGGCAGAACGAGGCACGCCCTCCAGGCGCTGCAACACGAACATCAGTGCGAGGCCGCCCAATGTACCGATAAGGACAGCTTTCAGAATGCGTTTCAAATCAGGCAGAGAAGCAAAACGCCAGATTCCCCGGTATAACCCTGAAAAATAAAAAACCGCCGCCTGCACCGGCAGCATGACGCTAAGCATCCACAACGCGCCGGAAATATATTCGGGCGAAATCGCACCAAAATTGAACCTCGCCCAGAAGGCCAGCATGATGGCGCTGGGAATCCAGAATAGATCATGGATAAATACCGCCCACTGATTCCTCGTCCAATACGATGACCTCAATGGATCTTGTCCTCCCGTCCCTCAGCAGCTTGCATCACCTCGCGAACCACTCCCATAGCCCTTTCTAAATGCTCCTCCTGCAATGTCGGATGTGCCAGAAAACAAAGCGCTGATTCATTAAACTTTTTTGCTGTCGGGAGGCGTTTTTCCGGCTCGAACCCCGCATTTAGAAATGCTTTTTCACAATATATCTCGCTGCAGCCCCCTTGAAAACAGGGAACTCCCTGAGCCCTGATCTCTGCCACAATGCGATCCCGGCTCCAACCCTCAGCCAGTTCCTCTTCCTCGACCCGCGCATAGCAACGGTAATAGGCATGTTGCACATACGGCGGCGGCATGGGTACATAAAAACTGGAAATTTTTTGCAGTTCTCTCGCAATGTAATTCCCGTTCGCCAATCGCTGTTCAGTCCAGCCATCAAGCTTTCCCATTTGCTTCCGGCCAAGAACGGCCTGCATCTCAGTCATGCGCGCATTGCTGCCAAATTCGTCATGCATCCAGATAAATCTCTGAGTATCGTTTGCTATTAAGGCCTTCTCGGGGTTTTTCCCATGATCTTTGTAAGCCCACGCCCGCCGCCAGATAACCGGATCATCGGTCAGCAACATGCCACCTTCACCACCAGTCGAGATAATCTTGTCCTGACAAAATGAAAAAGCGGCGACATCACCGAATGTGCCAACCTTTCGGCCCTTGTATTCCGCACCCAAAGCTTGGGCACAATCTTCAATCAGCTTCAAACTACGCTCATGCAGCAACTGCACAATAGCGTCCATTTCGCAAGGCCAGCCACCCAAATGCACGACAATCACCGCTCGGGTATCAGGGGTTAATGCCTCCTCTATCGTGGACGCAGAAATATTTCCCGAGGCTTCGTCAATATCCGCCACAACAGGGCGTGCTCCTACTGCAACCACGGCGCTGGCAGTGGCAATAAAGGTCCGGCACGGAACGACAACGTCATCGCCGGGACCAATCCCCAGAGCACGCAAGCCCAGCTCCAGGGCCAGCGTACCATTGGCGAGAGCCACCGCGAACTCACTGCCATGATATGCGGCAAACTCCTTCTCAAAGGCGCGTCCATGCGGCCCGGTCCAATAGTTGGCCTTGCCTGAGGCTAGCACCTCACTCACGGCATCAATTTCATCCTGTGCATAAACCGGCCACCCAGGGAAATCCATACCACTCATTCATTTTCTCCTATGACCCTCGCCGGGCATCCCGCCACGATTAGTTCATCGGCCACATCATCAAGCACCACAGCACCGGCACCAACCATCACACGGTTACCGATGCAAACTCCATGTTTGACTGTACAACCAATACCCAGCCAGCTTCCTCCACCTGCCTTCACATTACCACCCAGATGTGCGCCAGGGCAGACATGCACCCCGTCTCCAAGTTCGCAATCATGATCGACGGTGGCAGACGTGTTAACAATCACCCCCCTACCCAGCTGTGCCGCAGCCTGAATAATAGCCCCAGCGAGCACCACAGAGCCTTCGCCAACAACGGCCGACGGGCTGACCCATGCTGCTGGGTGAATCAGCGCGGGCAACGCAAACCCTACAGTTGCAAGTTCGTCAAGAAGTCGAAGTCGAGTTTCAATATGACCGATGGCGACTACAGCTGCGCTATACTCTCCGCACATGCATGCGGCATCCTTCTGGCTACCAATAACCGGCCAGCGCAGCTTGCCATTCAGCCTTGTGAAATTTTCATCCAGAAAGGCAATTCTGTCCCAGCCACCTGTGGCCTCGGCAGTCTCTGCAACCACCTTACCATGCCCTCCTGCACCCATAATCAACAGGCTACTCATGATTCTGATCCTCTAAATTTTTCCATTGTTACATGCCCCTCCTGACTAATACCATCGGAGCGAAGTATCTTGCCCAACGTCATCCACAGTATCTTCATATCCAGCAGAAATGACTGGTGATCGACATACCAGACATCCAGTTGAAAACGTTCCTCCCAATTGATGGCATTTCGCCCATTAACCTGCGCCCAACCTGTTATTCCGGGCCGCACAGTATGTCTGCGAGCCTGCTCTTCATTGTATAAAGGCAGATACTCCATAAGCAGCGGGCGCGGACCTACCAAACTCAGGTCGCCCTTAAGTACGTTAAAGAGCTGTGGCAATTCATCCAAGCTGAATCGACGCATCATCTTCCCCAGAGGCGTTAACCTCTCCGCATCCGGTAACAGATTACCACCTTCGTCCCGCGCATCGTTCATGGTGCGGAATTTATAAATATTAAATGGTTGGCCATGCAATCCAGGGCGTTTCTGCCGAAACAGCACGGGGCGATCCAGACGTACCCAAATCAGGCATGCCGTTCCAACCATCACAGGCAATAGTAATAGCAACAAAACAAGGGCCACAATAAAATCGAATAATCGCTTCATTGGTGGGAATGCTAGTCTCCAAACCATGCCTGCGTCATCCGTTAGCTGTCAGCACCACACATTTCCCCCTTAAGCCAAGTTCATTGCTGCAATAATCTGAGCATTCACCTTTCGCACATCATATTTTTTCGATGCAATTTTGCGGCTTTCCTCTCCCATAGGGGCAATCATCTCGGGCATACGGATAAAGCGTAGCATGGCATCAGCCAAAGCCTTTTCATCTCTTGCCGGCACCAGAAAACCATTTTCTCCCTCTTGAACGGTCTCTCTACAACCCGGCACATCAGTCGTGATAACAGGACGCCCCATTGCCATGGCTTCCAGAACCGTTCTGGGCGTCCCTTCCCTGTAGGAGGGCAACACATACACAGAGCATCCGGCAATGGCTTCCCTCACATCGGACAATTTGCCAAGATATTCAATAGCACCGCCATCCTGCCAAGCCTGCAACTGGTCGCTGCAGATTGCGCGGGGATTGGAATCAATCCAGCCAGCCAGAAAAAAACGCACATGGGGTGCGTGATGCTTAACGATTTTCGCCGCCTCTACATATTCGTGTATGCCTTTATCCTGAATGAGTCTTGCAATCAGAAGAAAAGAAATCGCTGCCGGAAAATGGGCAGGCCGAAACAGGTCTATATCTACCCCTGACCCATGCACCAGAACAGCCTGTTTGGATGAATCCACCAGACCAAGATCAGTAAACAAATGTATATCATCCGGATTCTGGAAAAACACCTTGTCATGATGCTTAAGTGCAATGCGATAAAGAAATATTGAAATAGCTCTTAAAATCCTGCCTTTAGGGCTTTGATCCATGAAGGCATATCCTAATCCCGTAATCATGGAAAAAACTTTATGTACGCCCGCAATCCTTGCAGCAATTGAACCATAAATAACCGGTTTGATCGTATAAGCCAAAAAAACATCCGGTTTCAGCTCTCTAAACAGGGAGAACATGCGTCTGACTAAATCCAGATCATGTATGGGGTTGATTCCTGTTCTGTCCATATCCACATGCTGATACGCAACACCAAGACGAAAAAGCTCCGACTGCACATCAACCGAGGCATTGGGAGCACATGCAATCACCTCATGCCCATGTTTAACCATCTCACTCAGCAATACACCACGGAAGTTCACCAGTGAATCGGCGAAACCGCCTAGAACAATGATGCGCGCCATATCAGACGCTTCGACCCATCAAATAAAATCGGGATTTCAAGCTTCGGAGAGAAGCTTTCCCATTTCGGTTAATTTGCATCGCGATCCAACTTCTCTGGGTCGTGAGGATATGCCTTACTATGCTTCAACACTTCCAGCCATCCGCATAAGCCTCCCAACATGATCGGCAAGAGGTAGACATAGCGCATTCGATAGATGGCTCCCATATTGGGTACCGCCAACCCCAATAGGCAAAGAAAGGAAATACTGAAGATCAGGAGAAACCATCGCAGACGCAAAGGAATTGAGTGGCAAAAAAGAAAAACGACAAATCCGGGCAGGAGCGCATAAAAAAACATCATTTCCACACTGGCCAAAAGCCGTGCACCTTTCCATGCTGCATTTTCCGGCTGAAACCAATTGGATGGGAACGGGGACAGTAAACCAATCTGTAATGCACGCGGAATGTAATACACGATATCGGTCCAGTCGTGAATAACGACATCCCCATCCACCACACTGCCGCCCTTATGTTCAGAAAACACTTCGCGTGCGCCCTGGAGAAGTTCCACTGGCTTGCCGGACCAATGAAGTCCACTTGCCTCGACCTGCCGGACAGTTGAGTCTGACATCTGGACTTCACCCCTCATTTCCAAAAACTGCCATGCCAACAACATCAATAATGTGCAAGTGGCCACAGTGGCAAGAAGTTGAGGTTTTGAGAAACGGACCAGCCCCATGAAAATAATCAGGAAAGTCAGCACTACATACGCAGGCAACATATAAGGACGCAACACCAGGCACAATTGCACACCTGCCACGATAAAAACCATGCTAAGCCACGTCAACTTACCGACAAACAGCCTAGCAGCACCAAGAAGAAAAAGAATTCCCCCAAGGATATAAAAAGGATCCTTCAATAACTGCATGGTCTGAAGAAGATAAGAAGGCATCAAGCAGAACACCATCGTCCCAAGCGCTGCCAGATTTCTACTAGCTGGCAGCAGTAATCTGGCCAACGCATAAACTGAAATAACGGTGGCCGTCCAAGCCATGGCATTTACAGGCGCAAATGCGATCGGGTATGGTGAAATTAAAAAATAACTAAGTGCAATCCACTTCACATGTGGATGCGGGAATGTTTGGCTGCCAGCCCACCAAGCTGATATATCGCCCGCCTGAAGCAAGTTTACTCTTTGCAATG
>CAZQTO010000064.1:0-12937 GCA_964596375.1 uncultured Zetaproteobacteria bacterium | reverse complement strand
GCGCCCCGGTGGACATGCTCTACAACGGCGGCATCGGCACCTATGTGCGGGCCAGTCATGAGCGCGATGTCGAGGTGCGCGATCCGGCCAATAATGCGGTGCGTATCGCGGCCAAGCAATTGCAGGCCAAGGTGGTGTGTGAAGGCGGTAATCTCGGCTTCACGCAGGCCGCCCGGCTGGAATATGCGGCAGCGGGCGGCTGCATCAACACCGATGCGATTGATAACTCCGGCGGCGTGGATATGTCCGACCACGAGGTGAATCTGAAAATCCTGTTTTCCCCCGCCTGTGCGGCGCTGCCCGCCTCGCGCCGCAACCACCAGTTGCGCAGTCTGGCGGATGCCGTGACCAAGCAATGTCTGCGCAACAGCCTGATGCAGTCGCGCTCCTTAACACTGGCTTCCATCGAAGTCACCGAACATCCGGCACGCCTGCGCCGCCTGCGCGATGTACTGCTCGGCGAGGGGCGCATCAGCACCCAGACAGACCCCGGTATTGATGATGCCGCCACCCTTGCCCTTCGTCCGCAACTTGCCGTGCTGCTCGGGCATGAAAAAAACCGCCTGCACGAACGCCTTGCCGACTGCTGTTTCACGCTGCAAAACTGCTTCAGCGACACCCTGCTCAAGGGCTACTTCCCGCCTGCCATCCGCCGCCGCTTTGCCGATGCAATCAGCGCCCATCCGCTGGCCGATCATATCATGCACACCATGGCGGCCAATCATGTGGTCAACCACATCGGCCTCGGCTCGGTGCATCATCTGCAAAGCCTGCTGCAACATCCCGCCGGTGAGGTGGTCATCGGCCTGCTCTCCGCTGAATACCTGCTCGATGGTGAAGAGCTGCGCAAGGCTATCTGGCGGGAGAGTCCGGACCACAGCACGGCCTGCGCCATGCAACGCCGCCTGCAGGAATTGCTGATGCGCTTTGCCGAGGATCTGCTGCGTCTGTGCCCGATCAGGGGCATGGATGAGAAGTGGCTGAACACCCATCGCGCCGCCCTCAGGCGTTATGCCCGCGCCCAGCTTGGCAAGGGCGAGACAAGCCTTGCGGCACGCTTTGCTGGCCTGCCGGAACTGGCACGCAGTGCTGTCGCCCTGCACCTCTCTGCCAGCATGAAACTTCCGCTGACCCGTGCCCTTGCCGCCAGCAAGGCATGCCATGATCTTCTTCCCCTGCATCACATGCAGGCCGCCCTGCGCTCACCGGCCTGGGGAGAGGATCTGGCCCACGAACTGCGCTGCGAATGGCTGCATCGCCTGAACCTGCTGCGCACCAGCGCCATCCGCCAACTGCTGCAAAGCGGCCACCGTAACCTGACGAAAGCCGGCCTTGAGCTGTGGTCCGGGCATCGTCACTGGCCTGTGCTGCACGCCCTGCGCCAGCGCAAACCCGGCGAAGACATGGAACGCATGGAACTGCTCCTCTTCCTCACCCGCTGCGAATCCCTGCTCTACGAAAACGAGCCTCAGAAGTAAGGTTTTTCTCCTTCAGACACGCAAAGTGAGCCGCTATATCGGTTAAGCAAACGGCCTGTTTCGGCTCAGGGTATGGGTCAGGTCTGGCCGTATTGATCGAGCCTATTGCGACAAATGCAGAAACCAGCCCTCAATAACGATTCGGCGGGTCAAGGCGGGCGATGCCAGGATACGCCTACCCAAGAACTGCTTGAGGCGCGATGGCATGAGCATAAGCGGATCAAAGGCACCGGGATTACCGAAGCGACGGATCAGAGAATCTTCATAAATAGCCAGCCTCTCCCTGGAGTATTTCCTTTTGCAGGCAATCACTGCATCGGCAGCCAGAATGCCGGATTCCACTGCCGGCAGTATGCCCTCGCCGCTCTCTCCACGGGCCAGACCTGCTGCATCACCGATCAACATCACATGATCGCCCACCCTTTTGCGCGCCTGTTGATCATAGGTGTGATAGGCATGGCCCTCGAATGGTTCGGGTAGATCAAACGGAACGCGGCCGCTGCTTTTCAGCCAAGAAGCAAAGGCGGCGACATGAGAGGAAAGGCCATGATTGTCCCTGCGGCCCAGGCCGATATTCAGATACTGCCCTTTCCGGAAGCACCAGCCGTAACCCAGCATATCCGGACAAAAATAAAGTTCCGGCATTTCACCCCGCACCCGAGTTCTGGCGGCCTGAGCGGCATCCATTTTGAGTTCGGTTTCCTGGGCCACCACGGGCTGTTTGCTTTTGGCTGCTTCGCCCATCAGCCGGGCGACCGGGCAGAAATGGCCGCCCGCCCCTATCAACAGCCGGGTCTGGATGTGTCCGTTAACAATCCAGCCCTGGCCGGATCGCTTGATACTTTTGACTGTTTCACCGGCTTGCGTGCGCGCGCCGGATCGCTCAAACAGGAAATGGTCGAACTCGTAGCGGCGGATACCATAGCTGACCGGTCCATCGTACAGCGTTTGCAGCGCATCACCTCCGATGATGCCGGTACGAAAGGCTGAAATTGGCTGCAGGGTTCTCTGCTGTCCATATTCCCCGGGATCGATATTGAGCCGATCCAGCACCTGTGGCGTGATCCATCCGCCGCACACCTTGCCTCGCGGAAAATAGCTCTTGTCCAGCACAAGCACATCGAATCCCGCCTGTTTCAGCTTCCAGGCGCAGGTGCTGCCGGCCGGGCCGCCGCCCACAATCAGGACATCGCAGTTTTCCATTCGACCTGTCGCACCTTAATCACGATATAGGTGGTCGCGCGTCCATGGGACGTCGCTGTTGCGTTCGCGGTTGAACAGCACCTGGAAAAGCTGCAGATCGCCGCTGGCAAAGGCTGCGCTGCATCCCCCCAGATACAGCCGCCAGGCGCGCACAAACGAGGCGTCGTACATATCCTCGACCACATCGCTGGCTGCATCAAAGCGTTCCAGCCAGTCACGCAGCGTTTTGGCATAGTGTAATCTGAGATTTTCCACATCAAGCACGGAAAAAGCATGTGGTTCAAAGATGTCGAGCATCTGGCACAGGCTAGGCACGTAGGAGCCGGGAAAAATCCGCCTTCCAATCCATTCGCCGATGGGCAGCGGCTTGTCGCGCCCAACGGAATGAATCAGACCCCGGCCATCCCCTTTCAGGCCGCGGTCAATTACCCCGCCCAGCGTTTTATAGTTTTCACGCCCCACATGTTCGAGCATACCTACCGAGACAAAAACATCGTATTCACCCGTGATGTTGCGGTAGTCGTCCTCGATATATTCCACCTGCTCATCCAGTCCCTCGGCTCTGGCACGTTCCTGCGCATAGCTGACCTGCTCGTGGGAGATGTTGTAGGCGCGCACCTTCACCCCATAGTGGCGCGCCATATGCCTGGCCAGCGCACCCCAGCCGCAGCCGGCTTCGACCACAAGCTCCCCGGGTTTAAGCCGCAGCTTTTTGCATACATGGTGCATTTTTGCCAGCTGCGCAGCCTCCAGGGTTTCCGAGGGCGATGTGTAATAGGCACAGGTGTAAACCAGTTCTTTATCGAGCCAGAGTTTGTAAAAATCATTGCCGATGTCGTAATGGCGATAAATATTCTCACGGGAGCCGCCTATGCTGTTGGCACGCCCATTGGGGAGATAACGAAGAACCCTGCCTGCAAGTCCCATGTCAACTTCCCTCGGCACGGCACGGATAAGGGTTTCGAGACATTGAATGAAATCGCCTTCCACCTCGATGGAACCGTCGCTGTATCCATCCCCGAATGCCAGATTCGGATTGAGCAGCATATTCAGGAAGCTCTTGCGATTATGGAATACAATGCGGCCAACAGAACTGACGGCCGATGCATAAACCTCGGCTCCATCCCACAGCACGAACCGCACCGGCGGGTTGCCGATCTTGTTGAGAAAGCTTCTCAGCAGCAGCCTCTCGACAGAACTCACTTCACCTGTTTTCCCTGCTCCCGATGCCAGTTCTGTCTCTATTGAATCCATTCGTAGAAAAACCCCCGTGCTCTTATCAAATACAATGCAGCGCTATCGCTGCTTGTCTCTTTGTTACACATTATAGATCAGAAATTGCCACGGTGTATGAAGGTGAACGACGACCAGCAGCAAACAGCGGCTGAAATGCAGACACGGAACTTTTAAACTATGCGGCAAGGTGAATCGGGATTGCGAGAGAGAGCCTCTAGGGGGGGCCTTGGGGAAAATTCTTTTCCGGCTTACAGGTGCTTTAGCTATCCGAATCGGTTTGACGGCTTTCTTTGCGGGCGCGGATGCGCTCTTTTTTGTCATCCACCGCATGTGCATCACGCGGTTTCTTGGGCAGGGGGCGGTAGATTTCAACGCGGTCGCCATCGCGCAGCGGGTTATTGAGCGCGACCAGCTTGCCCAGCACGCCAACCTTGTTCACGGCCAGATCAATCTCCGGATATTTCTCCAGCAGATGACTCATGGCAATGGCTTCCTCGGCGGTGGTGCCGTCGGGGACCTCCATCTCCTCAAGCGTCTGCTCGGTGGGCAGGGCATAGGCAACGGTGATGTTCATTTCGTCTCCTTGCTATACAGCTGCATAGCGCGCTCTTCGAAAACATGCGCCATGGTCTTGCAGGCATGGCCGAAAATCGGCGATGCCACCATGCCCAGCACCATGCTCTTGAATTCGAATTCGATGGAGAATCGCACCCGGCAGGCATCCGGCCCACGCTCCTCAAAAGACCAGATGCTTTCGAGAAAACGGAAAGGCCCCTCCAGCAGGCGAACCTCCACCAGCTTGTTCGGCACAAAACGATCCACTGTTTTAAAGGGCTGGCGCAGACCCTTGAAATCGGCCACCAGCTCAGCGCTCAGTTCATGCTCGGAACGGGTCAGGATACGGGCTTCGGCAACCCAGGGCAGGAAAGAAGGATAGGCCTCGATATCCATCACCACATCGAACATGTGCGAGGCAGGACAGGCGAGATTGCGCAAATCCTCGTAGCTGGGCATCAGCGGTGCCTCTTGTCCCCACGCCTGGACTTACGTGCATCACCGGCTTCTTTGCGCTTGCCATCGCTCTTGTCGGCATAGGGATTGTCCGAGGCATCGAACACCAGACGAACGGGCACGCCTGTCATCCGGAAACAAACACGGAACTCGCGCTCCAGATATTTCAGATACGCCGAGCGCACCGCCTTGGGGCGGTTGCAGAAGATGCGGATCACCGGCGGCGATGTGGAAATCTGCGTGCAGTACTTCATGCGCACCACAGCACCATTATCGCTGGGGGGAGGCTGGCGTATCTGGGCATCCTCCAGCCAGCGATTGAGTTCAGCGGTAGCGAAGGTGCTCTGATTGCGCCGGGCAGCAGAAACCGCCTGCCGCAGCAGGCCGTGCGTACCCTTGCCTAGCTTGGCCGAAATACGCAACAACGGCACATCGGTCAGGCCGCGCATACGGAAATCCAGTCGCTCGGCCAGCAGCTTCCATGCCGCATCGCTCAGCAGATCAACCTTGTTCACCGCCACCAGCAGCGCGCATCCCTTTTCGTGCGCCAGACTCATCAGGCGCATGTCCTGATCGCTGATACCGGCTTCCCCATCAATCAGCATGATGGCCGTATCGGCGCGCGAAAAGGCCTGCTGTGCCTTGACGCGGGCAATAAACTCGATGGCGTCGTTGATGCGCGAATGGCGGCGTTGTCCTGCTGTATCAATCAGACGAACGATGCCCTCGCCCTGCGGGTCCTGATAATCCAGATCCACATCCACGGCATCGCGTGTGGTGCCGGGGGTGGGGCTGACCACCATGCGCTCGCGACCCAGCCATGTGTTGATCAGGGTCGATTTTCCGGCATTCGGGCGGCCAATCACGGCCAGCCTTGCCAGCGGTGCCTCGCCCTCTTCTGCCAACTCGTCTTCCGGCGGAAGCGTTGCCGCCAGCACCTCGCGCAGGCGATGCAGGCCCTGATTGTGCAGAGCCGACACGGGCAAGGGTTCGCCCAGTCCAAGACTGTGAAAATCATGCGCTGTGTCGGGATTTTCGGCCTTGTTGACGACCAGTAGCAGCGGGGCCTGCCTGCGCCGCAGGCGCCCGGCAATCATTTCGTCCAGCGGGCTGATGCCGACACTGCCGTCGGTCAGCATCAAAACCACATCGGCCACTTCAAGGGCCGCCTCAACCTGCAAATCGATGGCCGATTGCAGATCGACCGGCCCACTCGTTCCATCCACCTGCAAGGGTGCAGCCGAGAGACCGATACCACCGGTATCCACCAGCGTTACATAGCGGTGCTGACCACCATCACGCAATAGCCATTCGGTCTCCAGGCGATCAACGGTGACCCCCGGACGATCTCCGACAATAGCCTTGCGCTCGCCGATCAGGCGATTAAACAGGGTTGATTTACCGACATTCGGTCGCCCGACAATGGCGACGACAGGGAGACGCCCGCGGTGGGCCATCAGTGGATCAGATAGAGTCCGCCGAGATTGTTGCGCAGCAGGACTCCTCCGGAAACCGTCAACGGGGCATGATCTATCCGTCCAGGCAGATGGGTTTCGCCTGTTACCCGGCCATCGAGGCTGAGGGTAAATACCGCGCCACGATCATCGGCTACGTAGAGCCTGCCCTGCTCAACAGCGGGGCCGACGAGTTCACCGGCATTGAGCTTGCGCTTCCAAAGCGTCGCGCCGTTGACCGGATCGAGCTCGAGCACGCTGTCGCCACTGGCTGCAAACAAGCGACCGGCTTGTACCACTGGGGCGGATTTCAACGACATGCCACGCTGCCAAAGCTGCTGTCCATCACGCGCCGAAATCCCGATCAGATCACCCTGATAGAAGGATGCAATCAACACATCGCCAATCAACACAGGATCGGCCAGCGGCGTTTTCAGTTCACTGAGCACGACCGCATCGTTATCGAGCAAGAGCTGCCGACGCCATAGCAGGTCGCCGTTATCAGAGCGCAAGGCCACAGCATCGCCATTGGTCATGACGATATAACACGTATCGCCTGCAAGCAGCGGAGAGGGACCGAAGTTCATGCTCAGGCCGGCTCGTGTGCCGGAAAAGCTCCAAACTTTTTCGCCCTTGGCGGAGATGCGATAAATACTGTTATCGGCTGTCTGTAACAGCATATCATCACCGACCCGAACCGGGTGGCCGAACATGGTGGAAGGCATTTCCCATTGCCACAGGATACTGCCCTTCTGAGGATCGATACCGTACAGAACCCCCTGAACATCGCTGAGCACCACAAGATCGGCAGACATCGCCAGGCCGCCGGACTCTCCAGCCGCATGCAAGCTGACACGGCGCAGTTCACTGCCCTGCATATTGTAGATATGCGCATAGGCGTCCTGACCGGCAAGCACAATCAGATCACCGGCCTGAACCGGCTGGGCAAAGCTATATGGCGATAAGGGACGGCGATGATCGACATCCGTGCCCCAAACGATTTGCAATTCGGCCGCCGCCTGCGCAACAGGCCCGGCAGCAACCGGCACAAGCACAGGCTGCCCTGCTGCAGCTTGCTCTCCTACAACCGGCTCATCAGCCTGCCCGCCCTTATACCAATCAAGCACTGAGCAAGCACCCAGCGTTAGCAGCAGGAAACAGAACAACAGGTAACGGTGCAATGGCATATACTCAGCCCTGACCGGCAACAGCTGCGGATTTACCTAAAGTGGAAAGCTGCTGCTTAATGCGCTGGCGCAGAGCATCATCATACGACGGAGCATCAAGGGCCTTCTTCAAATGCTCGATGCGCTCGGCCTCATCACTTGAAGCCTGTGCCATCAGATAGTGACGTACCTGCTCATAATCAGCGCCGCCGCGCTCAGACAGCAGCGCAAGTGCTGCCGCCTTGTCGCCGGCTTCAATCTTCAACTGGGCCAAATCCAGGCGTGCCTGCATTCTGATGCCATCGTCCACATCCGAACGCCCCATCAGCACCTGCAGATATTGCTCGGCATGCTCCACATCCACACGGGCCAGGAGCAGACGGGAAAGCCCGCCATATACGGTGTCATCGTAATCCTTGATCACTGCCTGCAACATGGAGCGCTGATCTTCTTCCTGCTGCGAATTAAGTGCCTGGAAATACAATGCAGCGGCCGAGGCGCGCTGTGATTCGCGATGTTCCTTCCACAGACTGATACCCACGATCAGCAAAAGCAGCGCAACCAGTCCTGCGATGATTTTCTGCTGATTGGCGATGGCCCAAGCGGTCAGCTGGGCCGAGCGCATTTCCCGCTTCAGCTCCTCCAGCTCTTCATGGGCCACATCAATCGGCTTGTTCTCGTTTGGCTTCTTGTTCTTGCTCAATGTCGTTCTCCAGCTTTTATCTATGGTTTATCAATATCGCGAGGCGCACGAAAACTAAGCGCCGGCCCCCGCCTGTCAATCGTCCCCGGCCTTTTCAGCCAGCGGAGCCGACAATGCGTGCCGGTCCATCATGACCTGTAAAACGCTGCGCACCAGTGCTGCCATCGGAATGGCAATAAACACGCCTAACACACCCCAGAAGCTGCCGAAGACCAGAATCGCCACAATAATGGCTATCGGGTGCAGGTTGACCACCTCGGAAAACATCCAGGGAATCAGCAGATTGGCATCCAGCAGTTGCACCACCGAGTAGGCAATCAATGCATACAGCGTGGCATCTGTCATGCCCCACTGGAAGAAGGAAAGGGCTACCACCGGCACCGTCACCACTGCAGCACCCACAAAGGGCACCCATACGGAAAGACCGGTCAGCGCTCCCAGCAGCAGGGCATACTGATGGCCGCAGAAAAGCAGCGCCAGCCAGGTAACCACACCGACAATCACCATCTCCCAAAACTTGCCGCGGATATAATTGCCGATCTGCACATCCACCTCGCCCCACACCCGATTCACCAGAGTGCGCTCGCGCGGCAGAAAACGCTGCCCCCAAGCCATCAGCGCGCCCTTGTCCTTGAGCAGGAAAAACACCAGCACCGGTACCAGCACGGCATACACCAACAGGGTGATCAGGCCGGGAATCGAGGCCAGCGAAAAGGAAAAAATCGCTCCGCCCCAGTCCTGCATCTTCTCCACCGCCATGGAGGCCAGTTTCTGAACATAATCGGGGTCAATCCAGCTGGCATACTGTATCTGCACCGAATGCAGCCACTCGCGCAGACTTTCCACCAGCGTGGGCGCCTGCGTAATAAGTTTGCCGACCTGCCCTGAAAGCAGCGGCAGCACGGTAAGCAGAGAAAACAGCAGAAACAGAACCGCCGCCAGAGCCACCAGAGAAATACTAAGCAGACGCGGCACGCGGCAGCGGCACAACAACTCCACCACACCATCAAGCACATAGGCCAGCGCAATGGCGGCCAGCAGCGGCGCCAGCATCTGACCAAACAGGCTGAGCAGGCCGAAGAGCATGGCCAGCGAAGCCAGCAGTGCCACCATCTGGGTATCGGCCAGTTGCCGGTCCATCCACGGCCTCAATCTTGGCATACTTCCCTCCGCCCGTTCCAGCCCAGCGCCGTCAGCAGCACAGCCAACAGGCTAGCAACAAGATGCAGCAGGGCACTTATTCCGTGCCACATGCCGAATGCGGCGCGCTGCGGATCACCTTCGGGCAGCGCATCAATCGGGCCCATGGCATCTTTCATGGCCTGCATATGCGGCGCAAGGGCAAATTCCTGAATAGCGCACAGCAGCAACAGGGCGGTCAGCATGACCCAGCGCCAGCGCCCTGCGTCGCGACCACGCCAGAACAGCGCCACGGCAAGCAGCAGCAGCAGGATGGCGCGGTTGGCGGTATGGAAGATGACGCCGGCCAGATGCCCCGCCTGTGCCGCAGTATCGAGACTGGCAAACAGTACCGGTGCGACGATATAGCCCGGCACGACAAGCAGCGCCAGAACGAGCGCCAGAGCCACCCGGATACTTCCGGCACGCAGGCAGTCTGCGCTCAGACAGCCTGCACTCAAACCGCGGCAATCAGCGATATTCAACTGCCTGAATTTCATACTCGCGCACCCCACCCGGAGCCTGCACAGTTGCCACATCACCGGCTTCCTTACCGATCAGGGCACGGGCAATGGGTGAGGTGATAGAAACCTTACCCTGCTCGATATCCGCCTCATTCACGCCGACGATCTGGTACGTGACTTCCACGCCCGACTCCAGATCGATCAGCTCGACGCTGGCGCCGAAAACGATCCGGTCGGAGACAATCGCTGCGGTGTCGATGACATGCGCCCGGGCCAGCTTGTCTTCCAGATCCTTGATACGCCCTTCGTTAAAGCCCTGCTCTTCCTTGGCGGCGTGATACTCGGCGTTCTCGGAGAGATCGCCGTGCGCGCGCGCCGTGGAAATCGCCTCAACAATACGCGGGCGGTTCACCTGTTTCAGATGCTTCAGTTCAGCACGCAGGGCTTCGGCTCCCTTGATGGTCATCGGTACTCGTTCCATGCTCATCCTCCGTGATAGTCCTGAATACTTTTGACCTCGGTCATATCGGCATGGCGTAAAATCGCCTCCGCCGCCGCCAATCCGCCAGCGATGGTGGTGAAATAGGGAATGGCATGCACCAGGGCCGCCTGGCGAATGGATTTCGAATCAGCAATAGCCTGCGCACCTTCGGTCGTGTTGACAATCAGCGCCACGTCGCCGGATAGCAGGCGATCCACAATATGCGGCCGGGCACCGTCGGTCACCTTGGCGACAGACGTGCTCTTCACCCTGGCTTCCGACAAGGCCCGGTGCGTGCCTGCGGTGGCCAGAACATCGAAACCTGCTTCGACCAGTATCTGGCTGATGCGTATCGCGGCCGACTTGTCGACCTCGCGCACCGACACAAAAACGCGTCCACTTTGCGGCAGAATACAACCGGCACCCAGCTGTGCCTTGGCAAAGGCAGCCGCGAAATCGGTGGCAATACCCATCACCTCACCGGTGGACTTCATCTCCGGTGAAAGCAGCGGGTCCACACCACGGAATTTCACAAAGGGGAACACCGCTTCCTTGACCGAACGATAGCGCGTCGGCTGGGCAATCTCGTGGATGCCAAGATCATCCAGCGTAGCCCCTGCCATGATGCGAGCAGCCATCTTGGCCAGCGGCACACCAGTTGCCTTGGAAACGAACGGCACAGTACGGCTGGCACGCGGATTGACCTCCAGCACATAAAGATCGTCGCCCTGCAATGCGAACTGGATATTCATCAGACCCTTCACATGCAGGGCCAGGCCGAGGGCTTCGGTTTGCCGTGTCACCTCGGCAATCACCTCTTTACTGATCGAATGCGGCGGCAGGCAACAAGCCGAATCGCCGGAATGTACGCCGGCCTCTTCGATATGCTCCATGATGCCGCCGACAACCACGCGGGTGTTGTCGCACAAGGCATCCACATCCAGCTCGATAGCCTGATTCAGGAAGCGATCAAGCAAGACCGGGTGATCGTGACTCACATTCACCGCTTCGCGCATATAGCGCAGCAGACCGGCCTCGTCGTGCACAATCTGCATGGCCCGACCACCCAGCACATAGGAGGGGCGCACCACGACAGGGAAGCCGATATCCTTGGCCACAGCCACGGCCTGCTCGACCGAGCGCGCCGTACCGTTCTCGGGCTGCTTCAGGCCCAGCTTGTGCAAGAGCTGCTGAAAGCGCTCGCGATCCTCGGCCAGATCAATCATATCAGGGCTGGTGCCGATAATGGGTACGCCGGCTTTTTCCAGCGGCTCAGCCAGCTTGAGCGGTGTCTGCCCGCCGAACTGTACGATCACCCCGTCCGGCTTCTCGGTTTCGACAATGGCCATCACATCTTCGAAGGTCAGCGGCTCGAAATACAAGCGGTCGGAGGTATCGTAATCGGTGGAAACCGTTTCCGGGTTGCAGTTAACCATGATGGTCTCGATACCGTCTTCGGACAGCGCAAAGGAGGCGTGCACGCAGCAGTAATCGAATTCGATGCCCTGCCCGATGCGGTTCGGCCCGCCACCCAGCACCATGATTTTCTTGTTCTTGCTTGGGTTCGCCTCGCATTCGTCCTCGTAGGTCGAATACAGGTAAGGGGTTTTCGCCTCGAATTCGGCAGCGCAGGTATCCACGCGTTTGAATACCGGCACCACACCTGCAGCCATCCGGGCTGCGCGCACAGCATCTTCTGCACAGCCCAGCAATTGGGCCAAGCGGATGTCGGCAAGTCCGCCGCGTTTGGCTTCAAGCCAATCCTCGCGGCTCAAGGCATCCACAGTGCGTCCGGCCAGGGACTGCTCCATATCGATCACAGCAGCAATCTCACGCACAAACCACGGGTCGTACCGGGTCAGTTCAATCACCCGCTGCTCGCCCCAGCCTGCAGCCTCACCGAGACGCAGCGCCTCACCTATCCACCACAGGCGCTCAGCGCCCGGCACAGTGAGTTTTTCATGCAGCAGCGCATCGCGATCATCACTTTCCGGCAGTACCAGATCGAAGCCCGATGTGCCTGTTTCCAGACCGCGCATCGCCTTGCCAAGGGATTCTGCAAAGCTGCGCCCGATGGCCATGACCTCGCCGACCGATTTCATCTGCGTGGTCAGGCGGCAATCGGCACCCGGAAATTTCTCGAAAGCAAAGCGGGGCATCTTGGTGACCACATAATCAATCGTCGGCTCAAATGCGGCCCATGTTTCACCGGTAATGTCGTTGCGGATTTCATCCAGCGTGTAGCCCACGGCCAGCTTGGCGGCAATCTTGGCAATCGGGAAGCCGGTGGCCTTGGAGGCCAGCGCTGATGAACGCGACACGCGCGGATTCATTTCGATGACGATCAGCCGCCCGTCCTGCGGATTCACGGCAAACTGCACATTGGAACCGCCGGTCTCCACGCCGATTTCGCGCAGAATGGCGATGGAGGCATCGCGCATGCGCTGGTATTCCTTGTCGGTCAGGGTCTGCGCAGGCGCCACCGTGATCGAGTCGCCGGTGTGCACACCCATGGCATCGACATTTTCAATCGAGCAGATGATGACGCAGTTATCGGCCTTA
>CAZQTO010000063.1:7886-13097 GCA_964596375.1 uncultured Zetaproteobacteria bacterium | reverse complement strand
CGTGATCATATTATCCACCTGTAATCATGCGCCCTGTCATGCATGTTGCGCGTGAGCATCCGATTGACGGAGCGGGGCGGATGATGAACAGGCTTTTTCGCGGCTTGTTCCTGCTATGCGCCATATCCTCGGCGGCCGACTGCGCATCGGCTGACGAAGTAAAGCGAATGATTCAGGGTATCGAGTCATACCGGCAGAGCTATATCCTTCTGGATAGCTACAACGACCACTACAATTACAACAGCATTTACGGCCCTGCCGTGGGAAACACATACATGCATCAGGAAGTGAAGTTCCAGATCAGCTTCCAGGGCGTGATTGCGGATATCGGCAGCAAGGAACTGGGGTTCTCGTATACCCAGCAGTCTTACTGGCAGCTTTACAATACACCCTTGTCCGCACCATTCCGTGAGACAAACTACGAGCCGGAATTGTTCATTCGCTGGCAGGATAGTGAAAACCCCTTACTCGGCAAGGACACCTTTTATCGGCTTGGTTTCGATCACCAGTCCAACGGTCAATCCCAGCCCCATTCGCGCAGCTGGAACCGGCTGTACGGAGAAGTGAAACTGCAGGATCCGAACGATGTGTGGGTGGGGGCCCTGCGTGCCTGGTGGCGCATCCCGGAAAAGGCGTCCAGAGATGACAATCCGAATATCACGCAGTACTACGGTTTCTGGCAGTTTGATGGCCGCTGGACGCCGTATGAGGATCAGAAGATTCATATCATGTTGCGTGATAACCTGCACGCGAAAAACAAGGGTGCGGTACAGCTCGACTGGAGTTGGAAGGTATTCCACGATTTCAGCCTCTATGCGCAGGGTTTCTACGGCTACGGTGAGAGTCTAATTGAACACAACTATGTCAGTGCCCGTGTCGGCGCCGGTATCCTGCTGACCAATTGGTAGGCATTCGTTACACTCCCGCCGCCTGAGACATGCAGGCACGCGGAGAAAACATGAGTTTGAACAAAGAAATCAATAAACGGCGCACCTTCGGTATCATTTCCCATCCGGATTCCGGTAAAACGACGCTGACCGAGAAACTGCTGTTGTTCGGTGGTGCGATTCAGATGGCCGGTGCAGTCAAGGCGCGCCGGGCTACCCGTCATGCCACCTCTGACTGGATGAAGATCGAGCAGGAACGAGGCATTTCTGTGGCCTCCTCGGTGATGAAATTCAACTACCGGCATGAGAATCAGGAATATGAAATCAATCTGCTGGACACACCCGGGCATCAGGATTTCTCCGAGGACACCTACCGTGTGTTGACGGCCGTTGACTCGGCCATGATGGTGATTGATTCGGGTAAAGGCGTTGAGGCGCAGACGGAGAAGTTGATGGAGGTGTGCCGTATGCGCAACACACCCATTGTCACCTTTATCAACAAGCTGGACCGCGAAGGTCTTGATCCGCTGGATATTCTCGCCGATATCGAAGCCAAGCTACAGATTGAGTGCGTGCCGATGTCCTGGCCGATTGGTATGGGGAAATCCTTCAAGGGTGTTTTCAATCTCTATAAAAATGAGCTGAACCTGTTTACCCCTTCAGCCTCAACCCGACATGCGGATGCAGTGCATATCGAGGATCTGAATGACCCGAGGCTTGATGAAATGCTTGGTTCGCAGGCCGATGAGCTGCGCGAGAGTGTTGAGTTGATGCAGGGCGCGGCGATTCCGTTTGATAGAGAGCAGTTCCTGAACGGCGGGCAAACCCCGGTGTTTTTCGGCAGTGCCATTAACAACTTCGGTGTGCGCGAATTGCTCAATGCCTTTGTCGAACTGGCTCCGCCACCCGGGCCGCGTGAAGCTGCCGAGCGCATGGTTGCACCGGATGAAAAGGATTTCTCTGCTTTTGCCTTCAAGATTCAGGCGAATATGGATCCGGCGCACCGCGACCGTATCGCCTTCTTTCGTATCTGTTCCGGCAAGTTCACGCGCGGCATGACCGTGCGCCATCACCGCATCGGTAAGGATGTGAAGCTGGCCAATGCAACTATCTTCATGGCGCAGGACAGGGCGCATGTCGAGGAGGCCTATGCGGGCGACATCATCGGCATCCACAATCATGGCACGATTCGTATTGGCGATACCTTTACCAGTAAGGAGCCGCTCAAATTCACCGGCATCCCAAATTTCGCCCCGGAGATGTTCCGGCGTATCCGCCTGAATGATCCGATGAAGCGCAAGCAGTTGCACAAGGGACTGATGCAGCTTTCCGAAGAGGGTGCGGTGCAGGTGTTCAGAACGCTGCTGACCGGCGACTATCTGCTGGGTGCAGTGGGTGTGTTGCAGTTCGATGTGGCCGTGGCTCGATTGAAAGCGGAGTACAATGTGGATGCCGATTATGTAGGCACCGATTTCAAATTGGCGCGCTGGATCAAGTGCGACAATGCAGCCAAGCTCAAGGAGTTCGAACGGCTGTTTGCTGCGAGTCTGGCGCTTGATTCGGACGATAGCCTTGCCTATCTCGCACCCGATGCGTGGAAGTTGCGCTATACCGAAGAACAATGGCCGGATGTGAAGTTCTTCAAGACGCGGGAAAATCTTTGAGTGTGTTCGTGGGGAATCTCGGGCCGTTCGATTTCGCGGCTACACCGCATATCCATTTTGGAGCA
Source organism: uncultured Zetaproteobacteria bacterium (assembly GCA_964596375.1). GTDB lineage: Bacteria > Pseudomonadota > Zetaproteobacteria > Mariprofundales > Mariprofundaceae > UBA1543. The sequence continues at coordinate 10,481 of CAZQTO010000063.1, read as the reverse complement.
GGTCAGCGCTCACGTCTGAAAGAACTGGCTGGATCGTTCGGTAACAACGGCGAAAACAAAGGGGTTCTGCTGGTCACAGGCGGGCATTCTTTCGATGCATCGAGCATGTGTCAGGCTTTATGGGCGGAGCTTTCAGCCGATTTTGATGTTCAGCGCCTGTGCATTGGTGGAGAGCCGTCGCCAGCACTGATCGATGCAGCTGTAGCCGAATATCATGATTTCAATCCCTGCTGCGTGATTGCCATCGGTGGCGGTAGTGCGGTGGATGCTGCCAAGGCCATCGCAGGGCTTCTGCCGAGCGGTGATTCGGTGATGGAGTTTCTTGAGGGTGTGGGTAAGGGGCGTGCGTATCAGGGGCCTTCAACACCCTTTATCGCTGTGCCGACCACGGCCGGAACCGGTGGCGAAACAAGCAAAAATGCCGTGCTTTCGGTGATTGGTGAGCATGGGTACAAGAAATCGTTTCGCGACGAGATGCTGGTTGCCCGGCATATTATTCTTGACCCTGAACTGACCCTTTCCTGCCCCCCTGATGTGAGTGCCGCATGCGGTATGGATGCCTTTACCCAGCTGCTTGAGTCCTATGTTTCAAGCCGTGCGAACCCGATGAGCGATGCGCTGGCTTTAAGCGGCATGCGCATGGTGCGCGACCATCTGCTGAATGCTGTGGAGTATGGCGAGCTGATTGAGTCACGCAGCGCTATGCTTTATGCATCCTCGCTTTCTGGTTTAACCTTGGCCAATGCAGGCCTGGGCAGCGTGCATGGGCTGGCATCACCGCTGGGTGCTTTCTTCCCGATCCCGCATGGCGTGGTTTGCGGCACGCTGCTTCATGCGGCGACGGATTTGAATATCGCGGCCATGCAGTCCAGAGATCCGGATAATCCTGCACTGGGTAAATATGCTAAGGCGGGTCGTTTGCTTGCCCATGATCCCCACTTGTCCGATACGGCTGCGCTTGCAGCTCTTGTCGGGGTGCTTGAGGGCTGGTGCGCGCGATTGAAGATGAAGCGGCTGGGTGAATACGGAGTCTGTCAGGACGATATTCCACGCATTGTAGCCAACAGCCGCGGCAACAGCATGCAGACCAATCCCATTGTGTTAGACGATGAGGAAATCGCCGGGCTTATTAGCTCTCGGCTTTAGCCTGTTCAGAGGGGATGTTGCTGGCGGGTTGTTCTTCAGCGCTTTTGCTTGATGACTTATCGTCTATCAGTACACCCCATGCATCGCGCAGGTATTCATAAGCCGACCAGAGGGTAAGCAGTGCGGCTATCCAGAGCAGCACCAGGCCAGTCATATGCATATTGATGCCGAAAACCGTGATGTGCAGCAGCAGGCAGATAATAGCCACCATTTGCACAGCGGTTTTCCATTTCGCAAGTGCTGAGACATGTACGATGCTGGAAACCTGCGCCAGCCACTCACGTAGAGCACTGATAACGATTTCGCGGCCAATGATGATGGCGGCCAGCAGGGCGGGGGCTCGATCGGCTTCGACCAGCAGAACCAGGGCAGTAGCGACGAGAAGTTTATCGGCCACAGGATCGAGGAATCGACCAAAGGCCGTAATTTCGTTGCGACTGCGGGCCAGATAACCGTCCAGCCAGTCGGTGGCCGAGGCAAGAGCGAAGAGTGCTGCGGCTGTCACATAACCCACCTTCCCCGGAAGGTAAAAGGCCATCGCAAGCAGAGGAATCAGCAGTACGCGAGAAACAGTCAGTTGATTGGAAAGCGTCCAAGTCATGAGCGCTATTGTTGACGCATGAGGCGCGGGGGTAAAGGGGGCAAATTGCACGCAGGCTGACATGATGCGAAGCGTATTCCCGGATAAGGCGACGGAGAAAAGGCCTGAAGCCCTTGTCTTTTAAGGGCTCAGCCGAGTTGTCCACAATGCCTGTGGATAACTAACTGAATAACTTTTGCTCAATCCTTGCAGGACATGCCGCCCTCATGATTGAAGATAGAAGATTAAAATTTAATCATCAATATAAGATGAAAGAAAACAGTTAGTTAGATGGTGACCTTCATGCTGTTGGCCTGAAATGGCGCCGAAGTTCGATAAACCTTGGTAACGTATGCGGAATGGTGGATAAGTGCAGATAAGGTACAGCATATAGGGGTCCAGACCGTGCACGCAGCCCCCGCAGCTATTCCGTCGGCACATTCATTTGTCGCAAAGCTTCATAGGCGACAATGGCGCAGGCAGAAGAAAGATTCAGCGAGCGTACCGGGGCATCAAGGCGCATGGGAATGCGCAGCGGGCAGATGTCATTTAGCACATGCTCAGGCAGGCCACGGGTTTCCGGCCCCATGACCAGCACATCGCCGGAGGAGAAGCGCGTTTGCCAGATGCCCTGCTCGCCCTTGGTGCTCAGTCCGTACCAGTTATTTCCCTGCAGCATCTTCCTGAGTTCGGCCCAATCCGCATATTCCCGGACATTCAGGTAGGGCCAGTAATCCAGGCCGGCCCGCTTGAGTTGCTTGTCATCAATGGCAAACCCTAATGGATGCACCAGATGCAGGTGGATGCCCGTGCAAGCGCAGAGACGGGCGATGTTACCGGTATTGGGCGGTATTTCCGGTTCGAAGAGG
>CAZQTO010000063.1:0-7786 GCA_964596375.1 uncultured Zetaproteobacteria bacterium | reverse complement strand
TGCACGATGCCGACGCATGGAGGCATTCGCAAGGGGTGAGTCATGCGGACTTGTTCCGCATGATGAGGGGAAATCGGCTTTCCCTATGTATTCAGACAGCGCAGAGACGGGCGATGTTACCGGTATTGGGCGGTATTTCCGGTTCGAAGAGGACGATGTGCAATTCAGCGTTCATGCGCTTGCACGATGCCGACGCATGGAGGCATTCGCAAGGGGTGAGTCATGCGGACTTGTTTGATACACCTATGGCGCATGATGAGGGGGAAACGTTTTCCCCGATTGGTAATGCACAATAAACCTGAAATGTTTGCGGATGCATCGGCAGCCCATGCCGGTTAGACTTCGCGCACATGTTTACCGGTATTATTCAGGATGTGGGCAGTATTGCGCGAATCAGTCGCGAAGCAGCCCAGACGCACTTCAGCATTGCAACCTCACTCGACACTTCCGCATGGCAGCCTGGCGACTCGATCGCCGTGGATGGCTGCTGCCTGACCGCAACTGATCTCCGCCCCGGCAGCTTTGATGTAACCCTGTCTCTGGAAACCCTGAGTCTTACCGTATTCGGTTCCGCAGTGGAGGGTAGCAAGGTGAATCTGGAGCCTGCGCTGCGCATGGGTGACGCCCTCGGCGGACATATGGTAAGTGGTCACGTGGATGGCCTTGGCAGACTCGAAGAGCTTGTGCAGATCGGTGAGCACCGGGGTATGCGTTTTTCACTGCCGCACAATCTGCTGCGCTATGTGGTGCATAAGGGTTCGGTGGCGGTCAATGGTGTAAGCCTGACGGTGAACGAGGCCGATGATCGCGGCTTTACCGTGAACCTCATTCCGCATACGCTGGCGAACACCAACCTTGGCGATCTAAAGGCGGGTGATGCCGTGAATATTGAGACCGATTTGCTCGGGCGCTATGTCGAACGACTGATGGCACAACAAGAACAGCCGGCAACGCCGGGACAATCAGGAGAACTTACAGGATGAAACTGGCCAGTTGCGAAGAACTGATCGAGGAATTGCGCGCCGGTCGCATGATTATCCTCGCTGATGACGAGGATCGTGAAAACGAAGGCGATCTGGTGATGGCGGCCGAATGGGTGACGCCTAAAGCCGTTAATTTTATGGCGACCCACGCGCGCGGCCTGATTTGTCTTGCCCTGACCGAGGAGCATGTGGCGCGCCTGAATATTCCGCTGATGGTCAAAGACTCCAACGCCAAATTCAAATCCGCTTTCACCGTGTCCATCGAAGCCGCAGAAGGCGTGACTACCGGTATTTCAGCCTTTGACCGGGCGCATACCATTCGTGTGGCCGCCAATGAGAATTCCGGGCCTGCCGATGTGGTCAGCCCCGGGCATATCTTCCCGCTGATGGCCCAGAAGGGCGGTGTGCTGGTGCGCGCCGGACATACCGAGGCAAGCATCGATCTGGCGAACCTTGCCGGATTGAAGCCGGCGGGCGTGATCTGCGAAATCATGAACGAGGACGGCAGCATGGCGCGCATGCCGGAGCTGATGGAATTTGCCCTCAAACATAACCTGAAGGTGGGCTGTATTGCCGACATTATCCGCCATCGTCTGAAGCACGATTCATTGGTCAAACGCGAGGTTGAGGTGCGTCTGCCAACCGAGTTCGGTGATTTTCGCATGGTCGGATATTCCAACGTTGTCGATAAGGCCGAGCATGTTGCCCTTGTTATGGGCGAGCCGGACGGTGACACACCTTGTCTGGTGCGCGTGCACTCTGAATGCCTGACCGGTGATGTGTTTACCTCGCGGCGTTGTGATTGCGGTTCGCAGCTGCATGCCGCGATGCGGCAGGTGGCCGAGGCCGGTTGTGGTGTGATTCTTTATCTGCGTCAGGAAGGTCGTGGTATCGGCCTGTTCAATAAGCTCAAGGCCTATAAATTGCAGGATGCCGGGCACGATACGGTGGATGCGAACAAGAAGCTCGGCTTCCGTGCAGATCTCCGCGATTATGGCATCGGCGCACAAATCCTGCGTGATCTGGGTCTGCGAAAGCTTAATCTGCTGACCAACAACCCGAAGAAAATCGTCGGGCTGGACGGCTACGGTCTTGAAGTTTGCGAACGAGTAGCACTGGAAATCGACGCGCATGATGAAAATATCGGCTATCTGACCACCAAACGCGACAGAATGGGCCACTTGCTGGATATGAAGAAGGGGAGCGAATGAGTCTGGATGCACCGCAGCTGGCCGGCAGCGTGGATGCCAGTGGTTTGCGCATCGGCCTGATTGTCAGCCGCTTCAACGAGGATATTACCAATGCCTTGCGCGATGGTGCCATAACAGCCCTGCTTGAGCATGGCGCCCGCGAGTCGGATATGCATGTCGTACATGTACCCGGTGCGCTGGAAATCGGCACCATTGCCGCACGCATGGCCAACAGTGGTCGCTACGATGCGCTGGTTTGTCTCGGTTGTGTGATTCGCGGCGGCACTGCTCATTTCGAACATGTTTGCCGGGTATCGATGGATATGATTGCTGACGTGGCGGCGCGCGGTGATATCGCTGTCGGCAACGGCGTGCTGACCGTTGATACCTATGAACAGGCTGTCGATCGTATCGGTGGTGTGCACGGCCATAAGGGTGCTGAAGCGGCATTGACCGCAGTGGAAGTCGCATGCCTGTTGCGGCAGTGGGACGGGGAAGGACACGATGGCAAATAGGCATAAGGCAAGACAATCGGCTCTGGAAACGCTGTACGCATGGCATAACGCCGGACAGGACGGCGCAGCCCTTCCCGGTCTTCTGGCCAGCCGCCTCGAAGAAGAGGATCGTGGCGATCAGGATAAGGATTACCTGCGCGAGATGGTGCACGGTGTGGTTGAGCAGGTGGACGCGATTGATGCCATGATTTCCGGCGCGGTGCGCGGGCGCAGCCTGAGAAGTATCGCGCATGTGGAGCACAATGTGCTGCGCCTGGCTATCTGGGAGATGGTCAACCGGCTGGAGATTCCTTACCGGGTGATTATCAACGAGGCGCTTGAGCTGACCAAGTCCTATGCTGACGAGCCGGGCCGTTCTTTTGTAAATGGGGTGCTCGACGGTTTGTCGAAGGAACTGCGCAAGCAGGAAAGTGGCAGCAAGAAGCGCTAACGGGTCTTAACCCTCCGATGAGCGAGTTTGATCTGATCGACCACGCCTTCCGGGCGAAACTTCCGTTTAAACATGCCCTGACCAGTATCGCATCTGGCGATGATGCTTCCGTGCATAGCGTTCCGGATGGATTTGAGCTGGTGGTCAGCAGCGATATGTCCGTGGCCGGTGTGCACTGGCCGCACGATTTTCCCCTCGAGCATGCCGCCTGCCGGGCGGTCAATGCGGCCCTTTCCGATCTGGCTGCCATGGGCGCGGAGGCTTGCTGGGTCTGGGTCTGTGCAGCCCTGAAGGATGGCAATGCAGCCGAATCGATGGGTGATGGCATTGCCGCAGCCATTTCCGGTTCCGGCATCGAGCTGGCCGGTGGGGATACGGTGCACGCAGCCGACAACAGTCTGTCGGTAACGGTTGCCGGGATCCTTCCCAGAGCCACGGCCATGCGGCGCGGTGCGGCGCGCGATGGTGATGATATCTGGCTGTGCGGGGATTTAGGTCTGGCGGCGCACGCCTTGCGTCAGTGGCAGCAGGGGGATCGTTCGGCTCAGGTGATGAAGACCTTCGGTGATGTGCAGCCGCGCCTGAGCGAGGGCCTTGCCCTGCGCCATGCCGGGGTGCGCTGCTGCATTGATGTGAGCGACGGCCTGCTGGCCGATGCCGCGCATCTGGCCGGGGCATCAAAGATGGGTATGGACATCGAGCTTGCCTCGATTCCCTCGTTTAGTCAGTTGGAGCGGCTGTTGGGTAGGGATGATGCGGCCAATCTGGTGCTGGCCGGTGGCGAGGATTATGCCCTCGTATGCACGGCTCCTGCCACTTTGCGCGATACACTGTCTTCTATGGCCGTACGCATTGGCCGATGCCGGGCTGGAAGCGGGGTGCGTGCGATGCTTGATGGTGTAGAAATACAAACAAGGAACCGGGGTTTCGACCATTTTGCCTGATTCTCTTCCCAAAACACTTACCCTGGCGCGCTTTGTCGCCGCCGGTTTCGGTAGCGGCTGGCTGCCCAAGGCCCCGGGGACATTCGGCAGCATGGCAGCACTTCTTCCTGCCTGGTGGGTGGTTTCCGAACATGGTCTGTACGGCTTGCTGGGCATGTTTGTTTTGCTAATCCCGCTGGCCTGCTGGTCGACTTATGTGGCACTGCCGGGCATGCAGGATAAAGACCCCGGCTGGGTGGTGATTGATGAGTGGTTGGGCCAGTGGCTCACCCTGCTGCTTATCCTTCCGCTGCTGGGGGCAACGTGGTGGTCTTTCGGCCTCGCCTTTGCCGCCTTCCGCCTGTTCGATATCTGGAAGCCGGGCTGGGTGCGCCATGTCGAGCATATGGGGCCTTCCTGGTGGTCGATTCATGCCGATGATCTGCTGGCCGCCTTGTATGCCGGCCTCAGCCTTGGCGCCGGCTATATCATGGTGCAACAAGCAGGAGTGCTGATATGAATGGTAGCGGCATACGCGCGCAATTGGTGCTCAGTGAGGCGGGTCTGGCCGCACTGTTTGCCGCAGGCATTACTCCGGGCTGGCTGAAGGCATGGTTGTATTCTGCGGGAGCGAACTCGGTTGATGTCTGCATGCTGGAGCAGGAGGCATGGAAGCGGGCCGCCGACTGGTATGTGTTCTTTGCCTCCGAGGGCGAGCTGTTGCGCGTCGCCCTGCATTTCGGGCGGCGTATTCAGGCGCGGGACGATGGCACTCCCGGCCTGCTCGGCATCACACCCTTCACGCTGGATAATCCGACGCGCCATGCATGGTATTTCAGGAACAATCCCTCGCCTTCGCGCGTGCTGCTGCTGCCGCTCGGTGATATCGCCTTTGAGCGCCAGCGCTGGTTGAATCTTCTGGGCGAAGCGCAGCCGCTGTTGCCGCTTTATGTATCCCTGCTTGAGACAGGCGATGTGCCGGGCGGTGCCTGCCCGTTAGAGGCAGGTCTTTGCGCCTCATCCACGCCCCCGGAAGATGGGGCCACACTGCTTAATGATGGCGGCTACCTGCCCGAGGAAGCGCTGATGCAGGTGCTTATATCGCGCGGCCTGATGGTGCGCTTTGCCGAATCATGCACGGCAGGGGGGATGGCCGAACGCCTGAGCCGCATGCCGGGCTCCTCCGAGGTGCTGGATTGCGCCTGGGTTACGTATAGCAACGATGCCAAGCAGCGCCTGCTTGGGGTGTCGGCCAAACTGATTGAAAAGCATGGCGCGGTCAGCCGCGAGGTGGTCGAGGCGATGGCTGTGGCCGGTAGTGATGGCCGGCATGCCTGTGTCGCGGTCAGTGGCATTGCCGGCCCTGCTGGCGGCAGCGAGGACAAACCGGTGGGCACCGTGTGGATTGCGGCGGCCCTGCCCGATGGCAGCGTGCACAGTGCCTGTCATCTGTTTCCCGGCTCGCGTTCCGAGGTGCGCAACAGGACAGTGGTACATGCCCTGCATTTGTTGTGCAGTTGCTTGCAGGAAAGTAATGTGGAACAATTCAGTATAATTTAATAATTGCTACATAAGATTGGTCGCTGCAGGGCACATCTGCCAACAAACGAACAGTTTTTGAGAACCAAGGAGTTTAAATGAGTCTTCAGTTAACCGAGTCGGCTTCAGTAAAAATTCGCAGCTTGCTTGAGCAGCAGGACAATGCTGCGACGCATCTTCGCATCTTCGTTTCCGGTGGTGGTTGCTCCGGATTCCAGTATGGCTTTACCTTTGATGAAGAGGTTAAAGCGGACGATACCGTGGTCGAATCGCAGGGCGTGAAGCTGCTCGTTGATGCCATGAGCATGGACATGCTCAAGGGTGCAGAGGTGGATTATCAGACCTCGCTGCAGGGCGAATCCTTCGTCATTCGCAATCCGAATGCAGCTTCCAGTTGCGGTTGCGGTAAATCCTTTACACCAGCGGACAGCGGCGGCGCCGGTTGTGCCAACGCCGGCTACTGATGCCGCTGAATGAATCAGCATCACGGAGCTTTCGGGCTCCGTTTTTTTTACCACGTTTTCTTATCAGACAGAGGGCGTAGCATCGCGGCATGGTTGATTTCGCACTCAAGGTTGAAGGGCTCACCAAAAGCTATGCCAATGGCAAGCAGGCGCTCAAGGGTGTTTCCCTTGAGGTGCCGGCGGGTTCCTTCTATGCCCTGCTCGGCCCGAATGGAGCCGGCAAAAGTACCCTGATCAATATTCTCGCCGACATCGTGCGTCCGGGCGAAGGTTCGGCCACCCTGTTCGGCCATGATCTGTTTGCCGACAGGGCATGGTGCAAGCGGCGCATGGGCGTGGTGCCGCAGGAGGTGGCTTTCGACCCTTTCTTCAATCCGCGCGAGGTGTTGAAAATCAGCAGCGGCATGTTCGGCGTAAAGCCCGATATGGCGTGGATTGATGAGTTGCTGGCCCGACTCGAATTGACCGAACATTGCGCCAAGAACACGCGCCAGCTTTCCGGCGGCATGCGCCGTAGATTGCTGGTGGCGCAGGCGCTGGTGCACAGGCCGCCGCTGGTCATCCTGGATGAGCCGACAGCCGGTGTGGATGTCGAATTGCGCCGCCGTTTGTGGGATTTCATGCGCGAACTTAATGCCGCAGGCACCACTATTCTGCTTACCACGCACTACCTCGAAGAGGCCGAAGAGCTTTGCGATCATGTCACCATCGTGGACAAGGGAAGGGTGGTTGCCGATCGCCCGATGCGCGAGTTGATGCGCGAGGTGGCGGGGCGCTATCTGTGGCTGAGTTATGGTGACGGTTTTGTGCTCACAGAGGATGATGAAGTGGCGCTTTCCGCCTTCCAGCCGCGCACCAACGGCAGAGGCGTGAGTCTGACGCTGCGCCACGTAGAAGGAGTTTCAAGCTTTCATGCCGCCTACGAGGCAGCGGTAGCACGTTTCGGCCCGCCTGTGGATGCCGGTGTGCGTCAGGAGGATTTGGAGGATGTGTTCATCCGGCTGACTCACGAAAATGACGAAGAACCCAATGCTGACCAAGCCAAGGTGATCGCCTGATGTGGCCGGTGAATCCACGTGGTTGCTGGACGCTGTTTGTGCGCGAAACACACCGTTTCATGAAGGTGAAGATGCAGACTATCGTAGCCCCTGCATTGACCGCCATGCTCTACCTGATGGTCTTCCACTATGCCATGGGGGATCGCAGCGTGCCGGGGCTGGATGTGCCGTATTTCGATTTCCTGATTCCGGGTCTGGTCATGATGTCGATGCTTCAGAACGCCTTTGCCAATACCTCAAGTTCGATCATCGTCGGCAAGGTGATGAATGTGCATATCTATCTCTTGATGGCGCCGCTCTCGGCGATTGAGGCCATTGCCGCCTTTCTTGCCGCCGCCGTGCTGCGCGCGCTGATTGTTGCCGCCGTCCTGTTGGCCGTGCTGGTACCGTTTTCCTCGCTCGGGTTTCAGCACATCGGCCTGATCCTTTTTTACGGTGTGTGCGGTAGCATCCTGATGGGTGGATTCGGCATCATCGGCGGCATGTGGTCGAAGAAATTCGATGATATGGCATTGATCAGTAACTTTCTCATCATGCCGCTGACCTTTCTTTCCGGCGTGTTCTATTCGGTGAAGCAGTTGCCGCCGGCCTGGCAGCAGGTGAATGACTTCAATCCCTTTTTCTACCTGATCGATGGCTTCCGCTACGGCTTCATCGGTGTCGGCGATACCAATCCCATGACCG
>CAZQTO010000062.1:0-13173 GCA_964596375.1 uncultured Zetaproteobacteria bacterium | reverse complement strand
CTGCCGGCTCGAAATAGGCGGACAGGAAGTATTGCAGCACACCCTTGAGATGCGACATGGATACGTCGCGATCCACCTTAAACACCTCAACCTGATGAAACATCGGCGAATGCGTCACATCGGAATCGCAGCGATACACCCGTCCCGGTGCCACCACAGCCAGCGGCGGCTCGTGCCCTTCGGCCACAAAGCGCTGCATGGCGCGAATCTGCACGGGCGATGTATGGGTGCGCAGCAGCATCGGTTCATTATCTTCCGTATCGCGCAGGAAAAAGGTGTCGTGCATGGCGCGTGCCGGATGCTCCGGCGGAATATTCAGGGCATCGAAGTTATGGAACTCGGTCTCAATCTCAGGGCCTTCGGCAATTTCGAAGCCGAGATGCTCGAAGATGGCAGCCATTTCATCCAAACCCTGCTGCACTGGATGCAATGCACCGCGCGGACGGTTGCGCCCCGGAAGACTCACATCAATACGTTCGGCAGCAATACGCGCCTCGCCGGCCTTCGCACCGAGCACGCCGCTGCTTGCCTCGATAGCCTGCTCCAGCTCAGCCTTGATGCGATTGACCACCTGGCCGATACGCGGCCGGTCTTCAACGGAGAGACCGCCCACACCCTTAAGAACGCCCGTCAGCTCACCTTTCTTGCCAAGGTATTTCACCTTCAGTGCCTGCAAGGCATCCGAATCCGCGGCAGCAGCAAAGGCTTCCAATGCCTGTTGCCGGATTTCATCCAACCGAGCCATCATCGCATCAATGTCACTCATAACCCCTCACCTTATCCGCTTCAAAACAAAAAAGCAGGACTGCGAACAGCCCTGCTTTCGATTTCATCACACGCAAACCCAGCCGAAGCCGGATCGGTGTTGTTTACTGAATCTGTGCGCGAGCTGCTTCGGCCAGCTTGCTAAATGCAGCCGCATCAGTCACAGCGATATCGGCCAGAACCTTGCGATCCAGCTCGATACCGGCCTTGCTCAGGCCATGCATGAACACCGAATAGCTCATGTCATTCAAGCGGGCAGCCGCATTGATACGGGCAATCCACAGGGCACGGAACTCGCGCTTTTTAACGCGACGGTCGCGATAGGCGTACTGGCGGGCCTTGTCCACAGCCTGCGTGGCAATGCGGAAGCAATTCTTGCGACGACCGCGGTAGCCTTTGGCTGCCTTGACGACTTTTTTGTGTCGGGCGTGAGCCTGAACGGTAGAATTAACGCGTGGCATGGTTTATCTCCTGCTTACTTGTAAGGAACGAGGCGGTTGATGGAACGCACGTCGGAAGCAGCCACCAACTCGTAGCCACGGATATTGCGCTTACGCTTCGGCGACTTCTTGGTCAGAATATGACGACCATTCGCATTGTTGCGCTTCCACTTACCGCTTCCGGTTTTGGAAAAACGCTTGGCTGCGCCGCTATGTGACTTCATTTTTGGCATAACAAACCTTCTCTCGTCTCAGTACTTATTGATTCAAACTATTTCTTTATCGGTCCAATGACCATAATCATCTGACGGCCTTCCATATTGGGCATGTTCTCAACCTTGCCCACATCCTGCAGCAGCTCGCTGATCTTCTTCAACTGATCGGCGCCGCGCGAGGCATACACCATTTCCCTGCCACGGAAGCGCATGGTCATCTTGACCTTGTTGCCATCCGTCAAAAACTTGCGGGCACGGTCCAGTTTCACATCCAGATCATGCTGGTCGGTACTGGCACGAACCTTCACTTCCTTGACCTGCACGACATGCTGGTTCTTCTTGGCAAGATTGGCCTTCTTGCTCTGCTCATACTTGAACTTGCCGTAATCCATAATCTTGCACACCGGGGGTTCGGCATTCGGTGACATCATCACCAGATCAAACCCGCCTGCTTCCGCTTGTGCAACTGCCTCGTTCAAAGGCAAAACACCTACCTGCTCCCCATCACTGCCAATTACCCGAACCTTCGCGGCCTGGATGTCGTAATTGACCGGCAATTCCTTTTTAGAGATAAGAAACTCCTTTCAGTGTTCGATTCAATTTATTCGTACTCCTGCTGCATACGCCGCATTTCTGCGATCCATGCATCCAGCGGCATCGTTCCGAGGTTTTCACCCGCAAGGTTACGTACCGCAACTGTTTTGTCCTCACGTTCGCGGTCGCCGACAATCAGCATGAACGGCACCCTATCCAGCGTGAGGCCGCGCACTTTATAGCCGACCTTCTCATTACGCAAGTCCGCATCGACACGGAATCCCGCCTGATGCATCGCATCGCGCACCTCGCAGGCATAATCTGCCTGCGCATCGGTGATATTACACACCACCGCCTGCTTTGGTGCCAGCCAGAACGGGAATCGGCCCTCGTGGTGCTCGATCAGAATGCCGATGAAGCGCTCCATGGAGCCTAAAATGGCGCGATGCAGCATTACCGGCGTCTGCCGTGAAGAATCTTCGGCCACATACTCCGCATCGAGCCTGCCAGGCATAGAGAAATCCACCTGAATGGTGCCGCATTGCCACACGCGGCCAAGGCAATCTTTCAGGGAGAATTCGATCTTGGGGCCGTAGAAGGCGCCCTCGCCCTTGTTCTCGCCATACTCGATCCCTTTGGATTTGAGTGCCAGATGCAGCGCGGCTTCCGCCTTGCTCCACTGTTCATCCGTGCCGACGCGATTATCCGGCCGGTCGGAGAGGAAGATAATCACCTCTTCAAAACCGAAACGTTTGTACACCTCGTAGGTCAGATCGATAAAGTCACACACCTCATCCTGAATCTGCCCCTCTGTGCAGAAAATATGGGCGTCGTCCTGCACAAAATTACGCAAGCGCATCAGGCCGTGCAAGGTGCCCGAAGGCTCTTTGCGATGGCAGGAGCCGAACTCGGCCAGGCGCAGGGGCAGATCGCGATACGAATGCAGATTCTGATTGAACACCTGAATATGGCAGGGGCAGTTCATCGGCTTGATGGCGTAGTCGCGGTTCTCCGTGCTGGTGGTGAACATCTCGTCACGGAACTTGTCCCAGTGACCGGATTTCTCCCACAGCTTGCGATCAACGATCTGCGGTGTTTTGATCTCTTTGTAGCCATTGTCGCGCATCACCGAGCGGATTTCATTCTCCACGCTCTGCCAGATGCTCCAGCCATTGGGGTGCCAGAACACCATGCCCGGCGCTTCTTCCTGAAGATGGAACAGATCGAGCGATTTGGCCAGCTTGCGATGGTCGCGCTTTTCCGCCTCTTCCAGACGATGCAGATAATCCTTCAGATCAGATTTCGATGCCCAGGCGGTTCCATAGATGCGCTGCAACTGCTCATTCTCGGAGTTGCCTTCCCAGTAGGCGCCGGCCACCTTCATCAGCTTGAAGTGCTTGAGTATGCCGGTATTCGGCACATGCGGACCACGGCACAAATCGGCCCACTCGCCCTGCCTGTACAGACTGACGGTTTCACCGGCAGGAATACGTGCAATCAATTTGGCCTTATAGCTTTCACCTATTTCCTCAAAGTGTCTGATGGCATCATCCCGATCCCACTCCTCACGACTGACATCAAGCTTGCGATTGGAAATCTCGCGCATCTTCTCTTCGATCTTTTGCAGATCATCCGGGGTGAAGGCGCGCTCAAAGGCAAAATCATAGTAAAAACCATCATCGATCACCGGCCCGATGGTCACCTGCGATTTCGGGAACAGCTCCTGCACAGCCATGGCCATCAGATGCGAGACGGAATGCCGAATGATCTCCAAGCCTTCATCGGATTTTTCGGTAATCAGGGAAACTTCGTCGCCGTCATTCAGCACATGGGAGATATCCACCTGCTTGCCGTTGACTGTTGCTGCAATGGTTACACGTGCCAGGCCGGGACCGATATCGGCCGCCAGATCATAGGCTGTCGCGCCATCAGCAAGGGTACGGCTTGAGCCGTCGGGCAGTTGAATATTCATGGCGATAATCATCCTCCGGGGTACAAGCGCTGCATCCTATCGCCAAAGCCCGTCAGGCCAAGACCCGAACTCACCGACGAAAAAGGGCCGGACGATTCGTCCGGCCCTGCAGATGTCCCAAATAAAGATGGTAGGCTCGGGCGGTTTCGAACCGCCGACCCCCACCATGTCAAGGTGGTGCTCTACCCCTGAGCTACGAGCCTATAATGGGTATCCCTCTTGCGAGGGGGCCGAAGAGTATTGCCGCCCATCCCCCCGGTCAAGCCGGGCATACCACTAAATCCCTTCTACCCACCGCGTTTATTCCAACCTCGCCCAAGCATCAGAGATTGATTAGGGGTTGCTATCTTGGGTTGAAGGTGAATTCTGGCCCGATTCACCCATACGACTTTCAAGATCAGCAATTTCCGCATCTAGCACCATCGCTCGTTCCGCCATATCGAGCCAATTAAGGGAATCATTGGTACGCGCCAACCTTCTGCGAACTTTTGCAAGCTCACGCTCCCGATCTGCACGCAGGGCTTCCAGACGCCCTTTGGCAGCTCTAAAGTAATCTTCGGCATTCTGATCAGGCTCAGCTTGCTCACTATTCGCCAAAGGCAAAACGCCAAGTGCATAGAGAATATCTTCTGCATCATCAGCCCATACGGTAGGTGTTCCTGCAGTCTGGCGATCGAACTGGGCCTGAGTTATTTTCCCTTCCTCAAGTCTTCTCTGAAGACCGCCGGCACCCACATAGCCGAGAAGATCAGGGTTATTTGCAGGATTATCACGGCCAACCCACATTTTTGTTTGCTCACCTGGTGATTTAATAAAACCATAGGCATCAAAATAACCAAAAAGATGGTACAATTCGTGGCCGACCGTAACAATTTCGTCTTCTTCCATATGCGATTTCGAGAGGCTTATTTCACCTTTCCAGTATTCCCCAGAGGAAGGATCGTCATCCTCACCGCGAATAATAATATGTAATTTATTTTCGTCCCGGGGTGTCGCTGTGTATCGCAACACAATCTCTGGTTCTATCTGGAAATTGCTCCCAGCATAGCGCCCCTGACTCATTGTTGTCCTCCACGTGCTGCGGATTACGCTAACAAGACGCGGGATATCTGCCGTCGCTTGGATTCTTGCGTCGTCATTGTTCAATGCAGCATAGCTCAGCTCAATTTTCGTCTGCAGAAGATATGTGCCGCCGTGCTCACTAATTGTAATAGCCCTTCGAAGTCGGTCAACGGCATGTTGTGGAATCGCCCGTTGCAAATCCCCCTGTGCAAGAGAGCGCATTTTCGCATCGCTTTGAGCTTGCATCTGTTCGGTTCGCTCATCGATCAAGTCGTTTATGTAAGCGGCTTGGGATGCTTCCATCTGCAATCGAAGTTCCTCACGTTCCAGCCGTTTGGCTTCTAACTCAACCTCCAACTCCAACAGTGAGTCAGGGGCACGCATAATGCCTGCTCGCTGCTGCACAACATGCGTCAATTCATGCGCAAGAAGTTTTTGCCCTTCAAGGTTGTGTGAATCGAACTGTCCATCTGCAAACACCACATTATTTCCAACCGTATAGGCGCGGGCATTGATGGCTTTTGCAGTCTCCGAAGCGGCGCTGTCCGCATGCACTCGAACTTGGCTGAAATCATGGCCGAAGCGCGGCTCGAAGAAGGATCGGGTAACAGAATCGAGCTGCTGGCCTTCGCCTTTCAGGCTGTTGATTCTGAATTCGACATTGGGTGTGACTTTCGGAGTTTGGCCCGACATCTCTTTCGCCTGAAGCTCTTCCTCTTCTTCCTCGGGCTGCCTTTGCAAGGCTTGTTCTTCCTCGCACTCGGGGCACATGCGCTGAATCTGAATGGGCTGAATGCGTGGTGACTGTGGTGGAGGTTGGCTGGAAACGGATAGCCCTGTGTGACCCTGAGGGTTGGGCATACGCATCGCTTCATCGGCGACACGGCCCGCCTCATGCTCGTATTTATCGTTGGATTGTCCGATGGTCAACTTGGTCTGTGCCCCGGTGGAATGGATAATGTTGTGGATTTCTTTACGCTGGGCATGATGTGCTAGCTCGATGGCATGGCAGCCTGGCCGCGTCTTTCGTGCGGCAGGCGCAGCACGTTTTTCTTTACTTATCAATGAAGCCATGATCGTTTCTTCTGTCCCATAATCATGCTTTGCCTTCTGCTCCCCAAAGTCATCTTCTGACTTCAATCAAAGCACTCCCCAGCAAAGACATGTCCTGAGAAGTAATTCGAACTGTATATAACCCCCGGGGAACAGGCTGATTACGAGAATCTTTTCCATCCCAGACATAGATATGATTCCCCGGCGAACTGGCAATAGGCTTCTTTAATATGGATTGATGTTCGTCATCCAGTATCTCTATGTGTAAGTCAGATGGCATTTCTTCACCACCGATTGTTCGAAGAACATATCCGATTGATAAAGAGCCAAATCCCATGCGTTGTACAGGGATCGGGGATATGTCTGCACCCCCCATCATGATAGGAAAGCCAACGCGGGCTTCAAATTCGTGCAAGTGAGGCTCATAAAGCATCAACGGCCCCATCGGAACACCTGCCACATGGATCGATTCATGGAACAGAAGAGAAGCCATGCTTTCAACGCCCTGCTGAAGTGCAAACTCTCTCAGATATACTTCATTGCTCCCCATCTTTGTAAATCCGGCAGTTTGCTGTTCAAGCACCAGTCCTGAATCTGCTGCTTGTTCTTCTTGAACTGCTTTTTGAACCTCCTTTTCTCTCACGGTCGTATCTGCAAGGTGGATTCTCATCCGTGTTAAAGCCTGTTGCATCTTGCTTACATTAAGCGTGGATATTTGAGGAGCCTTTGAGGATTTCTGTTTTAGACGGTTCAGCTCGGTTGCAAACAAGATCGACTTTTCAATGCGATAAATCATGTCGAATGCCAGCTGTAAAGACTTCCGATACTGTTGGGGGATTGCCCCGTCGGCTCCAAAATTCAGTTCTGGAGGAGTCCCAGGAATCCTAACCCCATACCTCCAGTAAAGTTCGCGAACTTCTTTTGGACTTGCAAAACGTAAACTTACTTTAACGGTGCCAAATCCAAGTTGGTCGTTCCTATATGGTTCCGACTCAACCTGCGACCTGGAGGTAGGCGGATTATGTAGAATGTTGTTGATATCTTGGCGTTGAAAATGCCGCACCGGACCAACAGGCAGAGTATTTGGACATGATGCCTTTCGCGTCACTGCTGACGAATGCTTTTTCTTAACCGCAAACATGCTCATCAGCCATCTGCTTCACCTAGTCTTATCCCAAGCTCTTAAGGTGTTTATAGACCATCCCGGCAATCATCGCTATCCCATACATATTGATGGGGCACCTCAGGGTTTCTTCCTCAGCTTTTCGGGGTAGTGCGCCACGAGGTAGTCCCACTTATCGGTGACTCCTTTCTTGCCGACATCCAATGTGGCCTTTGTATCGCCGGGCTTGAGGAGATAGTGGGAAAAGCTCTCGGCAAGGTCTTCGGCGGGATGCGTGCGTGCGTAGTCGCTCATAAACTCGGCATCGTGAGCAGTAGCGTAGTGGAGAAGATTTTCGCAAGGGCCAATGCCCTCGTACTTGTTGAACACAACCTTTCGAGCGTTCACGACTTCAAACCAGGAACTGAAAACGTTAGACTGTCTGCCCTTACGCTCATCCATCTTGGCCAGCAAGTCGGTAGCGTCGGTCGCAGACAGAGAGAGCTCAGAGGCGACTGAAGCACGGGGAGTCGCCTTCCAGTCGCTAAGCTTCATCCAGTCCTCGGGCGGCAGTTTGCCTACACCAACCACAGACCGCTCAGTAACAGTACCGTGACCGACCTCGTGGAGAATGATGTCGGCCACCTTTTCGGGATCCTTGAAGCCTTCATCGTATATAGTAATGGTACCTGTGGTTTCATTCCAACTCGCACCCGTTGCCCCCTCCGATCCACCGCGCTGGATTTTCTTGATTCGCTGCGACCCTCGCGAAAGGTAGGTGGACGGAATCTGCTGCAGAATACTGTCAATGATATCAAGTTCATTCTTGGACCATGCATAGACGGCATAGCGGCTCACGCCTTCCTGTTTCGAGAAGTAAACAAGCTTGGTGCCGTAGTCGAACTCGATGCCCCATCGTACCTGCATATCGAACATCTTCTCGTAGCTCTCACGAACTCGGCTCACAGCATCAAGAAAGTTCTCCTGCGCCTGCCGCTGTTTTTTCGTGTCGTCGCCAGCCACGGATAGAGCGTGGCGGTAGGTGTCGATCAGCATCCGAACCGCTTTCTCGACTTCGGCTTCAGCGTTGGCCTTCGCGAGCACCAACTCGATGGACTTCTCAGGATCGGTAGTCCGGACCTCTTCCGCCAACCGCCTTCGCTCAAGTTCGGCCACCGCCTCGGCGGGAAATGCTTCAGCCTCAGCGATCACCTCGTTTGGTTGGCGTATGGGAGGCTTTCGTTGCACCCGATCGAAACCGGATTGGGGCCCCAAAAACACAATATCTAATTTGGAGGAATTAGGTGATGGGTTCGCGGATTTCTTGCTCGCAAGGCAGAGAGCCGATCCACCACTTTGTTGTACCACATGAGTTAATTCATGCCCCAGCAATCGCTTCCCTTCCTTGGATTGGGGCTGATATTCCCCCGAGCCAAACACCATATTGCTGCCGAGTGTAAATGCACGTGCATTTACCGACTTCGCTGTTTCCGAAGCATGGCTGTCTGCATGCACTCGCACATGGCTGAAATCATGGCCGATGCGGGGCTCGAAGAAGGCGCGGGTTGCCTGATCGAGCGGCCGTCCGCCGCCTTTCAGACTGTTGATTCGTGATTCAAGGTTGGAGGCGACTATCGGGGTCTGTTCCGGAACTTCCTTAGCCTGTATCTCTTTATCATTCTCATCTATCTGCTGACGTTGCAATATCTGTTTTTCTCCACATCCGCGTACCAATTTGTCCGGAAGAAGCTGTCCCACGGACCTTAGACTTGTCTGGCTAACTGTTGCATTTATGGAGCCACACTCTGGTCCTGCTGGTGAGGAAATATCAGGAATTGGGGTATGGAGATGCTTCTCGTCTCGAACAAGTGTCTTAGCCAACAAGCACTTGGCCACCTCTTCCCAACGAGAAGGATGTACACCAACCATGGATTCTAAAGCAGCATCAGCCTCATCCAAGTTGGAAAACACCTGTTTGCTATCTGCCAACTCGTTTATGGCATGCACATATGGCCTAACCGAAATATCCAGAGCACGTTTGTAGTCACTACAATGCTCCTGTTCCCCTTCTGCAATTTTTGAAGCCCCATCGTCCGTAATTATCCACTCAACCGGATAGCGTCCTTCAGGACAGTCGAATCCGGGCCCAACAGGGGCCTCTCCTTCAATATAGCTTCCAGCTTGAGTATAAATGGAGGTAATATCGAATCTTGGCATCTTTGCATGCTTAAGGACCAGCCCCCCCGCAACTTGTTTTGTTTTATATGGGCTTTCCCCTTCGTCCGCTCCGCCTTTCCTGCCAATATCCATTCTGGTGTATCCAAATGGAGCTTCTTCAGAATTTCTGCCGGTGTGTTTTCTCCATTCCTTTACAAACCCATCACGTGAAAGTGACTGTGGATAGACTTCTTCCTCTCCCTTCTTCCGCTGAATTACCCCTTCGGTCAACATTGGCTGGACTAATTCTTCCTGCCCTTCTTCCTCTGTCTGCCGCTGTAATTCCTCTTCTTCTTCGCATTCGGGGCACATGCGCTGAATGCGTGGCGGCGGAGGCTGGTTTGAACCGGATCGTCCTGCATGCCCTTGAGGATCGGGCATACGCATGACTTCATCGGCAACGCGGTCCGCCTCCTGCTCATATTTATCGTTGGATTGCCCGATGGTCAACTTGGCCTGTCCCCCGGTGGAATGAAGAATGTTGTGGATTTCTGTGCGTTGAGCATGCTGCACCGGCGCAATGGGCTGCTTCGCCTGCCGCGCCTTGCGCGCAACCGGCGAAGCCCGCTTCTCCTTATGCGCGGACACCAGCATAAACCTTCATGGACTCTTCTGCGCAAGAATAGTAATGAAGCAGGCCACGGTATCGGTATGGGTCAATCGCTTTTTAAAGCCCAAAGACGCGACACTTGTTGTTGGCAAACAGGTAGTCGAATCATAGTAGGCGCCGTAGTCGTGAGTGCCGCCCAAGCGGTGAGAAAACTCATGAACAATCACAGAAGACTGTGCAAACGGGTCGGCTAGTGAGTTCATTTCAGGGAAACAGAAAGTCGGCGCATCGCCAATACCCCTGTCCCACGCATACGTGGGGTTCCCCGCCCCATCCTTGCAAGCTATTGAGTG
The DNA here is from genome assembly GCA_964596375.1 of uncultured Zetaproteobacteria bacterium. Classification (GTDB taxonomy): domain Bacteria; phylum Pseudomonadota; class Zetaproteobacteria; order Mariprofundales; family Mariprofundaceae; genus UBA1543. The sequence goes on along the minus strand of CAZQTO010000062.1, from coordinate 2,910 downwards.
CAAAAAATGCGCTGCATCGATGCAATCAAAGGTCGGGGTCTGTAATTTGCCAATCAGTTTATTGGCAAACGTCTCTACCACCGTGGCGGCTTCCTGTCGTTCCACGTCGTTGCTGGAAGCAAAATAGGCATCGAGCAGCGCCTTGATATTGCTTCCTTTCTTCCAGTCTCTAATTCTCGCCAAGGCTGTCATCGTCGTGGCTACGGCAACCGCGTTGGCCTTTTTCAACACCTCGAAATCCGCCGTACTGCACATACCCATATTCTTCGGGCTTAACTGATCCAGCAAGGATCTGGATGCCGGACACGAATCGCCTGCCGTAGGGATGAGCTTCACCCGAACCCCTCGATTGATTGCGCGTCTCAGAGCAGTGTCGTTGCCTGTGATATAACTTGGCCCTTTATTCGGAAGAACCGTTATTTGCCCCTGAACACCTGAAGTAAATGCCTGTTTCATGTTTGCAGCACGTTTATTGGCAACATATATATTGCCGCTGTCGGAACCGAAACAATCCGCAAAACCCTGAATTTCCATGCTGCTTCCTGTATGGGACTTTAGGTACTGATTGAGCAGGTTGGTTCCAGGCGAAAATGCCAGCGTGTATTCCTTGCTGCCAATGTGAAACCCATAAAATATCCAGCTGCATGCATCGGCAGGATCTTGATATTGCCCCGCCTTGATGCCTTCATCCGGTTTGGAATTGTCCCTTGATCTGGCAGGCGAACAAGTGCGCTGCAACGATGCCTGTGAGACGCGGTTCTTTTGCTGAACCACATGCGTCAATTCATGACTCAGCAAACGCCTGCCCTGATCCGATCCCGGTTGATATTCACCGGAACCAAACACAACATTACTGCCCAGTGTAAAGGCCTTGGCGTTCACAGAGTTCGCAGTTTCCGCAGCACTGCCATCGGCATGCACGCGCACATGGCTGAAGTCGTGACCGAAGCGCGGCTCGAAAAATGACCGGGTGGCGGGATCAAGCGGTTGACCGCCGCCTTTCAGGCTGTTGATCCGTGATTCGATGCCGGATGATACCTGCGGCGTCTGGCCGGCTGATTCCTTGGCCTGGAGTGTTTCATCCTCTTCGTCTTCCGCCTGCCGTTGAATTCGCTCATCTGCAAGCTTCGCCTGAAGCTCTTCCTCTTCTTCCTCGGGCTGCCTTTGCAGGGCTTGTTCCTTCTCGCACTCGGGGCACATGCGCTGAATGTGTGGCGGTGGAGACTGGCTGGAACCGGATAGTCCTGCATACCCTTGAGGGTCGGGCATACGCATGACTTCATCGGCAACGCGGTCCGCCTCCTGCTCGTATTTATCGTTGGATGCGCCGACAGTGAGCTTCGGCTGAATGTGTACACCATTCAGGATATTGTGAATTTCTTTGCGTTGAGAACGCTGGGCAGGCCCAATGGCTTGACCGCTTGGGCGCGCCCTTCGTGCGACAGGCGTGGCTCGCTTCTCTTTATGCGTAGATGTCGTCATGCCAAATTTTCTACCAAACTACAATGCCCCTCCCCCCCCACCTGGCGAACTGGAACCAGTCACTATAGCCAGGGGAACAGTGCCATACCCCACCATCCAGAAATCAGCCGCACCCGATGCCTTTAACTCAACGGCTGCTGCATGAACACAGTTCGTTACTCGTGCAGCATCACCGGGCTTCTTTGTATAAAAACCCGGATAAACCGGGTGAAACTCGTAACGATCGACAAACCAGACATGTACAGTCCCGGCTGCTCTATCGACCTCATAATCCAGTCGATCCAGCGCACCGAATGCATAGCGAAAATCCTGGTCCGTGTAGTCGCTTTGGTAAACTTTGAAGTGCCCCCGGTCAGCCGTCCCGATATATCTCGCCAGTTTGCTCCGCACTCCGCTATCTCTGGCGATAAAGGTTGCAACAGACTCTGTATAATCCGTGCCTACACCTCGTGCATAATAGCCCAAATGATCTTGTGCCAGCGGATAGCCTGAGAGCTCATGGAGATAGGCCAGCATAAGAACCCCCCTAGGAGGGGCAAGAGAACACGCACATTCCGTGGCCCCGTTCAAGCAACTCAAACCACTCTGAATAGCCGCCCAGCGCCCCGAAGGGCGATGATCATGCATAACACCTGCAGTATACGCCCTTCCATGCGGCGTCGTAGCGGGATAACGCTGGATTGCGCCTGTCTGCTGCACCACATGCGTTAATTCATGGCCCAATAAACGCTTGCCCGCACTGGATTGCGGCTGATATTCACCCGAACCAAACACCATATTGCTGCCCAGTGTATATGCTCTGGCATTCACCGACTTCGCTGTTTCTGCAGCACCGCTATCCGCATGCACCCGAACATGGCTAAAGTCATGGCCGAAGCGTGGCTCGAAAAAGGATCGGGTGGCCGAATCGAGCGGCTGGCCTCCACCTTTCAGGCTGTTGATGCGTGATTCAATACCGGGACCGACCTGCGGCGTTTGGCTCGGCATTTCCTTGGCCTGCATCTCCTCATCTTCTTCATCTATCGGCTGCCGTTGAATTCGTTCATCCACAAACTTTGCCTGGAGTTCTTCCTCTTCTTCCTCGGGTTGTCTTTGTAGAGATTGTTCATCTTCGCATTCAGGACACATACGCTGAATCTGCATGGGCTGGATGCGACCTGTCTCGACCCGTTGGGCGACGTCGGCGTCACGCATGCGCATTACCTGATCGGCAACACGGTCCGCTTCCTGCTCGTATTTGTCGTTGGGCTGCCCAATGGTCAGCTTGGCCTGCGCACCGGCGGCACGGAGAATATGACGCACCTCTGATTGTTGACTGCTATTCCACTTCTGGGGAGAGGCAAGGCGCGACGGCCTGATCCGATGAACTGGCTTTGCTTGTCTGGACTTGCTGGCGAATTCCATCATGACCCCCTTATCTTCGTACTA
>CAZQTO010000061.1:0-13347 GCA_964596375.1 uncultured Zetaproteobacteria bacterium | reverse complement strand
AGCTTCATCAGGGCATCGCCAAGGCTGGTCACATCCGGAAAGGGCAGGACCAGCCCGGCGTGATCATGTGAAAAATCAGCCAGGGACTGGCGCAATTCGCCCAGCGTTCGCCGCCCGAAGGTGGACAAAAGCATCAATCCGCCGGGGGCCAGTACGCGGCGCATTTCGGCCAGCATCAGCTCGGGATCACCCACCCACTGCATAGCGAGGCTTGAGCCGATCAGATCGAAGGAGGCATCGGCAAAGGGGAGGTGCGTGGCATCGGCCAGCGCAAAACCGGAGCGCGCCATCCAGGGCAGGCGGCGCGGATGTTTATCCTGCGCGGTAAGCACCATATCGTGCGCGATATCGACTGCGGTCAGGTGCGCTCGTGGGAAGCGCTGGCGCAGAAGGCGGGTGAAATAACCGGTTCCGCAGCCGATATCCAGTATGCGCTGCGGGCGAATTTTGCTGAACTCGAGATGCCCTATCAGGCGATCCGCCACCTCGCGTTGCAGCACTGCATGCGCATCATAGCTGCCTGCCGAGCGGCCGAAGGCCCGACTTACCTGGCGAGTGTTGATATGTTGTTCTGACACCATTCCTCCAGCAATTGGTTAAATGTTTCTGGCTGCGTTAAATGTGGCGCATGCCCGGCCTGCATGATGTTGAGTGTTGCCGCAGACATTTGCCCGGCAAGATACTGTGCCGCGCCGACAGGTGCCACGGCATCGGCTTGTCCATGCACCACCAGCGTCGGCAGCGATATATCGGGAAGCGCAGCACGCAAATCCAGTTCATCGAGCAGTTGCAGGCCGCAGCGCAATCCAGCCATGGATGCCGGCTGCCGCCTGTCCACGGCCGAGCGCACGATACTCACAAACTGTTTTCGGTCCAGTTCATCCCCCTGCAACATCAGGGCGAAGAATCGATCCAGCAGGCGCGGCGCATTCAATTCGAGGCTTTCCTGGAAGCGCTCAAACACCTCGTCGGCGCAGGCGTGTTTCCAGCCAGGGCGCAGGCGAAAGCTGGGGGTGGTGGAGAGCAGTACCATGCCGGCCAGCCTTGCCGCATGAGCCGTTGCCAGCCGCAGAGCCAGCATGCCGCCCAGTGACCAGCCGACCAACACCACCGGTTTGGCGGGGAGCTTGGCAAGCAGTGCTTGATCCCAAGCCTCAAGCGGAACATCGGATGCTCCGCCATGCCCCGGAAGATTGATCGCCAGCACCTGATGGCGTGCGCCAAAAAATTCCATTTGACCATGCCATGTCTGTGCCGACTGACCCCAGCCGTGTATGAAAACAAATGTTGGCAGCATTAGCCGACCACCCTTTGCAGCGCATGTACCAGCGCCTCAATATCCTCCCGGCGGTGCGCAGCCGAGAGGGTGATGCGCAGTCGTGCCGTTCCCTCAGGGACTGTTGGAGGTCGGATGGCGGGCACAAAAAAATCAAGGTTCAGCAAGGCCTCGGCTGCATGCAGTGCGGCAGCCTCCCCGCCCAGAAGCAAGGGTTGGATGGGTGTTTCGGAGGGCATCAGGGTCAGACTGTGCTCAGTGGCCAGACGGCGGAAGAGGGCAATATTGGCGTGCAAAGTGCGCAGCAGATCACCTTGCTGTAATACGTGAAGCGCCGCAAGGCTTGCCGCGCATACTGCCGGCGGAAGTGCCGTGGAGTAGGTCATGGTGCGCAGCTTCTGGCGCAGGCCTTCAATCATTTCCGCCGTGCCGAGAATGAAGGCGCCGTATGAGCCGAGTGCCTTGCCGCAGGTGCCGACCTCGACCAGTCGTTCATGTCCGGCGACACTTTTTTCCGAGCTCAGGCCGCGCCCGCCATTTCCCAGCACACCGAAACCATGTGCATCATCGAGCACCAGCAAGGCATCATGCCGTTCGGCTATCTGGAGCAATGCCGCCACATCGGCACAGTCGCCATCCATGCTGAATACACCGTCGGAAACGATAATCCTGCGCTGCCCGACTGCAGCTTGCGAGGTTGCCGCTGCTTGTAACAAGTGCTCCAGCTGTTTCACATCAAGATGCGCGAAACGCTGGACCTTTCCAGTGGATAGGCGGGCACCGTCAACCAGCGAGGCGTGATTAAATTTGTCGCAGAATAGTGTGCAATGCCGGTCGGCCAGGGACTGCAACAGACCGATATTGGCCAGCATGCCCGAGCCGACAAGCAGTGCAGACTCAAAGCCCTTCCATGCGGCCAGTTCAGATTCCAGCTGGTGCATCAGCGGATCGTCGCCGCTGATCAGCCGCGAGGCGCCGCTGCCCACGCCGTGTGCGGCAACAGCATTCTGTGCTGCACGGCATACCTTGGGATGAAAACTCAGGCCGAGATAATCGTTACCGGCAAAGTTAAGCAGCGGCCTTCCCTGCAGCGAAATAACCATGCCCTGACGCTCACCGCTATTGAAGTGGCGGCGGCGTACTGCAGGTGGCGGGGTGAACCAATTGCGACTATCCAGCATATCATGCATGCTGGGTTGCATGGCGACGCTGTCAACTGGGCTTTATAGCTGGGTTAACCTGTGCCGGAATATGTTGTTTCCTCCGGCCTGTGTCTTCTGCCGCTCGCCGCTTTCAGGGCAAGGTGTTTGCTGCGAACGATGCGCCACGGACATCCGCATCTGGCCGCACAATCACTGTCTGCAATGTGGTCGTATCCTGCCCGCGCATCTCGCACCCGGCCCCTGCGGAAAATGCCTGCAGCGAGCGCCGCCGCAACTCAGGACGGAGAGCCTGTTTATCTATCGTGAGGGTCCGGTACGCAATGCCATCCTTGACTGGAAGCTGCAGGGACGCGATGCCGGCATGCTTTGGCTGAGTGATGCTGCCGAGGCCCGCTTGCAGACTATATTTGGCCAGCAAAGCCTGTTACTGCCTGTTCCCATGCCGCTATCCCGCATGCGTCGCGCCGGCCGGCATCATGCCGCCGACCTGTGCCGCGCCATTGCCGATCGCACAGGCGCAGGTTTTGATTGGCAATTACTGCGCCGCAATGGGGAGCAGCAGCGGCAGTCCAGCTTGAGTGGTCGGGCACGCTGGAAGAATCTGTGTAATGCTTTCAGTGTGGACAACGACCACTGGGCCGAAATCGTCGCAGGGCAGGCGAGCAGGGATGTATCGGACATGCAGATCTGGGTGGTGGATGACATCATGACTACAGGCGCTACGATGCATTATGCCTGCCGCGCCCTGCGGCGCGCGGGCATTCGAGCCGGCGCATTTACACTGACCCGCCTGAAAGATCGGGCTTAAGGAGCCATAACATGCCAAGCATTGAAATGTATTCCAGTTCCTGGTGCCCCTATTGCGTACGGGCCAAGGCCCTGTTTGCCAAGAGGGGGTTGGATGTTGTCGAGTATAATATTGAAACCGATCCCGAGCGGCGCAGTGAAATGCTGCAGCGCAGCAATGGCGCCCGCACCGTGCCGCAAATTTTTATCAATGATCGCCATGTGGTCGGCGGCTGCGACGGGCTTTATGCGCTGGAGAGAAGCAAGGAACTGGATAGCTGGCTTAAATAACGCCCGCAGCGGAAACCGTCAGGATATGCCGGCGGCCTCGCGCCAGGCCACCACCAGGCGGAAGGTTTCATTGCTGACCGGGGTGTCCATGCTGCGCAGAATGTCGCTCAGGGCGGTGTATTCATCGGCTTCTTCAAGGGCTGCCGTGACGTCGTCGAATGACTCACCAAGCACCTCGCGCACATTGATGTCGTAGCCGGCTTTCACCAGGGCGACGAAATGCTTTAACACCGTCTCACTGCTAATACCCTGTTTTGCCGCGATGGCCTCTGCATTCTCGCCGCTCTTGTACAACTGCCAGGTAAACATCTGTGCATCATTGGGCGGTGGTCCTGTAACCCGCAGCTTCTGGGCTTTATCGGCGGCTGCCGCAGCGGCTTGTTCACCCTCGGTCACCGCGCCGTGCTGCAGGAGCAGCTTTAGAAATGAATCGCCATAGGTCAGTAGCTTGCGCTGGCCCATGCCATCGATAGCCGACAAATCATCCAGCGACTGCGGACGCTTATGGCTCATCTCGGCCAGCGTGGCATCGTTCATCAGTACATGTGGAGCCACGCCCTCTTTCTCCGCCATTTCACGCCGCAAATCGCTGAGTTCGACGAAAACCGGGTCGGCGCGATTCACCGCCGGCCGCTTCAGGCCGCGATGCACCCCTTGATGGTAGTGAGCCAGCATTAAGTGCTTGCGCTTCTCCAGCTTGGCCACCTCGGGGGTCAGTTTTAGCGCCGAGCGATGGCTGATATCCGGGTTGCAATAGCCCTGATGGGTGAGCTGGCGAAGGATGGATGTCCACTCGTCGGCCGTCATATCCATTCCGGCAGCATAGCTTTTCAACTTATCGTGGCCGCGCTCAATGATGCGCGCCGCTGTTGAGCCGCGCAGCACATCGATGACATATCCTTTGCTGTAGTTCTCCTCAAGCTCGCGGATACACTGAATGGCCAGTAGTGCCGGCTTGATCGCATCATAGGTTGTGGGTGGGTCAAGGCAGATATCACAGTTGCCGCAAGGTTTCTTTAACTGCTCGCCGAAATAGCCCAGCAGAACCCGTCGCCGACAGGTCAGCGCTTCGGAGAAAGCAATCATGCTGTTCAGCTTGTGGATTTCGATACGTTTCTGTTCCTTGCTCTCGACATTGTCGATAAGCCGACGAACCAGATTCACATCGCCGGAGCTGTACAGCAGCAGAGCTTCAGACTCCATGCCATCACGGCCGGCGCGACCGGTTTCCTGATAATAGCTTTCCACGCTCTTGGGCATATCGTGATGCACGACGTAGCGTACATTCGGCTTGTCGACCCCCATGCCAAAGGCAATGGTGGCCACGATCACGCGAATGCGGTCATGTAAAAAGTCGTCCTGTACCTGCTCGCGCCTCCGGCCCGGCATGCCTGCATGGTAGGCCATGGCACGAATGCCCTGGCGTTGCAGATGCACCGCCACTTCCTCCACCCGCTTGCGTGACATGCAATAGATGATGCCGGACTCACCCTTCCAGTCTTCGAGAAAATCAATCAACTGACGCATCGGCTTGCGTTTTTCGGCAACCAGATAGCGAATATTCGGGCGATCAAAACTTGAAATAAACTTGTTGGCCTTTTCAATCTTCAGGCATTGCAGGATGTCCTTGCGGGTGTGTTCGTCGGCTGTTGCGGTCAGGGCGAGAATCGGCACCCCGGAGAATTCCTCACGCAGACGACCGAGCTTTTCGTACTCGGGACGGAAATCATGGCCCCATTGCGACACGCAATGCGCCTCATCAATAGCAAATAGAGCCAGATCAATGTCATGCAGAATTTTGGTGAATGTCGCAGAAAGCAGGCGCTCGGGAGCCACATAGAGCATGTCGAGCTTTCCGGCCTTCAGGCGTTCCAGCACAGCAGCAGCCTCGGCAACCTTCAGGGACGAATTGTAGTAAGCAGCTTCTACACCGCAGCGCACCAGCGCATCCACCTGATCCTTCATCAGAGAAATCAGCGGCGAAACAATAATGCCCGTGCCTTTGCGTACAATAGAGGGGATCTGATAACACATCGATTTGCCGCCGCCTGTCGGCATCAGCACAAAGGCATCGCCGCCACCAAGGATGGCTGCGACGACATCTTTCTGCACCGAGCGGAAAGCACCGTAGCCAAAGGTGTTCTTAAGAATACCTTCAGCTTTTTTCATTGCGTTATCTATCTGCGTCATGTTTATTCCTGCCTGTCAAAACTCATTCATATTACATGAGCCCTGTTCCAAATCAAGCCAACATGACGGTCGCGGATGTGCGGGAATCTTTCCTCATTGGCGGTGGCAGTCTGCCTGATGCATAATCCAGCCTGTGAGTTCACTTTCGGGAAAACGCATTCTGCTTACACGAGCCGCCGAACAGAGCGAGCTTGTCGCCGCTTTGATAGCGCAGCGCGGAGCAACAGCTGTGTGTTTCCCTTGTCTGGCAGTGCAGTGCCTTCCCGAAAATATTCGTCTCGGCTTGGAGGCGTTGCCCGAAAACACCGCCATCCTGTTGAGTAGTGTTAACGGTGTAAGCTGCGCTGCTGAGTCACTGGGCGATGATTTTGTCTCCCTGTTCAGTCGATGTCCGGTGATCGCCGTGGGAAGCCAGACAGCGGCGGCCCTGACAGGACGAGGCATCAGTGTCGCATGGATTGCTGCCGAGGCGTCGCAGGAGGGGTTGATACAGGGCTTTGCAGAACATGGCCTGCCGGCAAGTGTTTGTTTCCTGCGTGCTGAAGAGGGCAGGGATGTGCTGCAACAGGCCTTGCTAAGCCAAGGTGCAGAGGTGCGTCTGATTCATGCCTACCGCACCATCTGCCCGCAGGGCGATGCCGCGGATGTGGTGCAGGCGCTGGAGCTAGGTGAGATCGATGCCGTGCTGCTGGGCAGCTCCCGCACGGCCCGACATTACGTGCAACGTATCGGCAATGCACAGCTTGCCAATCGCCCCGCCGTGGCCGTGATCAGTCCGCAGGTGGCAGCCGCTGCAGAGGATGCAGGTTTGAGCGTGCAGGCTGTGGCAAAAGAGGCTAGTTTTGCTGCCATGCTGGATGCATTGGCCGAGTTCTTTGATGAAACACGGTCTGAAGCGGAGGAAAATTACCCATGAGCCTGCCTGATCTGACCATTCGCCCGCGTCGCCTGCGCCGCACTCCAACGCTGCGCCGCATGGTGCGCGAAACATCACTTTCGGTGGACGATCTGATTTATCCGCTGTTTGTTGACGAAACCATCAGCAAACCGGTACCCATTGCCAGCATGCCGGGTGTGTCCCGTATTCCTCTGTCGCATGTCGGCAAGGCCGTACGCGAGGTTGCCGCCGCCGGCATTCCCGGTGTGATTTTTTTCGGGATTCCGGCAAAGAAGGATGCCATCGGTAGTGAGGCATGGAATGATGAAGGTATCGTGCAGCGTGCCGTACGCGAGGCCAAAGATGCCTCCCCCGACACCTGCGTGATTGCCGATTCCTGTTTCTGCGAATACACCGATCACGGTCACTGCGGCGTGTTGCACGGTGAAGACGTGGACAACGATGCAACGCTGGAGAATCTGCAAAAGGAAGTGGTGTCCTATGCCCGCGCGGGTGTCGATATTATCGCCCCCTCCGGCATGATGGACGGCATGATCGGTGCCATACGCATAGCGTTGGACGACAACGGATTCAGTCATATCCCGGTGATGTCTTATGCCGTCAAATACGCCTCGGCCTATTTCGGGCCCTTTCGTGATGCGGCCGATTCGACCCCCAGCTTCGGCGACCGTGCCGGCTACCAGATGGATCCGGCCAACAGTCGTGAGGCAATCAAGGAGGCGATGCTCGACATCGCTGAAGGTGCCGACATCCTCATGGTCAAACCCGGGCTGGCCTATATGGATATCATCGCTGCCGTGAAAGAAGCCACCGACGTGCCGATGGCTGTGTACAACGTGTCCGGCGAATATGCCATGATCAAGGCTGCTGCCGAAAAGGGTTGGATCGACGAACGCCGTGTGGTGCTGGAAACCATGCTCGGTTTCAAGCGCGCCGGCGCCGATATGATTTTAACCTATCATGCCATGGATATCGCCCGCTGGCTCAACCATGACTGATAACAGCAAACCAGAAGATAAGGCCAAAAACATGCCCGATACGGAACAGCCGCCTGTAGCAGATGCAAATGCTGATGTGCAGGAGGCAGAACAGGTTGAAAAAAATCCTGCTGCACCGCCTAAAAAGAGGCGCCTTGGACCGTGGCTTTTTCTATTGCTGGTGTTTGTCGGCCTGCCCGCAGCCTGGCTGCTTTCTCCGCCCGAGTTTCGCCAGCAGGCCGTGGAACTGCTGAACGCCGGTAAGGTGTACCTGCAAACGAAACAGGCAACACAGTCGGCTTCGCTGCCAATGACTGATACCCAGCCTCAAACAGTCGAAACCGATACGGCACAGGCAGACCCAATGGCTGCTGTTGAAGACGGCGCCGTCGAACCGCCGGCAAACACGTCCGACGTTGAATCTGAATCACCTGTCGACATGGCTGCGCCAGCCTCGCTTGAGCCAACCCCGCCGGTAACGGATAGCACCACCTCTCTGCAGGAAGAAATCAATCGACTGCAAAGCGAGCTGGGCGACATGCAGGCCGAACGGGAGCAGTTGACGCAACAATTGAAGACGAATCAGGTGGTTGAGCTTCGCGTGTGGCTGAGTCTGCTTGCCAGTCCCGACACTCGACTTTCGCAACGTGCTGGCATGTGGGGCTATCTTGCTTCCCGGCCGTCCTTGGATGAATCGGAACAAGGCAAGGCCAGCGAGATGGCGGCGCTGCTACAACATGCTCGGGCGCAACTCACTTCCCTGCGGGAATCACTGAAGCAGCTGGCGGAAAGCATCCCGGATGCGCAACAGATCGATATCATCCCCAAGCCGGAAAATCCGTACCTTGCCTGGCTGATCGGTGCTTTCCATTTGCGCCACGCCCCCAGCACCATTGAACAACAGCAAGGTGGTCTGCGCCGGCAGCTGCTCGACATGGAGCACGCCCTGAGCATCGAGGATTGGCCAGAACCGCGTGCATGGCGACAGCTGCTCAATGCAGTTCGCGATCAGTTGAATGATAGTGTCGACTCCGGCCTATCCGAATCCATGGACGATATCCGGGTCAATATCGATGTATCCCGCAAGATTGCGTCCGACTGGATGGAGGCACTTTGATGCGTATCATGATTGTTCTCATTTTAGCGCTGGCGCTGGCCGCCCTTTTTGCGCTCTTTCCCGAAGTGGCTGATGAAACCCTGAGTATCCATGCTTTCGGCTGGCTGTTTGAAACCAAGCAAGGACCCTTCATTCTGGTCCTTGTGCTGGCTCTTGCCCTTTATTGGCTTGTGCGCCGCATTGTGCTGGCCCTGCTGGCCGGTCCGGGGCAATTATGGCAGGTGCTGAAAAACGGCAGGAAAAAGCGCCGGGAAACCTATCTCTACGATGGCCTTGCCGAATGGGTGGATATGCGCGGCGAACGCGGTTGGAAGTATTTCCGCAAGGGGAAAGGCTTTCTTCCGGAATGGGCCGATGGGCTGCTCAGCCGCTTGCCGATGTCACCGGCTGATATGCCGCTGCCGGCCGATGGGGATGACGACCTGCTCATTGCCCTGACCGCTCGCATGGCCAGTGATCCGCAAGCCTCGCCAAAGCCGGATCCCAGCGTACGTCAGGCACACCTCAATGCCTGGTTGAAGGCACATCCGGGAGCACCGCTGGCGCTGGAGCGCAAGGCAGGCCTGCTTCATGAAACAGAAAATTGGGATGGCCTGGTCGCCATGCTGGAAGAGATATGGAAGCGTGGTGGAAACTCGGCCTCGCGTGCTGCGCCCAAGCTGGCTGCAGCCTATATGCAACTGGCGCAAACCACTGGTGGGCAGGAAAAAAGTCTTGGCTATCTGCGTAAGGCACAGCGCTTGCAACCTGAATCAGGCGCAGTGGTTCTGGCGCTGGGGCGCGCCCTGCTCGGCGAAGGGGATGCTTCTGCCTGCCGTAAACTTTGGCTGGCACATATCGAGCGACAGGATGATGCCGATATTGCCGTCGCGTTGATGCCGCTGATGCATGAGGACGCCCTGAAAACCTATCGTCGTATGGAAAAGAAACGCGAGTCGGAGATAACGCCGGCTCAGGCACTGCTACGTGCCGGTATGGCGCATGTGGCCGGCCTTGATGGTCTGGCAGCTGAACATATGGACAAACTGCTGGCCAGAAATCCGTCACCGCAGGCATGGCGCACACTGGCTGACTGGCGTCTGGAAAATGGTGATGGGCAGCGGGCTGCCGAGGCGTATCAGCAGGCCCTGAATTTGACAGCATCTCTGCCAAGGTCTAAATGAAGGATAGCAGAGCAGTTCTCTAGAGCTGCTGGCGGTCGCCGACGGGGGGCCGCCTTTTTTATTTCCCCCTTGCATCGCAAGCAGTTCTTCACTGCAATTCGTCGCATGCAACAACAGACATGGCAAACCATTGAGATTCCCGACGAGGGCGGGGCAACGGTCTTCACACTGCGCATTGCAGGGGCAACAGAGGAGGGTTTTGTCGTGCGCTCCGCAGGGCGCCTTTTTGCCTACATCAATCGTTGTCCGCACAATGGCAGCACGCTGGACTGGGTGCCGGGACGCTTTTTCTCCGAGGATGGAGAGGCCTTGGTCTGCCAGACGCATGGTGCCCTGTTTGCCCCCGACAGCGGCGCCTGTCTGTCCGGGCCCTGCCCGCGAGGCCTTACTCCATTGGCGCTGCGCGAGGAGAAGGGAAAGCTGCTCGTCCCCGCCATGCTCGATGTTGTCGAATAGATCCGTGTTGTAATAGCGTGCCCGCTGCATGCGCTGTATGCGTTTTCATATGGTGCATAGCAGGAATTCTGACAGCATGCGGCAAACAAACAGGAGATAAACATGCTTGATAATATTGATGTTCAGGCTTTGCTTGATGGCTACGCCCTTCCCTGGGGTATTAACATCATCATGGCGCTGGCCATTTTCGTCATTGGTCGCTGGATTGCCCGCCTGCTCGTTGGAATGGTCGCCAGATTGATGAAGAAGGCCAAGGTGGATCCCATACTGATCGGTTTTGTATGCTCCATCGTCAATGCCGTGCTGCTGCTTTTCGTGATTATTGCAGCGCTGGACAGGCTTGGAGTGGATACCACCTCATTCATTGCCCTGATCGGCGCGGCTGGTCTGGCTGTCGGCCTGGCCCTGCAGGGCTCGCTGCAGAACTTCGCCTCCGGCGTGCTGCTTATTATCTTCCGCCCGTTCAAGGTCGGTGATTACATCGAGGCGGGCGGAACAGCAGGTGTCGTTGAGGAAATCGGCACCTTCAGCACCCGCATGAGAACCGGCGACAACCGCGAGATCATCGTGCCCAATGGTGGTATCTACGGCAGTAATATCACCAACTACTCGGCGCGCGACACGCGCCGCATCGATATGGTCTTCGGCATCGGCTATGGCGATGATATCCGTAAGGCCAAGGAGATTATCCAGTCCATCATCGATGCCGATGAGCGCATTCTTAAAGAGCCCGCAGCGCTGTTGGCCGTTGGTGAGCTGGCTGAGTCGAGCGTCAACTTCAATGTGCGCCCGTGGGTGGCAAGCGGCGACTACTGGGCTGTGCGCTTTGATTTGAACGAGAAAATCAAACTGGCCTTCGATGATGCCGGCGTCAGCATTCCCTTCCCGCAGATGGACTTGCATATGCACAATAAGGACTAGGTTGATCAGGTATTCTTGCAACGCCCCTGCCTGAGCGGGGGCGTTGTTTGTCTCAGGTTTAGTGAATCAGTACGGCACTTCCTGTCCGTCGAAAGCGATAAATGATCCGGGCGAATAATCACCTGCCCGTTCGATAACACTCGCCATGCCGCGTACCGAGTCCTCAACATCAATGAGGCCGGTTTGATGCGTCATATCCGTACGCACCCATCCCGGATGCAGGGTGAACACATGCACACCTGCCGGCGCTAAATCGACAGCCATGGATTTCGATACAATCACCAATCCCGCCTTGGCGGCGCGATAGGCATAGGTGCCGCCACTGCTGTTATCGCCGCTTGAGCCCATCTTGGAGCTGAGGTTGGCGATCACACCGCCCCGCGCCATGCGCCTGTGCAGCTGCTGCACGACACGTAATGGCCCGACGCAGTCGACATTGAACACCTCCTGCATGATCTCCGGGCTCACCTTGTCCAGCTCCTGCCCGTTTTTCCCCGGGCCGTAGATGCCGGCGCAGTTGATCAACAAGTCGATGTGTGCAGGTAATTCACCCTGCGGTCCATCATTTGTGCTCACATCCCAGTGCAGCAAATGCAGTGAGGCGTCGTCAATGGCAGCTAAATCGCCCTTGTCCCTGCGATGGCAGGCCCAAACCTGATGCCCTTGGCTCAGATAATGGCGAACAAAGCCCAGGCCGATGCCGCGGTTGCCTCCGGTAATCAGTGTGTTCATGGCGCTTCTCCCTTTTCTATCCAACTGCTATCCAACTGTGATGTCGCGTCGCTGTTTCCACGGCCAAAGCTGATACACTTGGCGCATGAATTCGAGCCCTGCCTCCCCGGGTAAGCCAAGCCGCCTGCGCAATCTGCTCAGCGGCACATGGACCGACCGCGTGTTGCTGGTCATTGTGCTGTGCGGCATTGGCTTTGGCTGGATGCATATCCGGCAGCTGGCCGGAAGCGGAGAGGCCATGGTTGATGTGTATTACGGCCAGACCCTGCTTGCTGAATATCCCTTGCATGCGGACACGCCCGTGCACTTCAAGGCTGAGGGGGAGATTGGTGTTTCGGAGATCATCATCGCCGACGGAAATGTAGCTATCACCGAATCCCCATGCAGCAGCAAGCGCTGTATTCTTGCCGGTCACAAGCACGACATTGGCGGCATGCTGGTTTGTCTGCCGAATCGCATCCTTGTTGCCATTCGCGGGGATGCGCAAGCCTTTGATGCGATGTTAGAGTAGGCCGATGCCTCTATCGAGCATCCATTTCCCCGGCCCTACCACACGCCCCACGCTTGCCCGTCCGTCTCTGGAGGCGCTGCAGCGCAAGGCGCAATGGATGGCTTTGTTGATGCTGGCCGTTGGCATTCATGTGCTGGAATCAGCGCTGCCCGGCCTCGGCCCATGGTTCAAGCCGGGGCTGGCCAATATTGTCACCCTGATTGCGCTGGTTATGCTTGGACCGAAAGAGGCGCTGATGCTGGCTGTGGCGCGCGTGGTGGTCGGCTCCCTGTTCATCGGCACCCTGTTCACGCCTACCTTCATCATGAGCCTGAGCGGTGCTGTGGCTGCAGCGCTGGTCATGCTGGCCGCATGGCGAAGCATCCCCGGTATCAGTCTGCTTGGCGTAAGCCTGCTTGGCGCCGTGGCACATATGCTGGTGCAGTTCGTGACCGTGGAGGCGTTGTTCATCCAGCAACAGGCTCTGTTTTATCTGTTGCCGCCGTTTTTGCTGGTTGCCAGCTTTACCGGCTGGCTCAATGGTGTGGCAGCACAATACATCACTGATCAACTGCGCAGCGCCATGCCTGCGTCGAGCGAAGTCTTGACAGGTACAGCGCATGGTTAATCCCATTTCCCCCGAGGGGCGGCGCTGGAGCGTTTCCCTGGTTGCCTCCATATCCTGTCATGTGCTGCTGGCAGTTTTCATTACAGTGCAACATGTTAACAAACCCATTCCGAAACACAGCTTGCCGCAAAGTATGGATGTGGTGTTGCTGAGTCCGGAAAAGAGCAAGGCCACCAAGGCACCCGAAAAGGCAGATGCCATATCCAACAGGAATGCCGAAGGGGGAAGCAGTAAATCGGAGGACAGACTCACGCGTGCA
>CAZQTO010000060.1:0-13516 GCA_964596375.1 uncultured Zetaproteobacteria bacterium | reverse complement strand
TATAAATCTTTTTTACGCTGAATACAGGCTGATTCTGCTCTTCTTTCGTCACGGGTTTCATTCCTTTCGTGGTTTATTTGTGCTTGGTACAAAGATGAGGCATCGCAAAGCCATTTTCAACAGTGGGCAGCATAAAAAAGGGGAGCCATACGGCTCCCCTTTTGATTTCATACAGCATGCTTAGTTCTTGGACTTGTCCACGATCTTTTTGATCCATGGCATCATGGCGCGCAGCTTCTCGCCGGTCTGCTCGATTGGATGCGAGGCATTCAGTCGGCGATAGGCAGTCATCGACGGATAGTTGGTCGCACCTTCGATGATGAACTGCTTGGCATATTCGCCGGTCTGGATGTTGTGCAGGCACTCGCGCATGGCCTTGCGCGATTCGTCGTTGATGACGCGCGGGCCGGTCACATACTCGCCGTACTCCGCATTGTTGGAGATCGAGTAGTTCATGTTGGCAATGCCGCCTTCATACATCAGATCGACAATCAGCTTCAGCTCGTGCAGGCATTCGAAATAAGCCATCTCCGGGGCGTAACCTGCCTCGGTCAGGGTCTCGAAACCGGCCTTGACCAGCTCGACTGCACCACCGCACAACACAGCCTGTTCGCCGAACAGATCGGTTTCCGTCTCGTCCTTGAAGGTCGTCTCGATGATGCCGGTGCGCCCGCCGCCGATGGCCGAGGCATAGGACAGGGCAATGGCCTTGGCCGAACCAGAGGCATCCTGATGGATGGCGATCAGATCAGGAATGCCGCCGCCGCGCACAAACTCGGAGCGCACGGTGTGACCCGGAGCCTTGGGTGCAATCATGATGACATCCAGATCGGCACGCGGGGTGACCTGATTGTAGTGGATGGCAAAACCATGTGCGAAGGCCAGCGTCGCGCCTTTCTTCAGGTTCGGCTGAAGTTCGTCGCGATACAGCTGTGACTGGAACTCGTCCGGGGTTAACACCATCACGATATCGGCACCGGCCACAGCCGCGGCGACTTCGCTGACCTTCAGACCGCAGGACTTGGCCTTGGCAACGGATGCTGAGCCTGCACGCAGGCCGACAGTCACATCGACACCCGAATCCTTCAGATTGTTCGCATGGGCATGGCCCTGCGAGCCGTAGCCGATGATGGCGACCTTTTTACCCTTGATCAGGGAAAGGTCGGCGTCCTTGTCATAATAAATGTTCAAGCCCATGTTACTAACTCCTTCGTGGTCAGGTGTTGCCTGTGTTTTTTTGAAAGGGCGCGCAGGATAATGCTTTTAAGCCGCGTCGTCATCAGCGAGTCGATTGAGAAAGCAAGTCAACAAACCGTGGTCACAACATCGGCACTCTTCACCCGACTAGAAACAAAACGCTTGATCAGCTGTTTTGCAAATACCAGGCGACAGTCTTGCGGATACCCGTTTCAAAGGTTTCATCCGGTTGCCAGTTGAGTTCACTACCCATCTTCGCGGCATCGATAGCGTAGCGCCAGTCGTGTCCCGGCCGATCCTGCACATAGGTGATCAAATCCGTATGCGGCTTGTCGGCAGGCTGCATCTCATCCATCAACTCGCAGATCAATCTGACAATATTGATATTGGCCCACTCATTGATACCGCCAATGTTATAAGTTTCCCCCAACCTTCCGCGCCGGATCACCACATCAATACCGCTGCAATGGTCATCCACATAAAGCCAGTCGCGGATATTGCTGCCATCGCCGTAGACCGGAATCGGCTTACCCTCCCGGCAGCAGCGGATCACCGTCGGGATGAACTTCTCGCCATGCTGGCGCGGGCCGTAATTATTCGAGCAGTTGGTCGTGGTGACCGGCATGCCGTAGGTGTGAAACCAGGCGCGCACCAGATGATCAGAGCCTGCCTTGGAGGCTGAATACGGGGAATTGGGCGCATACGGTGTGGTCTCGGAGAAGGCAGGGTCATCGGCCTTCAATGTTCCATAGACTTCATCGGTGGATATGTGATGAAAACGGCAGTCATTGAGGCCAAATCCGCAGTCGCCAAGCCAGTATTGCCTTGCTGCATCAAGCAAGGTGAAGGTGCCCATCACATTGGTGCGTACAAAGGCCTCCGGGCCGGTGATGGAATTGTCGACATGCGATTCGGCTGCGAAGTGCACGATGCAGTCAATCGCATGTTCGCGCAGCAGTCGGGCAACCAGTTCGGCCTCGCAGATATCGCCCTGCACAAAGCTGTA
This sequence comes from uncultured Zetaproteobacteria bacterium, assembly GCA_964596375.1. GTDB lineage: Bacteria > Pseudomonadota > Zetaproteobacteria > Mariprofundales > Mariprofundaceae > UBA1543. The sequence continues at coordinate 11,313 of CAZQTO010000060.1, read as the reverse complement.
GCGTGAGGCGTCCGGCAGATCGCAAAGATTATCCAGCGAACCGGCATAGGTCAGAGCATCGAGATTGACGATGTGCACGTTGTTATCTTTGGCCAGCATATAGCGCACGAAGTTGCTGCCGATGAAACCGGCACCGCCGGTGATCAGCATGCTACGGGGAGTGAATTCAGTCATATCGCCTCGATATCCTACAGAATATCCAGCACAGCTTCCGGCGGGCGGCCAATCGCTGCCTTATCGCCATGCACCACAATGGGTCGTTCAATCAGCTTCGGATGGGTCACCATCTGGGCAATGGCTTCAGCGCGGCTTAAATCCTTGCCTGCAATATAGGTCTTGTACTCATCCTCGCCTCGCCGCATCAGTTCTTCAGGCGATTTGCCCAGCATGACCAGGATGTGGTCCAGCTCCGCTTCGTTGGGCGGGGTTTGCAGATATTCGACGATTTCAGGCTTGATGCCGCGTTCGCCGAGCAGGGCCAGCGTGGCGCGCGATTTGGAACAGCGCGGATTGTGGTAGATGGTTACCGACATAAGCTATCTCCTGATAGTGGGTCTAAATCATTTCCAGCGCGGCGTATTTCAGCATCAGGCGCTTGGTTCCTGCCCGGCGGAAGTTTACGGATACACGCATGGCATCGCCAGCGCCTTCGACGCTGAGGATCACGCCCTCGCCGAAACTGGGGTGCCGCACGTTGCAGCCAATCTCAAGTCCGCCGCTGTCGCCAGAGGGAGCAACGGGTATCGCTTCGCTACGCGCCAGAACGGCCTCAGGGATGTTTACAATAAAGCGACTGGGCTGCGGAAACATCAGATCGCCGAAGGCGCGACGCATGCGTGCCGAGGTGAGCAGCAGGTGGTCGCGGGCCCGGGTAATGCCTACATACAGCAGACGACGCTCCTCGGAGAGCCCCGACGGCCCTTCATCCAGCGAACGCTGGTGCGGCAGCAGTCCTTCCTCGACGCCGCTGAGCACGACGCAGTCGAACTCCAGCCCTTTGGCACGGTGCAGGCTCATCAGCGAGAGTGCATCGTCATCATCGCTTGCCGCTGCCTGCCGGTCCGCGGCCAGCCGTTCACCAGACTGCAGCAGGGCCGTGCGGTCGAGAAATTCGATGGGCGTCATGCCTTCGGCCGTTGCTATGGAAATATAATCCTGCAGGGCCTGAATATTGTCGCGCCGTGATTCCGCTTCAATCTCGCCCATGGCCTTCAGGCTTTCGAGATAGCCGCTCTTTTCAAGCAATTCGCCCAGCCCCATATCCGGATGCTGCATGGCCTCGCTGCGCAGCTCGGCGACAAGCCGTGCCAGTGGTGCCAGCTTGCCGGCAGGCCCCGGACCGCCTTCGACCAGCGAATCCAGCCAGTCGGATGTGCGCAGGCCGGAGGCACTCAGCATATCGGCCAGCTGTTGCTCGCCAACTGCACCGATACCGCGCTTGGGTTTATTGCATATGCGGCGCAGGTGCAGGCCGTCGGCACAGTGGTGCAGCAGTGCCCAGTAGGCCAGCGCATCCTTGATTTCCATGCGTTCAAAGAAGCCCACACCGCCGACCACGCGGTACGGCACTCCTTCCTCGCTTAATACCTGTTCGATGGGTAGAGACTGGCGGGCGGTACGGTAGAGCACGGCCATGGAGCGCCAGGATTTCCCCTGCTGGTGCCAGCGACGCAGGGCGGCAGCGATATGCCGCGCCTCGTCGTATTCGTCCTGACAAACCCGCCAGAACGGTGTCTCGCCAGCATCACGGGTCGGGCGGAGTTGCTTGATATGCCGCTCGCTGTTGGACTCGATGACTGCATTGGCCAGTTCAAGTATGGCGCCGGTCGAGCGGTAGTTGTGCTCCAGTCGATGGATGCCGGCACCGGGCCAGATGTTTTCAAATTCCAGAATGTGGCGTACATCTGCTCCGCGCCAGCCATAGATGCTCTGATCGTCATCACCCACCACGGTCAGGTTGCCGTGCCCGCTGCACAGCAGTTGCAACCAGCGATGCTGCGCCGGATTGGTGTCCTGATACTCATCAACCAGCACATGATCAAAGCGGGCACGCAGCAGGGCGGCGATATCTTTATGTTCTTCAAGCAGACGCACGCAGTTGAGGATCAGGTCGGAGAAATCCATGCGTTCAAAGCGCATCAGTTCCTGCTGGTAGGTGGCATAGAGCTCACGCATATCGATGCCGCTCCAGTTTTGTTCGGGAGCTGCCTCGGGAGTCAGGGCCGCATGCTTGCAGTGCTCAATCCAGCCGAGCAGGTAGCCGGGATGCAGGGTATCGCTGCTGATGTTGCGCGCCTTGAGCAGGCGCTTGATCAGCGCCTTCTGATCATCGGCATCAATCACCTGAAAGGATTTCGGATAACCCAGTGCATCGGCATGGCGGCGCAGGAAGGAGAGGGAAATAGCATGAAAAGTACCGGAGGTGACGCCACCACCATCATCGCCGATAAGTGTATTGAGCCGGGCCTTAAGCTCAGAGGCAGCCTTGTTGGTGAAGGTGACGGCCAGAATGCGATGCGGTGCGACACGCCTTTCGGCAATCAGATAGGCAATGCGGTGCACGATGGTGCGAGTCTTGCCGGAGCCTGCGCCGGCCAGAATCAGCTGCGCTCCGTCGCCTGCCTCGGCCGCCTTCTGCTGGGCCGGATTAAGCTGCATGGACTCTTGGTGCTAGTGAGGGGATCAAATCAGGTCTCGCCATGTTCACCGTGTTTGACAATCAGCTGATGGTAGGTGGAAAACACCGACTGCCTTGAGAGGATGCCGAGCACGCGCCTCGGATTGCCGGTGGCCGTCACCGGCAGTTGTTCGAACACCTCACGATCAAAGGTGGCGATGGCATCAAGCAGACTGTCATTTTCCGAAATGGTTAGCACCTTGCGGTTGCATATCTCGGATGCGATCGCGACGTGATCCATCGTGGCATCAAGCAGCCAGGGTTGCAGATCGGTAAAGGTGATGAGTCCGAGCATTTCATCCTTGTCATCCACCACCTGCACGCAGCCCTTGCCTGAATCAACATAAATGCGTTTCAGATCAGCCAGCGGGGTATGTTCGGGAATGGACGGAATCGGTCGCCATTGGATGCGCGACACCTTGACCGAACGCATCCATGACTTCTCCAGACCGCCACCCATTTCGATGCCGCGTTCTTCAAGTGCCTCGGTGAAAACGGATTGATGGCCGAAGGATCGTTTAACCAGTGTAGCCACGATGCAGGCCGCCATCAGCGGCAGCATGATGCGGTAGTCGGCGGATAATTCGAAAACCATCAGCATGATGGTAATCGGCGCTTGCAGGGCGGCCGCAGTCAATGCCCCGCAGGCAACCAGGGCATAAGCGCCGTAGCTTTCGGTGAAGGAGGGTGCGATGTCATGCACGATGCTGCCAAACAACGCGCCGACGACGGCGCCGAGAAACAGTGCAGGACCGAGCAGTCCACCGGGAAAGCCGGCTGCGAAGCTCAGGGCCGTGGCCAATAGCTTGCCGAACAGCACAATGGCAAGAAACACACCAAGCGGAAAACCGACGCCGAGTAATACCGGATCAACCTTCTCGAGCAACATATTGCCCACCGTGCCGTAGCCGATGGACATGGCATAGGGAATGACCAGCCCTATCAGGCCGATGCAGAAGCCGGCCAGTATCGGGCGAAGGCGCCGGTCCGGGATGAAACGCACCAGCAGCATGCGCAGTCGCCCCATCAGGGCAATCAGCGATGCGGCGATCAGGCCGCAAGCCAACCCGATGCCGACATAGATGCCGATCTCCCAGGTGCTGACCAAATGATATTCCGGAATCAGGAATGCAGGAAAGTTGCCGAGCTCGGAGCGTGAAATCACCGTGGCGATGACCGAGGAGATGACAATCGGGCTAAACGTGGCCACCGCGTAGTCGGCCAGGATCACTTCCAGGGCAAACAGCACCCCGGCAATGGGGGTGTTGAACGAGGCGGCGATACCGGCTGCAACACCGCAGCCGATCAGGGTGCGTACCTGATGCTCGGAAAGCTGGAGGTAATGCCCCACTTCCGAAGCGATAACAGCACCCAGTGCCACAGTTGGGCCCTCGCGGCCAAGACTGGCACCGCTACCGATACTGATAGCCGAGCCGAAGGTTTCCGTGACAAGCTGTTTGCGATTGATGCGTCCACCGCGCTCCACAAGGTCGGCAAGCACACCGGCTACGCCGCGCAATTCGCTGCCGCTCATTAAATGCGTGTTGATCAGGCCAACGATGATGCCGGCCGTGGTCGGAGCGAGCAGGAAGATATACCACGGGATGGTATCCAGCGCCCTGTCCCAGGCGATTTCCCCGGTCCACAAGGTGGCCACCCATTCAATACTGAAGCGCAACAGCAGTGCCGCATAGCCGGAAAGCAGGCCGACAAGCATGGCCAGCAGGCTCAGGTAGAGCACTTCCTGACGTACCAGCCAGCGATGGCCGGCGCTGATCATATGCCTCGGTTCCATGGGTTAAGCGCTCCTTTCTGCTCCGGGGCGTGCCCCAAAGTGAAACGCTAACTGTTTTACCCACTGTTCGGTAGGGATACAGCGCATCGGGGCAGAGACATATGGCCGGACATTCCGCTAGTCTTGTCACATGTTTGCAATCCTTATCGGTATGTCGTCGATTATTGCCGTAGGTCTGTTCTGGCGCTTGCTGCTGGGCGGTGATCAGGCTGAGGTGGTGCGCGGGCACTTGGCCAAGGCTGTGTATGCGGTATTCCTGCCTGCACTCGTTTTGCATGTCATGTGGCAGACGCCGGTGAATCTGGATGTGCTGCGTATCCCGGTGGTGGCATCGGCCGGCGTGTTGTTATCCTTGCTGGTCGCGGTGCTGATCTATGGTGACGGCAAGCGAGTAGGCGGCAAGAAGGCGGCAGGGGCTTTGTTGCTAGCCGCCAGTTTTGGCAATGTCACCTATCTTGGCTTGCCTGTGCTTACCCAGACCTTCGGGCCGTGGGCACAGTCGGTGGCGATTCCCTACGATCTGTTTGCCAATACGCCGCTGTTATTTACCGTCGGCATCATGCTGGCCGGGCATTTCGGCAGCAGTCAGAAGCCGGCGCATCCGCTGATCGAATTGGTGCGCGTGCCTGCCTTGTGGGCAGCCATTGGCGGCCTGTCGCTTAGCCTGTTCGCTATCGCCATGCCGGCATGGCTGGACGAATCGTTAGGCGTGCTTGGTGCGGCGGTCGTGCCACTGATGCTGTTATCCATCGGTATGGCGCTGCGCTGGCAGGCAGGTTGGATCAAACGGGTGCCAGCGTTGCTACCTGTGATTGTGATTCAGCTGGGCCTGATGCCGCTGATTGTCTGGGGTGCATGCATCGGCGTCGGCATGCCGGAGAAGCTGCTGGCTCCGACCGTCATCGAAGGTGCGATGCCCTGCATGGTGCTGGGCCTTGTGCTGTGCGATCGATTCAAACTGGATTCTTCGCTGTATGCCGAAGCTGTCACCCTGACCACGATTTTATCCCTGTTCACACTTCCACTCTGGTTGAAGGTTCTCGTCTGAGGGTCGTGCTTTTCTTCTTCTTTGCGTGCCCACAAATTGGCAGGACAGCCGATTTGGACGCCCGAGGGGCGCCCGCAGGGCAAGGGGCATGGATGCCCCGAGTCAAAAAGAAGTAAGAAAGGGCCCCCACGGGTAGCTGTGACAGCCGATCCGGACACATGCCCTGCGGGCGAAAACCGGGATAAAGGCCCCCTCTTTTTGCGCAAGACCCCGCCGTTCATGCGCCCGGGCCGGCACAGCTACAAGCGGGCCCCGAAGTTTTTTAAAAGAACGCCCAGGCGAGCAGGGAGTAGCGGGCCAGTTTGCCGAGGGTCACCAGCAGCAGGAAAATGCCGAGGTGGCAGCGCAGAAGGCCGGCGACAAGGCATAGAGGATCACCGACCACGGGCAGCCAGGCGAGTAACAAGGCCGGCCTGCCGAAGCGGTTGAACCACTGTTCGGCGCGGGCCACGGCTTCCTCGGAAATACGCAGCCAGCGCCGATGCAGGGCCTCGTTCCCAAGCCTCCCCATCGCGTAGGTAATCAGGCTGCCCAGTACATTGCCGGTTGTGGCAATCAGTACAAGGGAAAGAGCTTGACCACCCTCGTGCAGGCGATAAAGCAGCAGCGCCTCCGAGCCGCCGGGAAACAGCGTGGCGGAGATCAGTGCGGAAAAAAATAAGGCCCAGTCCATGTCGCCATGCTAAACTGCTTCGCATGACTGCCGAAACATTCCTTTATTCCTCCCCGCTGGGGGAGCTGACATATTGCTGGAACGATGAGTTATGTCGCGATGTCAGCCTGCTGGATGCGCCGGTTGATAAACCGACCGGAAACGATCCGGTCAGCGAGTGGCTTGATGCATATTTCGCCGGAAAGATGCTTTCCCTTCCGCCACTGGCTGCCGCCCGCACCCCATTTCAGGCCAGCATGCGCCATTACCTTTTGAGCATTCCGAGGGGTGAAACACTGAGTTATGGCGAGGCCGCCAAGCTTCTGGGCACCGCCCCGCGCGCCTTGGGTCAGGCGCTTGGCGCAAACCTATTGCCCATAATCATTCCCTGCCACCGCGTTGTTGCCGCGCATGGCCTCGGCGGTTTTTCCTGTGGTCTGGAATGGAAACGCCGCCTGCTCGCATTCGAGTCAGGCGGCAGAAGGGCATAATCACTATCTGAGGCAAGCCTCAGATAAACAGTGTGGTGCCCGATTCGCCGGCTTCGCCAAGGAACGCAGCAACACCGCCGATTTCGACGCCATCGATGAGCTCCACTGCCTGAATGCCCATGACATCCATGGACATCTGACAGGCGAGAAGTTGTGCGCCACCCTCGACCAGACTGTGCAGCAGGTTGCCCGGTGTTTCCACGCCCTTGTCGTGCATCACCTTGCGGATCATTTTGGCCCCCAGACCATGCATATCCATTTTCGAGATCGTGTTCAGGTGATCCGCATCATGGGGCAGCATGGTGCTGAACATACGGTCCATCATCGGCTTGTTGAGATGTGGTGCATCCACTCGGCGAATCACATCCAGCCCCCAGAAAGTAAAGAACATGCTGACCGGTTTACCCATAGCCAGCGCCCCGTTGGCGATAATCAGGCTGGCCATCACCTTGTCTAGGTCGTCCGAGAACACAACCATGGTGAGCTTGTCCCTTGTTGCCATTGGCTGGGATGTGAGGGGCACCGGCACAGCCGCAACCTTGCGCAAAAGAACAATCACCAAACCCTTTTCGGCCTTCACCGACAACACATCGTTACCTGTCTTCTTGGCCCAGGCGCGGATGTCCCTGCCAAAGGCCGGATCGGAGGCGGTGACTTCGAGCAGTTCACCGGCATCAAGGGCATCCATGGCCTTGTATGTTTTCATGATCGGGCCGGGGCACTGCAGCCCGACAGCGTTCAAGGTATGCAGCTCCCCTGTGGTACCGGGAGCAATCAGTGCAGCGCTGACAGCACAACTGCCGCTGCGCTCGGCTTCGATTTCCGCAGGATCCCGCCGCTTGATGTCCTCGTAATCGAAGATATCCGGATTGGCCTGTTTATCCACTGCCCATGAATAGGTCTTGTAGCCACCGGAAAGGTTGCGGATATTGCTGAATCCGTGCTGCCTGAGAATCCGGTAAGCCAGATAGCCGCGCAGACCGATCTGGCAGAAGAGGACAATAGGCGTGTCGCGGTTGAGTTCATCAAGGTGCTCCCGCAGCTGGTTTACATCGATATTGCGGGCGCTCGGTATCGAGCCGAAGCCGAACTCGTCCGCTGTGCGCACATCAATCAGTTGCAGCCCGGCATCCCCGGCTTCCAGCTCTGCGTGCAGTGATCTCCAGTCGATCATTTCGTGGGACTTGTTGAGCATGTTGCCGGCCACATAACCGGCAATGTTGATCGGGTCCTTGGCAGAGCCGAAGGGGGGCGCATAGGCCAGCTCCAAGTCGGCCAGATCATCCACCGTCAGCTTGCCATGAATCGCAGTGGCAATAACGTCAATGCGTTTGTCAGCTCCATGCGCACCCACTGCCTGCGCACCGAGAATCTGTCCCTCGTCGGTAAAGAGAAGCTTCAGACTGATCTGCTTGGCGCCGGGATAATAGCTGGCGTGCGAACCGCTGTGAGTGATGCAGCTTAAAAACGGAATGCCGGCAGCATTGAGCTGCTTTTCATTCAGACCGGTGCTTGCGGCGGCCAGATCGAAGGCTTTGAGTATCGATGTGCCCTGCGTGCCGCGATACTCCCTGGTGTTGCCGAACGCCATATTATCCGCAGCCATGCGTCCCTGCCGGTTGGCGGGCCCGGCCAGTGGAATAAGCGCCTGACGCCCGCTGATGGACTGGGTTACCTCGATGGCATCGCCCACAGCATAGATATCGGCATCGGATGTTTGTAGGTGTGCATTCACCTTGATGCCGCCGGTCTCTCCCAATTCCAGACCGCTGGCGCGGGCAAGCGTGTTTTCAGGCCGCACGCCAATAGCCAGCACCACCAGATCGGCCTGCAGGCGACGTCCGCTCCTAAGATAAACCACTGTGTGGTCGTCCTTGTCTTCGAATTGTTCAACCTTGTCCGACAGATAAAGCTCAACGTTTTTGTCGCGCATATGGGCATGAACGATGGCGGCCATTTCATAATCAAGCGGGGTCAGAATCTGATCGGCAGCCTCTACCACCGTTGTGAAGATACCTTTTTCGTGAAGGTTTTCAGCAACCTCGACACCGATAAATCCGCCGCCGATCACCACGGCACGGCGCGGCGCATGCTGTTCAAGATGGGCCATGATGCGATCCAGATCGGGGATGTTGCGCAAGCCGAAAATGCGTGGCGAATCGATTCCCGGCAGCTTGGGGCGTATCGGCTCAGCACCGGGTGAAAGCAGCAGTTTGTCGTAGGCTTCGTCGTATTCGTCGCCGCTGGCCAGATCGCGCAGACGTATGGATTTGGCCTTGCGGTCGATGGCAATGGCCTCAGTGCGGCTGCGCACATCGACGCGATAACGTGCCTTGAAAGCTTCTTCTGAGGTAACCAGCAGTTGCTCGCGATCTTCGATCATGCCCGAGATGTGGTAGGGAAGCCCACAATTGGCGAAGCTGATGTATTGCCCGCGCTCAACCATAATAATCTCTACGGCCTCATCGTTGCGACGAATGCGCGCCGCCGCCGTTGCGCCGCCAGCCACGCCACCTACAATGATAATTTTCATATTATTAGTCCGTCCTGAATACATTTCCGCACAGTTATAACGTAATGTTAGTATATTATATTAGGCTAATATTATAATATGATTTCCGGATTGCAATGCTTTTATCCAATTTGCCCACGCCGCCCCTGTAGAAATTCCAGGCCTGCACGCTGAAATTAGTTGTTCAATATGTAAGGATTTAATATAAATAAAAGATAACCCTTTCCAAGATTGCCTTTCGGCCTGAGCTTTTAACTTAAGGGGTCAGCTCTATAGAGGCCCATTCGTCCAGGGAGTCAGTGCGGGCAATGGACAGGCCGGCAGCGACATAGGCTTGAGCGACGCTATCCACCTGGGTGCGCAACAGGCCTGAGAGCACCAACCGTTTGCCTACGCATCGGGCCAGAGCCGGGGCCATCTCGATCAACGGCCCTGCCAGGATATTGGCGGCAATCAGTTCGAAGGTCTGTGCAGGAGGAATATCGGCCAATAATGATTCCAGCTCAATGCTGTTGATGGCTGCATTCACCTGGCTTGCCTCCACTGAAATCGGATCGTTATCGATGGCTACAATGCCTTTTGCACCGAGTTTGCCCGCCGCAATGGCCAGCAGGCCGGAGCCCGCCCCCATATCAAGCATGCTTTTTGGCGGGCCCTCTTTGCATACGCGTTCAATCGTCTCAAGGCACAGGCGGGTGGTGGCATGCTGGCCGGTACCGAAGGCCATGCCGGGATCGAGTACGATATCAATCCGTCCTTCGGGTGGAGGGTCGCAAAAAGAGGGGCGCACCCATAGGTGTTCGCCGATCGGCATGCCATGCCAGTCGCGCTGCCATGCCGTTTCCCAGTCGTCATTCAGGGATTTGAGTGCTATATCCGTTGCGCATATTCCGAGAAGCAGGGCGCCTGCAGTGATGCGGGTTCGGCTTTCCTGTTCATCATTTCCGGCCGGAAACCATGCCACATACTCACTGCTTCCGCTTTTTGCATCGGTTTCCACGGCGCTGCCGCAAGCATCAAGCTGTTCGCAGAATTGTTCAAATGCCTGCTCGCTGACGGTAGCCTCGGGAATGCGCAGTTCGAGCAATGCGTTCGGACTGGAAATGGTGTCTTGCATCTTGTCTGCCTCTCCGCTTCAATACCCTGCCTGCCTAGTTCTGCAGGAACACCAAGCGAGGTTCTATTGCCACATACTCTTCCATATTTGATGCAGGTTAAAGCTTCGGAACTGCTGAGCAGCCCCACGAGTGGGGAAGCTATCTTCAGGCTGGAAATCGAACCGGCTCAAGGCGAGCGTATTGAACCCTTCATCCCCGGCCAGATTGTTCGTCTTGGTCTTCCCGGCACGCATGATCCGCAGCCCGGGTATTTTGCTATTGCATCTGAGCCGGCACGGTCCGATGCCTTTGAGTTTGTTATCAAGCGTCGGCCAGGGATTTCCGCATTGCTCGCCTCGCTTGAACCCGGCGCCATGGTGGAGGCGGAAGGGCCAATGGGGCATGGTTTCGATCTTACCCCCTTCGCCGGCTGCGATGTGTACCTGATCGGTGTGGGTACCGGCGTGGCTCCGCTGCGCAGTGTATGGCGTCATCTGATTTCGCATCGTGAACAATACGGTGCTGTGCATATCTACTGTGGTTTTTTAACCCCCTGCCATCGCTTGCTTACCGATGAACTGGATGCACTTTCAGATCATGATATCGAGGTCAGCGTGTCGGTGACCAGTGGCAGTGAAAGCTGGGATGGCCCTATCGGTTATGTGCAGGATACGCTCAGAGAGGATGCGCCGAACGGGAAAAACAGTGTTGCCTGCCTTGCCGGCATGAACGCCATGGTGGACGCCTGCCGCGAAACGCTGCACAATCTCGATTTTGATGATAGTCACATCCTCCTCAACTACTGATTTCACTCTTTCCACATCCCTGACACTACCCCTTTTGGCGCTCGATATCGGCGGCAAACGCATCGGCGTGGCCGTTTGCGACCGGCTGGCTATTTCGGTGCGCGGCATTGCCTGCCTGTTTCGCAAGGATCAGGCCTGGCCCCGGCAGGCATTGAAACTGGCTGCCGATTACGGCTGTAAGGGCATTGTCATCGGCCTGCCGCTGAACATGGACGGCAGCGAGGGTTTGCAGTCG
>CAZQTO010000059.1:0-13811 GCA_964596375.1 uncultured Zetaproteobacteria bacterium | reverse complement strand
TCAGACCATCGACGCTGACATCTGCTTCTTCCGCATGCCAGCAATCGTAGTCGGTACTCATGGCAACCGTGGCATAACAAATCTCCGCCTCACGGGCCAGTTTAGCTTCCGGAAAATTGGTCATGCCGATCACATCCATGCCCCAGCTACGATACAATTCCGATTCAGCGCGGGTCGAGAACTGCGGGCCCTGCATACACAGATATTTTCCTCCGTCATGCACCGTGATCCCGGCAGTTTCGCAGGCGTAGAACAGCTGCTTGCGAAGACAGGCGCATACCGGATTGGCCATCGACGCATGCGCCACGACCGGACCTTCAAAAAAGGTCGAGTGACGCCCATGGGTGCGGTCCACGAACTGATCAACGATGACGAAATGACCGGGTACGATGGCCTCGCGCAAGGAGCCGACGGCGGAGATGGAAATAATCTGTTTTACACCTGCCAGTTTCATGGCATAGATGTTGGCGCGGTAGTTGATGTTATGCGGCGGGGTGATGTGGGCGCGGCCATGGCGTGGTAGGAAAACCACTTCCTGATCGCCGATGTGGGCCAGTGTCAGCGCATCCGACGGCTTACCCCATGGGGTTTCGATGTTCAATTCGTCGAGGACTTCCATCCCCTCGATATCATACAGGCCGCTGCCGCCAATAATGCCAATGCGCTGATTCATGCTGTGTTTATGCCCCTGGGTCATTGTTTGTTTGCATCTGCGATATCCGGAATGCCTTGGGTGTTTTCCGAATCGCCCAAGTCCAGATGCGATTTCAACTGGCCACAAGCAGCCATGATATCGTCGCCACGCGAACGCCTTACCGTCGCACGAATCCCTTTTTTAATCAACTGTTTGGCGAAGTTGTTCATGTGTTGCATTGTTGAGCCGGTATAAGGCGAGCCCGGCCACGCGTTAAAATGAATCAGGTTGACGCGTTCGCGCTCCGGGTTCACAAAGCCGGCCAGCGCATCAAGGTCTTGGGTGCGGTCATTCACGCCGGCGAGCATGACATACTCCAGCGTGATATGCCTCTGGTTCGGCAGGGGATAGGCATCAAGCGCCGTGCGCAGTTCAGCCAGCGGATATTTGCGGTTGATGGGCACCAGTTCGTCGCGCAGTCCATCGCTGGCCGCATGCAATGAGATGGCCAGGTTGACCGGTGCGGTTTCTCCCAGCCGGCCGATTTGCAGTACAAGGCCGGAGGTGGATACCGTAATACGCCGGCGCGACAGGTTCAGGCCCTGCTCATCCATCAGCAGCTTCAGGCTGGCATATACCCCGGCCTCGTTGGCCAGGGGCTCACCCATGCCCATATAGACGACATGCGTGACCTCGGAATGAAGATCATCGCTTAAGGGCTCGCTGCGCAGGTCGTGTTTAACAGCCAGAATCTGAGCCATGATTTCTCCGGCAGTCAGATTGCCGCTGAATCGTTGCGTTCCGGTATGGCAAAACGGGCAGTCCAGCACGCAGCCGAGCTGCGAAGAAACGCAGACCGTGGAGCGTGATGTGTCGGGAATCAGCACGGTTTCGATATTACCGCCGCTTTGCAGGCGAAACAGATATTTGCGGGTTCCGTCTGCAGAACATTGGCGCTGCATCAGCGATAGCGGTGAGCAAATCAGATGATCGTTCAGTTGTTCTTGCAGCGCGGCAGGAAGATTGCGCATCTGTGCAGGGTCGGTGACCCCCTTGTTGACCCAGTCGCGCACCTGCTTGGCGCGGAAGGCAGGCTGCTGCATGGCCTGCATTTGCTCTACCAGTTCTGCCGGCGAGAGGCCGGCCAGTTGTGGTCGGGAAGAGGCGTCGGGGGTGTTGGCTTCGGTGGTGGTTTGGCTTGCTTCTGTCTGCATGGCGGCATTGTACAGCAGCAGGCCGGTTCGGGTAGCTTTCACAGTTATGAAATTGGCCACAGACAAGCCCGTTAAAATTTCCTCCTCGGATTTTACCCTTATGCACGATTTTGTGCAGAGCATGTGGCGCCTGAAGCTGCTTCCTGCCTATGCGCAGGGGCTGAAGGATGTGCTGCCGGCTGCGGCAGGCATTGATCCCGGTTCTCCGGGGATATTGATGGGTTACGACTTTCACCTGACGAAAAATGGTCCGAAGTTGATTGAAATCAACAATAATGCAGGTGGCCTTTTTATGGGCGGCCATCAATGGCTGCTCCAACCCGACCTGGCCTGCTGGAGTGAGGCGCTGGTTCGCAGGCTTTGCCACATGTTTCCCGAGCACTGGCAGTGCATTGCCATTATGGATGAGAATGTAAAAGAGCAATTTATGTATCCCGAGATGCTGGCCTATGCCGAGCTGTTACGCATGGAGGGCAGGCAGGTCGTTTTGCTCAGTCCGGAGGATATAAGCCTGGAAGCTGATGGGCTGTATGCCGGCGGGATGAATGGAGAAAAACTGCGGCTGGATGGCATCTACAACAGGCATACCGACTTTTATCTGGAGAGTGCGCCATTGGCGCATATTCGCAGTGCCTTCGAGAGAAAGCTGGTACAGCTGAATCCACATCCGCGCAGCTATGCCCTGCTGGGCGATAAGGGGCGCATGGTGGATTGGTGGCGCGATGGCTTTCTGGAGGCGATGTTGCCGCCGCAAGAGCTTGCCTTTATCCGTAGCATTGTGCCGGAAACCCGGCGTCTGAGTGACATGGACGCCGATGCTGTCTGGGCTGAGCGCAAAGGCTGGGTATTCAAGCCAGCAGCACGACATGGCGGCAAGGGTGTGCTTCTGGGGCGGGCTATGAGTCGTAAGCGTTTCGCCGAACTGGATGCCTCCGATACCGTGATGCAACGCTTCGTGCCTGCCAGTGAGATCGAGTTGAACGGCGAAACCTTCCGGCTTGATATCCGCCTGTTTACTCACGGGCCGGAACTGGTCGCGCTGGCCGGGCGTGCGTGGCAGGGGCAGATGACCAACTTCCGCAGCAAGGGAAGCGGCTGGGTGCCGATCGACCTTGTTGATTCCTGAGTCTGGCGGGATCAACATGGTATCAAAGGGCGGGAGCGTTGCCGTGGTTATCCCGCTGCTCAATGAGGCCGGTGGCCTGCCGAGATTGCTGCAAAGATTGAGAGAGTGCGCCCCTGATGAACTGGTGCTGGTGGATGGCGGCTCAAGCGATGGAACTGCACAGATATTGCAGGAGAGCGGCCACCGCTGGCTTACATCCGAGCCCGGACGTGCCGTGCAAATGAATGCCGGATCCAAGGTCTGCAATAGCAATATTATTCTTTTTTTACATGCAGATACAGAGATAAGTTCAGATAATATCGAGTTTTTGCGCGGGCTTTCCTTAAGTTCTGAAATTGTTGGCGGACGCTTCGATGTTCGCTTGTCAGGCAGCCATGCGGCACTGCGTGTGATCGAGTGGTTTATGAATCTTCGTTCTCGCTTAAGCAGAATCAGTACGGGCGATCAGGCCATGTTTGTGCGCCGTGATGTATTTGAGGCCATGGGTGGTTTTAGCGAAATCCCTCTGATGGAAGATATCGAGTTTTCCAGGCGTCTGAAACAGCGGGGGAAGACTGCTTGTTTGCGACAAAAAGTGAGCACCTCCAGCCGGCGTTGGGAGGGGCACGGCATGGTTCGCACGGTGCTGTTGATGTGGCGGCTTCGCCTGCTTTACTGGCTGGGCGTGTCCCCGGAAAAACTGGCCGACATGTATCGGGATGCCCGATGAGGCGCGCGCTTGTGCTCAGGCCTATCATTATGTGCAAGGCGCCGGTGGCTGGCTCCGTTAAAACACGGTTGGCGCCGTTTTATGGTGAGGCGGGCGCGACTGTCCTGCATGCGGCAATGGCAACCCTGGTCATCAAGCGCACCTTGCGCCTGTTCCCGAACACCTGGATTGCTGCGGACGATGTTTCGCATCCCTTCTTTACAAGCTTTGCTGCGCCTGTCCTGCCGCAGGGTGAGGGTGATCTGGGTGCGCGCATGCAGCGCCTTGTCCGGCGCGCCCTGGATTACGGTGCTGATGGGGTGTTGTTGCTGGGTACGGATAGCCCGCATATGTCAGAGGCACGGCTGCATGCAGCGCTGGGGGCATTGAAATCCTGCGATGTCGTGCTCGGGCCGGTGCAGGACGGTGGTTATGACCTGATTGCCCTGCGCGGTTGCTGGGCGGAACTGTTTTCCAATATCGACTGGGGTACGGCAGCCGTCTTGGAGCAAACCCTGATGCGCATTGCACAACTCGGCCTTCGCCATCGCTGCTTGAGTACCGCTTATGATGTGGATATGCCTGAAGATGTGAAGCGCGCCCTCCGTTCCGGATTGCGCCTCAGTGTTTAGTCTTCTTCAGGGCTAGGGTAAAGCTTCGGGAACAGTCGTTTCAGTCTTTCAAGTTCACGCTGCATATGAGCATACAGCGCAGTGTCGGTCAGCGGAATATGCAGGCGGTGGCGCAGCACCGTTTCGGTTTCGTCGAGTCGCGTGCGTGCGGCTTTTTCCCATATTCCTTCGGTTGCGGCAGTTTTCTGCATGCTGTGCAGCATCATGTGGGCGGCATGCACAAGCATGACAGTATCGTGCTGATCATGTGGCCAGTCTTTCAGTGCATGCCAGCTGGCATGGTGGTGAAAGTAGATAAAGCGGTGCACCTCGCGGGGCAAATGCCAGTGCAGGGCGAGCATCATACCGGCATCGATATGCGTATAGCCCAGCACCTGCCACTCGGCCAGTACATCCGGCTCACCGGCCGCAATGCTGGAGGCGATACTGTCGAGTGAGGCCGCATCTTCCATATGCAGAATGATAAGCTTACCGATGTCGTGCAGCAGACCGATTAAGCCGGCATGGTGCTCGACGATATGGCTGGAAAATCCCGCCAGTTGGCGACAGAACATGGCGATGGCTTTGCTATGAAACCAGATGTGCTGTGCTTCGATGGAGGATTTCTCACCCATTTCGCCAATGGTCGGCAGCAGCGACTCGAGAATCAGATTCTGTGCCTCGTCCATGCCTATGCGAGCCAGGATAACGCCGACATCGGTGCTGACATGGGTTCCGCTCGGGGCATAAACCGCAGAATTGCCCCATTGCAGTACATGCGAGCTAAGCACGGGGTCCTGCTCGATAAGGCGGGCCAGATCGTGTGGTGATGCCTCGTCGGTCTCCAGCATGCAGCGCACCTTGTGCCAGATTTCCGGCAGGGGCGGTATGGCGGCAATGCCTTTTTTCAGTCGTTCAAGGGTGTCTGCTGCGATGGGCGGAGGCATGCACAGGTCATAGGGGGGTGACTCGGGCGCAGCTGCGGTGAGCACCTCAAAACACCAGCGCAGGCAGTGCTCGGGTATTTCGGGCTGTTCATGGGTAGTCGACTCGAGGTCAGAAGTTTCGCTTTCGGCATGCATTTCAGCCTGCCCCGGAGCGTGCTCCGGTTTAACCTCTTCTTCGACCGTATCCGTCACGCGGGAAAATCGAGGCGCAGGCGATCATCTTCGACTATGACGCACACCTTTCCGCCTTTTTGCAGGTGACCGAAAAGGATTTCATCGGCCAGCGGCTTCTTCAGGGTATCGGCAATCAGTTTGGCCATAGGCCTTGCACCCATTTGGCTATCGAAGCCGCGTTTTGACAGCCAGGCACGGGCTGCGGCGCTCACTTCAAGCTGCACGCCTTTGCCCTCCAGCTGCGTTTCAAGCTGCATAATGAATTTGTCGGTGACATGCCGAATGGATGTGGGGCTTAATGATGCAAATGGAACCATTGCATCCAGCCTGTTGCGGAATTCCGGCGAGAACATGCGCTTGATGGCTGCCTCATTGTCGCCGTGTGACGATTGTGGTGAAAAGCCGATGCTTGATTTGCTCATTTCATAGCTGCCGGCATTGCTGGTCATAATCAGAATAACATGGCGGAAATCCGCCGAGCGTCCGGCATTGTCGGTCAATTTACCATGATCCATCACCTGCAACAGGATATTGAAGATATCCGGATGGGCCTTCTCGAATTCGTCGAGCAGCACCACAGCATGCGGGTTTTTGCTTACGGCCTCGGTGAGCAGGCCACCCTGATCAAAGCCGACATAACCGGGGGGGGAGCCGATCAATCGCGAAACGGCATGCGCCTCCATGTATTCAGACATATCAAAGCGGATTAGTTGCAGCCCCATCTGCATAGCCAACTGGCGCGCCACCTCTGTTTTGCCGACACCGGTCGGACCTGTAAAGAGGAAGCTGCCTATGGGTTTTTCCGGATGGGACAGTCCGGCGCGCGACAGTTTGATGGCACTGCCAAGGGTTGCGATGGCTTCATCCTGCCCGAATACCGTCAGCTTCAGATTGCGCTCGAGATGACGCAGCGATTTCTTGTCGGAGGCCGAAACACTACGCGGCGGGATGCGCGCGATGCGCGACACGACGGCTTCGATGTCGGCCACAGTGATTTGTTTCTTGCGTTTTTCGAGCGGCATGACCTGCACAGCAGCACCAGCCTCATCAAGCACATCGATGGCCGAATCCGGCAGATTGCGTTCATGCAAGTGGCGGCTGGCCAGCTCGGCAGCCGATTTTACGGCAGCTCTGGCGTAACGCACGCCATGATGCATCTCCAGGCCTGGTTTCAGGCCGAGCAGGATTTCGATGCACTCATCGAGTGAGGGGGCTGGCACATCGACCTTCTGGAAACGGCGCGACAAGGCGCGGTCCTTTTCAAACAGGGAGCGGTATTCCTGATAGGTTGTAGCACCGATGCAACGCAAATCGCCGCTGGCTAAAGACGGCTTGAGCAGATTGGACGCGTCCATGGCGCTGCCGCTGGCTGAGCCCGCACCAATCACCGTATGGATTTCATCGATAAACAGAATGCCGCTGTCCTTCTTTTCGATCTCGACCAGCACGGCCTTGAGGCGTTCCTCGAAATCACCGCGGTATTTGCTGCCGGCCAGCAGTGCGCCCATATCGAGGGTATAGACTTCCGCCTCGGCAATCACCTTGGGCACCTGACCGTCAACAATCTTCCTGGCCAGGCCCTCGGCGATAGCGGTTTTACCGACACCGGCATCACCGACCAGCAGGGGATTGTTCTTGCGTCGTCTGCACAGGATGTTGATGCAGCGCTCGATTTCCGTATTGCGGCCGATCAGCGGATCGATCTTTCCGGCGCGGGCGCGGGCATTGAGATCAACGGTAAACCGTTCCAGCGCGGTGGGTTTTTTGTGCTCTGTTTCCTGCTCGTCAATGAGCACGCGCTCTGCTTCATCCAATGGATCTGTGGCAGGCATGCCGTGAGAGATGAAGTTGACGATATCGAGTCGGGACAGCCCGATTTCACGCATGGCATGTACTGCAAAGCAGTCTTTTTCCGAGAAAATAGCTACCAGAATATAGGCTCCACCAACCTCGTCCTTGCCCGAGGACTGTGCCTGCATGACGGCACGCTGGATGACACGTTGAAGCGCAACGCTGGCGGTTGTCTCGCCCGCGCCTTCGGGCAGGACGGCGACATGTTCTGAGATGTACGCCTGTAATTTTTGCCGTATCGGGGTGGTTTTAGCGCCGCAGCCATCCATTACTAAACGCGCCTCGCTGTTATCCAGCAGGCCAAGCAGCAGATGTTCGACGGTGACGAATTCGTTGCGGTGCAGATGCGCCGAACGGAATACATCGTTCAGGGTGCGTTCGAGTTCTTCATTCAGCATCGCCATCTCCTGTTTCTCTCTGCATAATACATGCCAATGGATGCCCATGTCCGCGACTTGCTTGCCGCACCAGCATAACCTTGCTTTCGGCAATCTCGCGCGGATAGATGCCACATAGTCCCTTACCCTCTTGATGTACGGCAAGCATAATGTGGGTGGCCTCACTTTCCGATTTATGGAAATATTGGCGAAGAATATCAACCACGAAATCCATAGGTGTAAAGTCGTCGTTGAGCAGCATGACCTGATACATGGCCGGTCGCTTCAAGCCCGGCTTTTCAGCCAGGCTCTGTGGATGCGAGTATGAGATACGGATACCCATGCGAGCAAGCATAGCCTATGCTGGAGAAAAAACTCAATTCCTGGAGTGAATATATGAGCGAACTGAAATGTCTGTTATGGGATGTCGATGGCACATTGGCCGATACTGAGCGCGATGGCCATCGGGTAGCCTTTAATATGGCTTTTGATGAAGCCGGGCATAAACGCAAATGGGATGTGCCGACCTATGGTGAGTTGCTGGCCGTGACCGGCGGCAAGGAGCGCATTCGTTTTGATATTGACCGCGGTGGTATGCATGAGATGCCCGCTGAGGAGATTGCCGGCCTGCATGCGCGCAAGACCATCCACTACCAGACGCTGATCGCTGAAGGACGAATTCCGCTCCGCTCGGGCGTGCGCAGGTTACTGGAAGAGGCATATGCGGCAGGCATCACGCTGGGTGTGGCCACGACCACGACGCCTTCGGCGTTGGATGCGTTGATCGAACATTCGTTGGGACATGAGTGGTTCGATCGCTTTGCTGTGCTGGCTGCGGGCGATATCGTGCCGGCCAAGAAGCCTGCACCGGATATTTATAACTATGCTCTGGAGAAGCTGGGTATTTCACCGGCCAACACCGTGGCACTGGAGGATTCGGAGAATGGCTGGAAAGCCGCCGATGCGGCCGGTATCAAGTGCGTGGTGACAGTGAATGATTATACCCGCGTGCACGACTTCAGCGGGGCTGATCTGGTGGTTTCCGAGTTCGGCGAGGCACATCGTGATGCCATCGAAGTGCTGGATAATCCCCATGCCCTTGGCAATCTGCATCATGTGCAGCTATCTCACCTGCGGCAGCTATTAGACGACTGATGAACGCTTCCCGGCTCGTCGACACCCATTGCCACGTTGATTTTCATCACTTCGATGAGGATCGCGAGGCGACCTTTGCACGCTACGCCGAGGCCGGCGGGCAATGGCTGGTGGCAGTGGCTGTTGATCTGGAAAACATTCCGCGTCTGAGGTCGCTTGCCGAGTCGCGTGGCAATGTTTTTTTCAGTGTCGGCGTACACCCCAACCATGAAGTGGAGGCGGAGCCGTCATTCGAAGCTTTATGCAAGCTGGCCGATCACCCGAAATGCGTGGCCATCGGTGAAACAGGCATGGATTTCTTCCGCCATCGCGTTGAACCGGCAGTGCAGGAAGCGCGCTTTCGCACGCATCTCACGGCGGCCAAGGCGGTGGATAAGCCGGTGATTGTGCACATGCGCGATGCCGATCGTGACACCCTGCGTGTGCTGGAAGAGGAGGGGGCAGGTGAGTGCGGTGGCATCATGCATTGCTTTTCCTCCAATCGTGAGGTGGCCGAACGAGCGCTGGACATGGGTCTGTCCATCTCCTTTTCCGGTAATGTGACCTACAAGGCCAATGAAGCATTGCGTGCTGTGGCAGCTTTTGTGCCCGAGGAGGCCTTGCTGGTCGAAACGGATGCGCCGTATCTCGCTCCTATGCCGCATCGCGGCAAGCGCAACGAGCCGGCCTATGTGCAGCATGTGATTGAATGCATTGCCGAGGTGCGTGGCCTGAGGCCTGAATACGTGGCTGAATTAAGCCATGACAATGCCTGTCGTCGTTTCGGTGTGACCTTGCAGGGATAATTCCTCTGCCCTAAACAAACAGCCAACGCAGCAACAGGTGTGTCGGCAGGTAAATCAGCAGGGAAAAGATGAGCATCAGCAGGCCGAGGTAGGCAAGCGGTGGTATCAGGTGCTGTTTCTTCCCACCGGGGCCGTGCACCCAGTTGACGTTCTCCTGCGGATCGGTGAGCAGGTAGCTCAGCGGCAAAACAACCCAGGCCAGCAGGCTCTGCCAGAGCAGTGCATCTTCATCATAGCCCAGCCGGGCGACCATATAGAGCAACAGAACAGGCAGGAAAACATGGAAAAGCGACAGACCGCGCAGATACAGTGGTTTGTCCGCCTCGAACATATAGGCAGCCAGACTGCCCAGTGGTTTGCCGGTAAACAGGCCGGTGAAGAAGCTGACATTCCACGCCAGTTCCGGCAGCAAGGTGGCGAGCAGCATCATGCTGGCCAGCAACGGGTTTTCCAGCCACAGCGCCGGGATCGTGAGGAATAGGGCGATATCGGAAAACCACAGGTAATTGCCGGGCCCGTATTTGAACCAGTAGATGATGAGCGTGACGCCAACATAAAGCGTGTAGGCCAGCTTCAGCCATAGGGGTAGAAGCTCGTTCACCTGCTTCCGCCGCTATTAAGCATATGTCCCTCTAATACAAACATACCCTCCAATGTAGACGAAAAATTGACATGCATGATTGTGAGTGCAGTCACACCGGCGTGGGGAAGAACTGCCATATGGTTCGCCCATCTCGGCGGATACGGATGAGTTGCGAATCAATCGACACTCCCGATAGCGCCTAGAGGAGGTATAAGATGAATATGATCAATAAGACGATTAAGGCAAAGAAAGGCATTTCCCTGATGGTACTCGGAGGCGTTTCGCTGCTTGCCGCTGCATTCGCGTTGCCGATGCCGCAGGCATATGCCGTTTGTAGCAAGAGTGCCGGTAGTACCACCAGTACGACTACTACCAGCACCGGTGTGTCCGGAACCTCGGGTTCTTCAACACTGGTCTGTGTGAGCCGCACTTCTGTGTTGACCACGCTGGGTCTGGATTCGGCCTCTGCAGGTCGTGGTTCGTCCAAAAAATCCACGATCTGCCATATCCCTCCGGGGAATCCGGATCAGAAGATGACCTTGTCGGTAGGTACGTCGTCGGTAGCTGCACATTTGGCACATGGTGATTTTGAGGGTTCATGTTCCGATATGCAGACCCAGTCCATTGTCCAAGCGCTGCCAACATGCACCGCTATGGGCGCAGGCTCTACTGATGCAGGTGTCTGGCTTCCGGAGAGCACGGTTGGCAATGGTACTTCCCTGAATGCTTACCTTGCACAGGTACAGAGTGGTGCTGCTTCAGGGCATCCTGATAGCTCATCGCAGTCGTATCGCGAAATCAGCGGCCAGTAATACTACGCCGCCTTGAAAAAGAAGAGCGCCTCCTTAGGGGGGCGCTCTTTTTCTTGTTGCTTCCGAGAGCACAATACTCGGGTTGATGCCTTAAAACTTTTCCTCAATACTTGTCCGGAACAAAGTTCTGATCGTTGATATCCGGCCGCTTATAATCGGGTTGTTCCTTCCTTGGGCGAAGCGGTGCGGGTGCTGGCATGACATCCTCATAGGGGATGGCTTGCAGGATATGACTCAGACAGTTGAGGCGTGCGCGCTTCTTGTCATCAGCATGCACGACATACCAGGGCGCTTCCTCGATATCCGTATAGAAGAACATCTCATCCTTGGCTCTGGAATACTCCATCCAGCGATCACGGGATTCCAGATCCATCGGGCTGAGCTTCCAGTGCTTGGTTTTGTCCGTCGCGCGTTTCTGGAAACGGCGCTCCTGTTCTTCATCGCTGACTGAGAACCAGTATTTCAGCAGGATAATGCCGGAGCGTACGAGCATACGTTCGAATTCGGGACATGAACGCATAAATTCGCGGTACTCTTTATCGGTGCAGAAACCCATCACGCGCTCAACACCGGCACGGTTGTACCAGCTGCGATCAAATACAGAGATTTCACCGGCAGCCGGAAGATGCGGGACATAACGCTGAAAATACCACTGCGTCGTTTCCCTGTTCGAGGGGGCGGGCAGGGCAACCACATTGCATCCGCGAGGATTCAGCGGCTCCATCAGGCGCTTGATGGTGCCACCCTTGCCGGCCGCATCCCGACCCTCAAAGATAATAACGACTCGCAGTCCTTTATCCTTGATCCAGTGCTGCCACTTGACCAACTCGATGTACATGTCTGCAAGGGCCTTCTCATAATCTTTCGAGCTTATTTTTTCAGGCTTCGCGGCTTTCTTTGCCTGTTCCGTCATAAAATCCTCCATTCAAGATGCATCCACATAAACAGGCTACCGACAAGAGAAGCCTTGTTGCGTGTTTTTCATCTCCGTTCATGAGCGCAATTCGGTTCCCATAAGAATGAAGCAATCCATCATGTTCCGCAATCGCTTGATACAATCCTGCTAAGTCCTGTCCGGGGGATTGTTGCTGCTATTGGGAAGCGGAATCATGGCAGGGTATCTATACTGAATATGTTCGACACGGAACGGGGGTATGACGATGGCAGAGAAAACCGAACGGAAATCCCGCGAAGTTCTGAAGGAGCTGGCCGAGGCCGATGATACCGAGCGCCTCAGGGCGTACGTCAAGTCCATCGGGGTAAACGAAACCTTCAGCGCTATCCTGCGGCTGTCCGTGGATGATAGAGAGAAGGTACTGACCACCCTGTCGGCTGAGGATGCTGCGGATTTCATCGAGGAAATCCCCAATCAGCACGCAGCCGAGATGATTCAGAAGCTGTCGGCTGTGAATGCCGCCTCGATCCTGAATGAAATGGAGAGTAACGATCAGGCTGGCGTGATCGGCGAGTTGAAGGCGGCGAGCGCCAAGGCTGTGCTGGCAGAATTGCCGCCTGAAGCCGCCGCCAATGTTGAGCGCCTGAGGCAGTATGCCCCGAATTCTGCCGGCGGTCTGATGATGAGCGAGTTCATTGCCTACAGCGAGGATACGACGGCCGCGGAGGTGATTGCAGGTCTCAGCGAGCGGGAGAAACAGCCATCCAGCCTCGGTATGTATGTGTATGTAACTTCCAAATCCGGCAAGCTCAGCGGTGTGGTGGAGTTGCACAGCCTTGTGCTGTCGAACCACAGCTCGCCCATCGCGTTTATCTGCAAGCCCTGTCTTTCGGTTGCGGAAGATGCCTCGCTGAGTGAACTCGACGAATTTTTTGACCGTTACTCCTTTCTCGCCGTGCCCGTGGTGGATCGGTACAATCGGCTGCTGGGCGTGGTGCATCGTCAGCATGTGGCCGATGCGCTGGCAGACAATGCGGCGGCAACTTATCGTAAATCGCAGGGCATCATCGGTGGCGATGAAATCCGCTCGCAACCGCTGTTGCTGCGCTCCGGTCGCCGGGTGTCGTGGCTGAGCCTGAATATCGTGCTCAACATTATCTCCGCCAGCGTCATCGCGTTGTATCAGGACACCTTAAGCGCGGTTATCGCGCTGGCCGTTTTTCTGCCAATTGTTTCAGACATGAGCGGCTGCTCGGGCAATCAGGCAGTGGCGGTCAGCATGCGTGAACTGGCGCTGGGTATCATCAAACCCTATGAGATCATGCGCGTATGGCTCAAGGAGGTGTCGGTCGGCTGCATCAACGGGGTTATTCTCGGCATCCTGCTGGCAGGTGTCGCCATGCTGTGGAAGGGCAATCCTTGGCTTGGTATGGTGGTTGGTGTCGCCCTGGCCCTGAACACGGTCATTGCCGTATCCATCGGCGGCACGGTGCCCCTGATTCTCAAGCGCATGGGCAAGGATCCTGCTGTGGCTTCCGGCCCGATTCTCACCACGGTGACCGATATGTGCGGCTTCTTCCTGATCCTGAGCCTTGCCGCCATGCTGCTGCCGCATCTGACCGTAGGCTAGGCTGAATGCTGCGCCCGATTCATTCGCAAATCTTCGTCCTTACATGGTAACCCTGAACTGTTTCCAGATTGTCAGGATGTTATTGTCTTCATGGTGCTCGGTGATTTCCTGGTCCGAATCGATTTTCAGAATCGCGTAATAATTTCCGGTTGGCAGGTCGCTTGGATCCTGAATAGTCGTGCTGGCGCTTAATGTTGAGTATTCGTTCACGCGGCCTTGATGAACCCATGATTTTACGAGCCTGTCGGACCAGTCGAGGGTTTCATTGCGTGATAGGTATACAAATGTGTGATATTTCTTTTTTACCGAGCCGCCGGCATTCATCCGGG
>CAZQTO010000058.1:0-13844 GCA_964596375.1 uncultured Zetaproteobacteria bacterium | reverse complement strand
GCAGCACAAATTCACCGCCCAGATGACGGGCATAAAGCCAGAAAAACAGCGCGGTGCGCGCACCGCCGATATACAGCATGCCGGTCGGCGAAGGGGCGAAACGGGTACGAATGGTCATTGCGACTCCACGGGGGTTCTTCTTACGAACGGCGCATGGTAACCGAAATCCACGCAGGCAAAAACATCAGTCATTCCTAGCTAAGGTCGTCATTCTCTAATGGCATAATTCGGCCAATACAAGCGATGGAATGACGTCGGCCGGAATGAGCCTAGGATGCTCGGGCTTGAAGCAGCAGGCCGGGGGCATCGCCGCGCTGGTGCATGGGTTGCGGCCAGACCGGGTAGATGCGCTTGCTGGCAATGCCCATGCGGCGCAGGAACCGTTCAACCAGTCCCTGACTGTACACGACACGCTCGATCATCTCGGCATCCATCGGGGTCGTGCCCAGTTGCGGCGTCAGCTCCACAATCAGGGTCTTGTCCGCATGCAGTTGCTTGACCATCTGGCGCAGGCGGACTCGCTCATTGTGAGAAAAGCCCCGCTTGCCCTGCAAGCGCAGGCGCGTGAGCTTGCTAACCGCCGGCTCAACCTGTTTGGCTGCAAGCTCGGCTTCTGCACCAGCCTTCTTGAGCACGGCCATGCCAGCCTCGCCCACGCTATCGGACAATAATGCCGTATCCCATGCGCCTTGAAACGGAATCGATAAGCTGACCTTACGCGAAGCATTCAGCCGCTCAAGCAAATCCTGCGCCCTGTATCCGGTCCGTTGCAGCATGGGGTCTTCCGGGAAAGCCCCGACTTCCAGCGCCCCTTGATACAGACCGACATTCAGCTTGCCGGTATAGGCCCGGTTCGCAGAAGGACCATCCGAACCGATGCTTAGTGCCGCATTCAACCTGCCGCGCACAAAACGCGGCATGCCCGAAAGCTGCATCCACTCATTAAATGCAAACGGTAATGCACCGCTGATGTTTGTTTTGGAAACCATGCTGAAAGCGGGCTGCAATTGCAGCTTGCCCTGACTGCGCATGTCGCCACCGGCAAACTCGCCACTCAGAGTAAACGGGGAAAGTGTGCCGCTGGACAAATGGTGCACGCGCAGCAAAAGCTTCTCGGCAATCAAGGCATCGGGCTGCCCCAAACTGATACGTCCGTTTTCTGCGCTAAACTCATCCAGCGCCCAATTCAGGGAAGGCGAAGACATCTCGGGTGGTGCGGCGGGCGGCTCCTGACCCTTCCCTTCAAGCGGCGTGGCCTGTGCATCCATTGCTGGTGCAGGAGCCATCTCCGAAGGGGTAGGGGACGCAAGCCGGGCCAGTGGGCGAAGGGCCGCCTGATACAGCCAATCATTGAGCTGCACGCGTGAGAGCTTGCGAGTGCCGTCACTTCCAGCATCGCTTATACCCACTTCGATGCGCGCCGCACTCAGCTGATCGCCGCCCTGCACCATGCGCACATCGTGCAAAACCACGCCACCCGAAAGCTTCAGGCCATGCGCTGCCGATGTGAGCTGCAGCGCTAAATCGGCATGGCCACTGTATTCGGGAACGCCTTGCTCTCCCGGCAGTGATATATCCGGCAACAGCGGACGCAGACGAACCACGGGCACATGCTTTGCCGTCAGCTGTGCCTGCCAGGCAGCAAACACATCCCCCTCCAGCTTCATCTTCCAGCTTTCTTCCGGCCCATCCGCAACATCCGCTTCCCGGCGCAGAGAAGCCAACTCAATATGACCCAGGCTACCCACGCGCCCTGAGCCCTTCATTTCAGGCAGAACAAGCTCGGAGCCATCGGCGAAATACAATTGCGGACGAACGTCCTGCAGTTTCAACTTGCCAATCTCGGGCGTGAGCACTGCCGGCAAATCATCCGGGCCGGAAAAAGCATTCACCACAATATCGGCATCGGCAATATGCATTTCCTCCGCTGTCAGCCTTCCATTTTCCGACAGTAGTTGCGCCTTGCCCAGATACATACTTCCGATTTGCCATATCGGCAGATGCTCGGAATCCAGCAAAACATCCAGAAAAGCGCCATTGATGCCTATCTTCCAGCCCGCCTGCTGCCAGCCGCGGCTTACATTCAGCACCCCATCAAAACTGCCTGCCACCAGGGCCCTGCCGGCTATCATCGGCCAATCGAGCGGCAAGCCCAGCAGCGGGACATCGTTGCATGCCATTTCCATACGCACGCCACTTGCCGACCAGCCACCCTGCAAAGCCAGGGAGGACGAATCCCCGCCGTCCTTCAAGGCCAAACGCCCCTGCATGCCGACATCCCGTTTTGCCCAGTCGCCGAGCACAAACAGATCGCCACTGGCCGTCACCCCTCCATAGCTGGTGGAGCCAAACCAGGATGCCAGCGAATCCATAGGAATGCCGAGAAAACCTATGCTGCCGCTTAATTTTCCACCGCCATCAACACGCCCGTCGAGGCGTAGCGACCCGGCGCCAAGCTTGCCGCTGAGCTTCATGCCA
This sequence comes from uncultured Zetaproteobacteria bacterium, assembly GCA_964596375.1. GTDB lineage: Bacteria > Pseudomonadota > Zetaproteobacteria > Mariprofundales > Mariprofundaceae > UBA1543. Next base: position 11,366 of record CAZQTO010000058.1, on the reverse strand, counting down.
TCAGAAGCAACACGTCCACGTATACCTTGCATCGGCTTGCCATACGCAAGCGGCACTTCAGCATCCGACATCAGTTGCAGACTCATATCGTTCACGAACACGGCCTCTGCGCGCGACAGCAGCGAAGTCGTTGCATGCAAGGCATTGGCAGGATTGCCACGCAACCACTGCAGCAGCGTGGCTCGCCGCAGCTTAAGTACAGGGTGCTCGAAACGCAGGGTGGAAAAAGTTGGCTCGCGGGAAGCCATCGCCCGACTTGAGGTTTGGATAAAGACCTGCGACACATCAAGTGTCATGCCCGAATTTGAAGTACCGACCCAGTGCACCTTCTCCAGCGTCAGCGCACCACGCAACAAATGGTAACGCACATGCTGCACATCGCCGCCGCTCGCCTGCAGCCAGTCATGCACAGCCAGTCGCATATTCTTCTGCACATGTTCCTGCACGGCAAAATGCGCTGCCAGAAGCCCCAGCGACATCATGACCAGCACCGCCAGATACCAGCGGGCCGGACCGGCCATGCGGCCGCTATGGTGGCGGATCAGCGAAGCAGGGCTCATGCCCGCATGCCGCCTAGCCCTTGCCTTGTAACTGCTCAATCACCTTGTGATCCTCCAGTGTGGACATATCCGAGGTGATATCCCGCCCTGCCGCGATATCGCGTAGCAGGCGGCGCATAATCTTGCCGGATCGGGTTTTGGGAAGACTGTCGGCAAACCGGATGTCGTCGGGCTTGGCGATCGGTCCGATTTCGGAAGCCACATGCTTGCGCAATTCGGCCAGCAGGCCCTTGGTCTCGGCCTGCTTGAGCACCACGAAGGCACATATCGCCTCACCCTTGATCTCATCGGGCCGGCCAACCACGGCAGCTTCTGCCACAGAGGGATGCGACACCAGTGCCGATTCGACTTCCATCGTTCCCAGACGATGCCCGGACACATTCAACACATCGTCCACCCGCCCCATGATCCAGTAATAGCCGTCTTCATCCTTGCGCGCGCCATCGCCGGCAAAATAGTAGCGGCCATCGAATTTCTGCCAGTAGGTGCGCAGATAACGCGGCACATCGCCCCAGATACCGCGCAGCATCGAAGGCCACGGCCGGGTAACCACCAGCAGCCCGCCCTGCCCGTGACCGACAACCTGTCCTTCCTGATCCACCACATCGGCAAAGATGCCGGGCAGAGGAAATGTCGCTGAACCGGGCTTGGTTGATGTTGCAAAGGGAAGCGGCGTAATCATGTGACCGCCGGTTTCGGTCTGCCACCAGGTATCGACAATCGGGCAGCGCCCGCCACCGATAAGCTTGTGGTACCACATCCAGGCCTCCGGATTGATCGGCTCGCCCACCGTACCCAGCACACGTAGCCTGGAAAGGTCATGCTTCTCCGGCCACTGATTGCCGGCCTTGATCAGCGCACGAATGGCAGTCGGCGCGGTATAGAAAACCGTTACCCCGTGATCCTGACAGATTTTCCACAGACGGCCGGCATCGGGGTAGGTCGGCACGCCTTCATACATCAGCGTCGTGCCGCCGCAGGCCAGCGGCCCGTATACCGTATAGGTATGCCCGGTGACCCAGCCGACATCTGCCGTACACCAGAAAATATCGCTCTCTTGCCTGAAATCGAAGGTCCATTGCATGGTCAGCTGCGCCCACAACAGGTAGCCACCGGTAGCATGCATGATCCCTTTAGGCTTTCCGGTGGAGCCGGAGGTGTACAGAATGAACAGCGGATGCTCGGCGTCCACAGCCAGCGGCTCGCAAACATCGGATTGGGCGGCAAGTGCCTGCTGCCAATCCACATCGCGCCCCTCGCACCAGTCCACCTCATTGCCGCCACGGCGCACAACCAGCACATGCTCAATCGTGTCGCAACCGCTGGACAGTGCGGCATCCACACTGGGCTTGAGCGGATGCACAGCCCCACGCCGCCATGACCCGTCGGCCGTAATCACCATCTTTGCGCCTGCATCCTCAATCCGCTCATGCAGTGCCTTGGAGGAAAACGCCCCGAACACCACCGAATGCGTCGCCCCGATACGCGTACAGGCCAGCATGGCTACCGCCGCCTCAGGAATCATCGGCATATAGATCACCACACGATCGCCCTTGCCGACCCCCAGAGCACGCATGGCATTGGCCGCACGACACACCTCGGATAATAGCTCGGCATAGCTGATATGCCGCACCTCGCCCGGTTCGCCCTCCCAGATAATCGCCGTGCGCTCGCCCAGGCCCGCCGTCACATGCCGGTCGAGACAGTTCTCGGAAACATTCAGTTCGCCATCTGCAAACCATTTGTAAAAGGGGGCATCCGAATCATCGAGCACGGTGTCAAAGGGCTTGCGCCAGGAAAGATGCTGCCTGGCCAGCTCGCCCCATGTGCCGGTGAAATCATCCTCAAACCGTTGCTGCATGGCCTGATACTGCGCCATGTCAGAGAAGCGCGCCGCCTTATCCTGCGGGGGCGGGAACAAGCGCATCTCGTGCATCGTTGATTCAATAATTCCACTCATGTCTTCCCCTCTCATTCGTTCGTCTGAGTGACAATGACTCGACATTCCCTTCACCGCTCTGTCGGGTAGGATGCAGCCATGCGGCATCCCATTGGCATCATATTAACCAGCGTTGACGATGCGTCCATTGCAAAAACACTGGCCCGCGACCTGATCGAACAGCAGTTTGCTGCCTGCGTGCAGATTTCTGCCGCCGGAACCTCCGTTTACCGCTGGGACGGAAACGTACATGAAAGCACCGAGTACTACCTGAGCATCAAAGCGCCTCTGGACCGACAACATGCCATTATCGCCTGGCTGGAACAACACCACCCCTACGACATCCCGGAGATCATCGTGCTTGAAGCGCAGTCGGCCAAGGCCTATGCCGACTGGGCCGATAAGGCCACGACAGAGCTGAATCCATGACAACAAAGGACATATCCCATGCTTGAAATATCCTATGCCGGCGCCCTGCTTGCAGGTCTGCTGTCCTTTCTTTCCCCATGCGTTCTGCCGCTGGTGCCTGCCTACCTTTCCTACATCAGCGGCATCTCCGTCGATGCACTGAAAACCGAACAGCCGGATGTGCGCCGCCGGGCCATGATACAGTCGCTGTGGTTCATCCTCGGCTTCAGCCTGGTATTTATCGGACTCGGCGCCTCAGCCACCCTCATTGGCCAATGGCTGCTCGGCAATATGCAGGTGCTGGGCAAGGCAGCAGGCATCATTATTTTCGTTTTCGGCCTGCACTATACCGGCATGATACGCATCCCCTTCCTGATGATGGATGCACACCTGAACACAGATAAGGTCAAAGGCGGCCATGCCCTTGGCTCCGTCGTGCTGGGCAGCGCCTTCGCCTTCGGTTGGACACCTTGTGTCGGCCCCATTCTCGGGGCTATTCTGGCCATGGCCGGAGCCCAGAGTCATGTGTTGCAGGGCACCGCCTTACTTGCCGTTTATTCCATCGGTCTCGGCATCCCGTTCCTGCTGGCTGCCGCTGCCACCAACCACTTCATTCAGTGGATGCAGGATTTCCGCAAGCACCTGCACATGGTTGAAATTATATCCGGCATCCTCTTGATGATCGTCGGCCTGCTGATCTTCATGGGTAGCTTCAGCACCCTGTCCGGCTGGCTGATCGAGTATTTCCCCTTCCTTGCCGATATCGAAAATTCGCTTTCTCCCTGATGAGGCAGGAGCGGCCCGTTGCAGAGTATTGACCATCCCCCGTCGCAGTGCTTCAATGGACGCATGTCCAGCACCGATCTGCATCAGGCCTTTAGCGAAAGGCAACAGAAGCTCAACGACGCACTGAGCGAAATCCGTCGCAAGATGGAAGGGCTGATGGCCGAAAATCAGCGCCTGCGTGAGGTTGTCCGCCTTGCCGAAGGTGAACTGCGCAAGCGCCGCGATCAGGTACAGCATATGGAACAGGAAATTCAGGGCCTGGATGACAAGCGCGGCGAGGCCCGTGCCCGCATGGATGATGTTATGGAACAACTGGATACCCTGCTTGAACAGTCGGAGAGCACAGCGTCATGAGCGAAGTCGTCAACATCACCCTGATGGGACGCTCCTTTTCCGTGCGCAGCAATGACAAACCCGAACAGGTGGAAGCCGCCGCAGCTCTGGTTCAGGGGCGCATTGATGAAATCAGGCAGCTGGGCACCACGGTAGCCTCGGATCGTCTGCTGACACTGGTGGCGCTGAATCTTGCCGGTGAATTACTCCGACGGGAAGAGAGTCAAAGTCAGGATGTCGACGGTTTGCTTGCACAACTCGATGCCGTTGTGTCACAAGCACAGGGTTTGGCAGAAGCGCCCCTTCGTTGATCGTCTGGCAAGTCATTGCCCGAGCCCGCATACTGCAAGGTAAACCAGCGTACGCATGAACAACAAAGACCAGCTCCGACAGCAGGCGCTGATGCGCCGTCGCGAAATGACGCCACAGGCGCGCACAAGCGCCTCCTCAAGCATTCAACAGCACCTGTTCAGCCATCTGATTCAGGCATCAGAGCAGGACAACAAGCTGCGCAAGGCCCCGTTGCTGGCCTATCGATCGCTCAGCGATGAAGTGGATACCACCCGGCTATTTGAGTCTTGTGCCGGACTGGCCGATCGGGATATTTACGCCCCGGTTACACATCACACCGGTGATATGCATTGGCAGCGTATTACGCCCGAGACCAGCTGGCAGACGGGTAGTTTCGGCATCCTTGAGCCTGTGGAAGGGGCACCGTGGTCGCCAGCCGACGGGCCGGCCATCCTTGCCTGCCCCCTGGTCGGATTCGACAGATGCGGCAATCGGCTTGGCCTGGGCAAGGGTTGTTTCGACCGCTGGCTTGGCGAGGCAAAAAACCATATCCTGCTGAGTATTGGATTGGCATTTGCATGTCAGGAATGCTCACCCATACCAGCTGAGGATCACGACATTCCGCTGGACATCATTATTACCGAGGAAGAAATCATCACATGCCGGAATTACTGAACATCCTTGCCATTGGCGACATCATCGGCAGGGCCGGCAGGCGCGCCCTGCAATCGCATCTGTCCGGCCTGATCGACCGGCATCAGATCGACTTCGTCGTAGCCAACGGGGAAAACCTCGCCTCCGGTTTCGGCCTGACCGAAAAAACAGCTGATGAAATGTTCAATCTGGGGGTTGATGTCCTGACCAATGGCAACCACTGCTGGGATCAGCGCGAAATCATGCCGGTGATGGACAGGGATGATCGCTTTGTCCGACCGGCCAATTTTACTGCCGCAGCACCCGGACGCGGCTGGACCATACGTGAAACGGCGGCCGGGCATCGCATTGCCGTAGTCAATCTGATTGGTCAGGTGTTCATGGGGGGATGGGACTGCCCGTTCGCCGCCGCAAACAACATCATGGATGATATCCCCAACGATGTATCAGCCATCATCGTCGATATGCATGCCGAGGCCACCAGCGAGAAAATGGGTATGGGCTGGCACCTGGATGGGCGCGCTTCCTTCGTCTTTGGTACGCACACGCATGTGCCGACCTGCGATGAAACCATTCTCCCCAAGGGCACGGCTTATCAGACGGATCTCGGCATGACAGGCTGCTACCAGTCTATCATCGGCATGCAGGTAGAGAGCGCGCTAAAGCGCATGATCGATCGCCTGCCGCAACGGTTTACCGCCGCAGAGCGCGGTGCGAGCATTTTTGCCACGCTGGTTGGTATCAATCCCGAAACACGCCGCGCGGAACGCATTGAGCGCATCCATATCCCGCCCGAATAAGCCCGAAACCGACTCGCCACAGAGCACACAGAGAAAGGGCCTTCACCACAAAGGACGCGAAGAAAGGTAAAATGAACAAATGTTTCGCCTTTGATCTTGGGTCCCACTTGTAGCTGTGCCGGCCCGGACGCGTGTCCGGCGGATCAGCGCAAAAAAAGGCGGCCTTACTGCCGGTTTGCGCCCGCCGGGCATGTGTCCGGATCGGCTGTCACAGCTACCCGTGGGTGCCCTTTCTTCCTTCTTCTTTGGGCACGCAAAGAAGAAGGAAATAAATTACCCCACCGCAAGAGGAACCCGTACGGTAAACTGAAGATACTCTGCCCAAGTCCCTCTTCTTTCTTGCGCGGACAAGAAAGAAGCAAAGAAATCCGCTCACGGGTATCTGTGAATTCCCGGCCCGGTTGCTCGTTCATCGGGCGCAAACCGGGAATGAATCCCCCTATTTTTGCGCTCTTCCCGATGAACAAGAAACCGGTCCGGCACAGCTACAAGTGAGACTCTGCAAAAACAAAACGGCAGACCACTAGGGCCTGCCGTTTTGTTTCATATTCCCCGTCTGTTAGGAGGTTGGTGCAGCGTCCGGATTCTCGGCGAAGGTCTTGAGCTTTTTGGCACGTGACGGATGGCGCAGCTTGCGCAGTGCCTTGGCTTCGATCTGACGGATACGCTCACGCGTCACACCGAACTGCTTGCCGACTTCCTCCAGCGTATGATCTGTGTTCATACCGATGCCGAAACGCATGCGCAACACCTTCTGCTCGCGCTCGGTGAGCTGTTCCAGCACCTCAAGCGTGGCCTCGGCAAGCGCTGAATTAACGGCACCGTCCAACGGATTTTCGGCATTCTCATCCTCAACGAAATCGAGCAGCTGGGAATCTTCCTCATCACCGATTGGCGTCTCCAGCGAAACCGGCTCCTTGGCCACCTCGAGAATCTGCCGCACCTTTTCTTCCGGCAGCTCAAGATAGACAGCCAGCTCTTCTGGCGTGGGTTCGCGACCGACTTCCTGCGCGATCTGGCGTGATACACGCATCATTTTGTTGATGGTTTCGATCATATGCACCGGAATACGGATGGTGCGCGCCTGGTCGGCAATCGAACGGGTAATGGCCTGACGAATCCACCAAGTTGCATAGGTGGAGAATTTATAGCCGCGCCGCCACTCGAACTTGTCCACAGCCTTCATCAAACCGATGTTGCCTTCCTGAATCAGGTCAAGGAATCCAAGTCCCCGGTTGGTGTATTTCTTGGCAATCGAAATCACCAGACGCAGGTTGGCCTCGATCATCTCGCGCTTGGCCTGGCGTGCCTTGGCCTCGCCCATGGTCAGGCGCCGTGCCACAAGCTTGAGCTCCCTGACGTCCATTTCCACGTCCTGCTCGACGCGCTTGATGCGCCGCTGGTTCTCCCTGATTTTACCTGCAATGTCCTCAACGGCCGGAACCCATGCATCACCGGCATGCGCCTGAAGCACCGAATCCACCCAGCGCTCATCATTGGTTCTTTCGGCAAAGGTTTCGATGAACAGCTTGCGCGGCATCTTTGCTTTCAAAGCCTGATCGCGAATGGCCCGCTCATACTTGCGCACCCGCTCCACGGCATTCTTGAATCGCTGCACCAGCATATCGATCTGGCGACTGGAAAAAGGAATGCTGACCAACTCAGCCAACATCGCTGCAAGCACGCCGCGCATCTTCCGACTCAATTCCTCATCAGCCGGATTTGCATCGCAGTCTTTCTTCAGAGCCAGAAACTCGTCGTGCAGCGCATTGGCGGCCCTGAAGTGCCCGATGGCCTTTTCCAGCTGCTCCTCACGCGTAATGATCATCTCCTGCATCGGCGTGCCGTCGGGGGTGGCTGTGCGCGCCTTGATGGCCTCGTCCAGCTGCTCGGGGTCCATCTCGGTCTCCCCCTCGCCATCATCCAGATCGTCGTCAGAAGACTTGTTCAGGCGCGATTCATACTCGGCAATAGCGGCAGCGTTGACGACCTTCTCGTCGATATCCAGCACATGACGCAAATTGGCATCATCCTCCTGCGCCTGCTCGCCGAGCAGCATGATTTCACGGAAGGTGGCCGGACAAAGACAAATAGCCTCCAGCACTTGGGTACGCCCCTCTTCAATGCGCCGGGCGATTTCGATCTCGCCCTCGCGGGTGAGCAGTTCGACGGTCCCCATCTCGCGCAGATACATACGCACTGGATCATCGATGCGAATCACCGTTCCCAGCGTCGTGGTATCAGCCCTGAGTGCAGAATCCTCTTTGCGCAGACGATCCTTGCGCATGCCGTACTCACTGTTCGGCGCGCGCTCCGGATCGACAACATCGATACCCATTTCAGTGAACAGATTGATGATCTTCTCCACCTGATCCGGGCTTACCAAGCCTTCGGGCAGATGCTTGTTCAGGTCATCATAGGTGATGAACCCTTCTGCCTTGCCGCGCGCCATCAGCGCGCCCATGTTCTGCAGCCGTACCTGTTCTTTATCAGCCATTATTGCCCAACCTTTTGAGTTTTTCACTTACCTTCTTCCACTGTTCCTGACGATGCGTCTTTTCTTCAATCGTACCGGGCAGCTTGCATAGGCGATGCAAATGCCTCTCTCTCATCAAGAGTTCCAATTTCTCGTATTCTTCATCAGATATGTCTGACTGACTGGCCCACAGAGGGATTCGTTCTTCCTGAGGAAATTCAAGCAACAGCGCCTGTACAACACCGGTATTTGTGGCCGCTAATTCTAAAACGCGCGTGTATAGCAAATTAAGGCTATCGTCGTCAAGGAAAAAAGTTTCTTTGTCGAGCAACAGAGCGCGAATTCGCTCCGGCTTTTGCAGCAGGGCGGCAAGGAATTTCTCCTGATTCGGGGTCGCCAGCGAGACCACTCTGGATATCGGATGTGGTTTTCTGGGCAAAGCTTCGGGAGCCTTGAGTTTGAGAGCAGTCACCTTCTCGGCTTCCTGACGCCAGACCTGCCTGAGGTAATCATCCTGCATCACGGCCAACATCGAATCGGCTTTTTTGGCCATGCGTGCTCGCCCTTCCTCCCCACTTCCTGCCAGATTTTTCAAACCCTGTATCCATGTATCCAGCACCGGCTTTGCCTCGCTCTCAAGGCGCTGCACAAAGGCATCCGTGCCTTCACGCTGCAAGATACTATCCGGATCTTCGCCTTCCGGCAGATAAAGAAAACGCGGGCCGTAGTCGGAGGAAAGCACAGGCAACATTCTCTCCAGCGCACGCCACGAGGCCTGCTTGCCCGCCCGGTCTCCGTCGAAACAGAATACCGGTTCCGCATGCAGGCGCAGAATCTCGCGCACCTGTCGTTCACCAATCGCCGTCCCCAGCGGAGCCAGCCCCACGGGCAAGCCATGCGCCGCCATGGCCAGAACATCCATATAACCTTCCACCACCACGAGCAGCTTGCGGCTGCGAATTTCGTCGCGGTGTTCGGAAAAACCGTAGAGCAGGTCGGACTTATGAAAATATGCGGTTTCAGGAGAATTCAGGTATTTGGGCTCACCCTGATCGAGAATCCGCCCGCCGAAGCCGACCACCTGGCCGCGCCGGTCGGTGATCGGAAACATCACCCGAGCCCGAAAACGGTCAGCATAGCCGCGCTCACCCTTGAACATCAAGCCGATCGCTTCCAGTTGCGCAAGCTGGCGCGCATCGCGCCCCAGCGTCTTCTCAAGGAAACCGTAACCCGGCGGTGCAAAACCCAACCTGTATTTACTGATAACAGCCTGCGGCAGCTTGCGGCGATGGAAATAGTCCAATCCTGCTTTGCCTTCCTGTGACGTCAGAGAACGCGCAAACAGGCTGGTGACCTGCTCCAGCAGGGCCAGCGCACGCTTGCGCTTCTCCTGATCCCCGCTATCCGGCGCCACACTTTGCGGCACCTCCAAACCGGCCTTTTCGGCGAGATACTCAACGGCCTCCGGAAAGGAATAACCGTCATGCTCGGTCAGAAACTGAAATGCACCACCGCCCTTGCCGCAACCAAAGCAGTAAAACAATTGCTTGTCGGCTGAAACCGAAAAGGAAGGGGATTTTTCGTGGTGAAAGGGACAGAGCCCCATGAAATTATTGCCGGATTTTTTCAACTGCACATGGCGTGCAATCAGCTCGACGATATCAGTGCGTGCCAATACCTCATCGAGAAATTCAGGGGGGAAGTGCGCCATGTTCCTGTGTAGACTCTAAACAAGCCTGATGCAAGTAATCGGTCGCGATCCGTCCGGTCTCAAGCAGCCCGTTTTCAAGAAATCAGACGGTTTCAAGCGCTCAGGCGCGATTTAACCAAAGCCGAAAGCTGGCCCATATCGGCACGAGCCGCAGCCCTCTCACGCATCCCGGCCATCACCTTGCCCATATCCTTGAGGCTGGTTGCTCCCGTTTCGGCAATGACCGTCTCCAGCATGGCAACCAATTCGGCCTCACTCAGCGGCTCGGGAAGGTAGGCGATATAGACATCGGCTTCGCGCAATTCCTTGGCTTCCAGATCGCTACGCCCGGCTTCGGCATACTGACGTGCAGCCTCACGGCGCTGTTTAACCAGCTTGCCGATAAGCGCCAACACTTCTTCATCTTCCATATCGCGGCGCAGCTCGATTTGCCTGTCCTTGATGGCAGACTTGAGCATGCGAATGGCAGACAAGACTTCCTTGTTGCCCGCCTTCATGGCTGTTTTCATATCCTCGGTAATGCGCTGGTCCAGCATGCGGCCTCCCGATCTGTTTATTCTGTAATCTTCTAAAAGGGATGAGAAAAATGCCGGACGATAAACGCCCGGCATTTTCAACACTTCGCTACGCCTAAAAGTCTCGTGACTCGCGGCGGCGGATACGACTCAAGCGTTTCATCAGGCGCTTGCGAGCTGCAGCCTCCTTGCGTTTGCTGGCAATAGAGGGCTTTTCGTAACACTCGCGGCGGCGGCACTCACTGACCACACCTGCGCGCTCCACCTGTTTGCGGAAACGCTTCAGCGCATTTTCGAATAAGTCGTCAGAATCTACTTTGATTCCTGGCATGTAAAAACATCACCCCCTTTTTCTTTTTGCCTGCACATGCGTAAGCTGTGCCTAGGCGAACGGGCCTTACATGAAGGGCGGCGGATTATCACCATGGGCGACAATAAGTCAAATTTAAACGAAGCGGAGACGGCCAAGGCCAATGCTTCCGGCACGGGTCGCCTGCTGAGGACTGCCGGCACCATCGGAAGCTGGACGCTGTTGTCGCGCCTGTTGGGTTTTGTGCGCGATATTCTTCTGGCCCGCGTACTGGGCGCAGGCATGCTGGCCGACGCCTTCTTTGTAGCATTCAAATTACCCAATTTCTTCCGTCGCATGTTTGCCGAAGGAACTCTCACCGTCGCACTGGTGCCCGTTCTGGCCGAAGAGCGAAAACAGGGCGAGGCTGCAGCCCACGACTTCCTCAATGCACTGGCCGGCCTGCTACTGGCAACCCTGCTTGTGTTCACCATCCTCGGCATGCTCGGTATGCCGGTCTTACTGTATATCTTCGCACCAGGCTTTCATGACGAACCTGAGCGCTGGCAGCAGACCCTTACCCTGGCCCGCTGGATGTTTCCTT
>CAZQTO010000057.1:0-14230 GCA_964596375.1 uncultured Zetaproteobacteria bacterium | reverse complement strand
TTCCAGCCGTTTTGCCGGCGAAAATGCTTCTGATGCCGACAATAATGCCAAACTGCTTGAAGCCCTGAAGGGCAGAGAGAATCGCGCCGCCCACTTTGCCTGTGCCCTGTATCTTTGCCAGCCGGATGGTGATTCGCTGACGGCTGAGGGCCGGGTTAACGGCTTCATCCGCCATTCCCCATCGGGCGACAGCGGCTTCGGTTACGACCCTTTATTTTTCTGCCCCGAACTCGGCAAGGTCTTTGCCGAGGCCAGTCCAGAGGAAAAGGCCTCCGTCTCTCATCGTGGACGTGCCCTGAGGATTCTTTCTGAAAAGCTTGTCGCCCTTGCTTGATTTCGATATCAACTGCCGGGCATGCCCGCGGCTCGCTGGATTTCTTGATGCGGTGAAAGAGCAACATCCGGATTATCACTCGCGGCCTGTCCCTGCCTTTGGCGACGAGCATCCGCGCTTGCTGATTGTCGGTCTCGCTCCGGGGATGCATGGAGCGAACCGCAGTGGACGTCCCTTCACCGGAGATTTTGCAGGGATTCTACTCTACCAAAGCCTGTTCGATCTGGGGTGGTCATCGGCTCCGGTATCGTCGCATGTGGGGGATGGTTTAAAGCTGCATGGTGTGCGCATCAGTAATGCTGTGAAATGCCTGCCGCCGCAGAATAAACCGGAAACAGCAGAAATCATTCAATGCAATGGTTTCCTGAAGAACGAAATCAGTGCGTTACCGGAGGGCTGTAATCTTCTGGCTCTGGGCAAGATCGCGCATGATGCTGTGCTGCGCGCATATGGATTGAAATTATCCGCATTGAAATTCGGGCATGCCGCCAGCCATGTTCTTCCGGATGGACGCAGGCTCACTGATTCCTACCATTGTTCACGCTATAATACGCAAACCAGACGACTGACAGAGAAGATGTTCAAGGATGCGCTGAAACAGGCGGGGGATAGCACAGCTTGATTTAAGATGGTGAAGCGATACCTTCGCAAACCTTTCAGAACAGCTGTCGAGGTATGGAGTAAACGATGACGATGGAAGACCGGATTGCCGGATTTCGCACGCGGGCAGAAGAGATGGGCACACGCCTGACTGCCTTGCGGAGGTCACTTTGACATCGAAGGCAAGGAACACGATCTAATCGAGCTTGCAGCTCGAATCGAAGACCCCACATTATGGAATGATCCGGAGCAAGCTCAGGCTGTGATGCAGAAGCGCACGCGTCTGGAACGCCCGCTGAAGGCATTCAAGGATACAGCAGAAGTACTGGAGGAGCAGACCATGCTCTTCGAGATGGGTGCCGAGGAAGGGGATGCGGAGATTCAGAGTGAAGCTGCGTATGCCCTGGATGGCGTTGAGAAAGGTATAGCCGCGCTTGAAATGGAAGTGATGCTGGGCGGCGAGAATGATGTCGAATCAGCTTTTCTTGAGGTGCATGCCGGAGCCGGCGGCACCGAGGCGCAGGACTGGACAGAAATGCTGCTGCGCATGTATCTGCGTTGGGCTGAGCGTAAGGGCTTTAGCACCGAGTTGATGGAATGCACCGAGGGAGAAGAGGCGGGAATCAAGTCGGTCACTGTATCGGTGAAGGGCGAGTATGCCTTCGGTTTGCTGCGCGCCGAGGTGGGAATTCACCGGCTGGTGCGCAAATCGCCATTCGATTCGGGTAATCGCCGCCATACCTCGTTTGCCTCCGTCTTTGTCTATCCCGATATCGACCGGGAAATCGAAATCGATATCGACGAATCCGATGTGCGCACCGATACCTACCGCGCCTCCGGTGCCGGTGGGCAGCACATCAACAAAACCGATTCGGCAATCCGTTTAACGCATGTCCCGACAGGTATCGTCGTGCAGTGCCAGAATGATCGCAGCCAGCACAAGAATAGGGCTGCAGCCTGGAAAATGCTCAAGGCCCGCTTGTACGAATTCGAGCTGGAGAAACAGAATGCTGAGAAGCAGGAGATGGAGGATGGCAAGTCTGATATCGGCTGGGGTCACCAGATTCGTTCCTACGTGCTCGATCAGTCGCGCATCAAGGATTTGCGCACCGGTATGGAAACGGGCAATACGCAGGCCTTTCTTGACGGGGATATTGATGCCTTCATTCAGGCGCAGTTGATGGGCGTTCGGCGCGGAGACAGCTGATCTGCATTCCCCCTTGGTTGCCTGTCCCATTCAGACACCAAATCTGACAAATACCTTTATTTTTTAGTAAAAAAAGCTATAGTGCCGCGCCGCTCTCAATGGAGGTTTTTACATGATTAAGCTGTACTCGGACCCTGCCAGCCCAGATTCCCATCGCACACGCATCGTTCTTGCTGAGAAGGAATTGCCCAGCGAAATCGTTGATGTTGAGGACGGTGAGTCTTCCAAGGAGCTGCAGGATATCAATCCGGTCGGCAAACTGCCGACGCTGGAGGACCGCAGCACGGTTCTGTTCGAGGCTTCTGTGGTTAATGAATACCTTGATGAACGTTACCCGCATCCGCCGCTGAAACCCGGCTCACCGGCCGAGCGTGCCCAGATGCGGCTTGCGGTGATGCGTATCGAGCAGGAGCTGTTTCCAATCTACGCTGAGCTTGAGAAAGCCAGTGACAAGGCTGCTTCCAGAAAGAAGATCGGCGATTACCTTGAAGCACTTGATACCTATATGGCACGGCAGGACTATTTTGTGGGTGAGTGCTACACGCTGGCCGATGTATCGCTGGCGCCGATTCTGTGGCGCTTGTCGCCCATGGGTATCGATACAGCCAAATGGTCGCACCTTGAGGCGTATATGGACCGGCTGTTTGAGCGCCCGGCTTTCGAACGCTCACTGTCCGAGCACGAACAGATGATGCACGACTGATAGTTTGTGAATTCTTTAAAAGGCGGCCTTCGGGCCGCCTTTTTTCGTTTTATCTGTTGATCGGGGCTTATGCCCACGGCCATGCATCGGCGGAAGACAGGACATGGATGTCCGGTTCTTCGGGCAGATGGTAATGGGCCAGTTGCATCCCCAGCACCCGAAGGCCCGCATCCGATATATTCGTGCCTTTCTGTATGCGCTGATGGATGTGCTCCCTGAGCTTCTCCTCGGGGGCGTCAATCCAGGCGAAGCGGAAAGGCACAGATGCGTCTGTGGCGACATTCCTTGCCCGTTGGCGTTCGTCGGCTGACAGGAATGTGGCATCGATAATCACCGGCCAGCCGGTGCTCAGCAGGGTGCTCGCAGCATTAAACATTGCCTGATAGGTGAGGCGGTTCATCGCTTCACCGTACAGATCGAGGTCGGCATGTTCGCCTGCAATGCGTTTGCGCGTGGCATCGGAGCGGATAATGACGGCGCGTGCAGGCCCGCAGCCGAGCAAGGCGAGGTGGCTTTTGCCGCTGCCGGAGAGGCCGCCGACTGCATACAGCAAGGGGGCGGGCGGTTTTGTCAGATAGGCTGCAGCCAGATCGAAGTAGCGAGCGGCTTCTTGAAGCTTGGTCTGTTTTTCATCTTTTCCGAGTGCTGCATCCTCGGCCAGCAGGCAGGCAACCTTGCCGCGCACCCCGGCGCGGTAGGAAAGAAACAGGGGTAGCAGAGACATGCCGCCATAATCGCCACTGAATTCAAGGTAGCGGGATAGGAATCGGAAAGCGAGATCCGCATGTCCGCGCGCGTCGCAATCCATAACGAGAAAGGCGGCATCATTCAAGGTGTCGATGGCACGGTATTCGGGATTGAATTCGATACAGTCGAAAACTGTTGGCCGGTCTTGATACAGCGCAATATTTCCTAAATGAAGGTCGCCATGGCAGTCGCGGATGCGCTTAGCCGCCATGCGTTGTTCAAAGCAATCGGCAAGATGTCTTGTCTGGTGCATGCAGAGGCGCCGTAAGTCATGGATGAGTTCCTTATTGATTGCTTCCGGGTGGCGTAGCGCTGTATTCAGCGAGGCGTCGATATGGCTTAACAGATAGCAAGGTGCGCCGAAGGCATTGATTGCGGGGTTTTGAGCGGCGCATGCGTGGAAGTCAGCAATATCCCTGGCCAGCACATCCATCCATGCTCTGTCGAAGGTCTTGGTATTGATGCGTTCACTCAGCAGGTCGGCATCATTGAATTGCCGCATCTTTACGCAATACTCGCGGACTTCCTGCATCCCGCCCAGCTTGAAGCGCCCGCCTTCCCGGCTGATGGGCAATATGTCGAGATATAGCTCAGGTGCCAGACGAAGGTTTAAATCCAGCTCTTCCTCGCAGTAATGCTGTCGCTTCTCCAATGTGGAAAAATCCAGAAAACCGAAGTTGACTGGTTTTTTTACCTTGTAGGCAAACGGGCCGGTGAGAAGCACCCATGATGCGTGAGTCTGGACCAGGCGGAGTTCCTTAACGGAGTGAGGATAGAAATCTTCCCGTAGCATGGCCTGAATCAGGGGAGGGGGAGGATTGTTCATGAAGTGATTCTAGCAGGTCGGGCAGCCTGCTGTGCAGCGCGAGGGGGTGTTCGGGTGCTTGTGTAAAGCCGGCTTACGAGGCTGTCTTACCTTGCTTCTCAAGCGGTGGCGTATCAAGCATGAACTGCCAGACGAACATCAGAGCTGAAACAATAAGAGCCAGCCCGAGGCCGGCTGCGATGCTATTTGCACCCTCGCCAAGTTGCATGCCGGCGGGGATAAACACAAACACTGCAGGCAGGATCAGCGCCAGTCGTGTCCAGGTCGAAGCCTGCTTGAGGATCACCGATGCAGCTCCGGGCACGCTCATCAGTGCGAAAAGGGTTAGCGCAATCCAGTGATTTTCTATATCCACGCTGGTCAGCTGTTCCCACAGGCCGGATTGCAATCCGGAAAGACGAATATCGATAAAGGCGCCGACAATGATGATGGCGATAGCAGCGATCAGCCACATCAGCCAGCCCATCCACATTTTCTGGCGGGCCAGATGGTTGGTCCAGACTCCATTGCCGATGACATACATCATACCTGCAAAGCCGATGCCCCATGCCAGTTGCTGTGCTTGTGATTCCATGCCGTGTACCTGCCTTCCTGCGCTTTTATGTGCGCGCAAGGCTAGCAGCAGCATGGTGCTTCGTCACAGTCTTGCAAGACGGCTATAAAAAAGGCATTAATTATTAATATTGCATAAAAAATAATCACATAAAACGAAAGGCTCTTGCCGGCATATCTCCAATAAACGTTGAAAAATATGGAAAAAATAAAGGAAATCATAATTGGCACGGCTATTGCTATATTGGTATGTATGGCGGGCATGCCCGCACACTTTAAGCAACAAGGAGATTAGAAATGAAAAAAACATATATAGCAATCATGGTGGCCGGATTGATGGGTACAGGGCTCGTGGCAAAGACAGCCTCGGCCGAAGAGGCGGCAAGTGAACTGCCGTATGGCATGACCGTGTCGGGTGATATCGGTGTGGCCAGTCAGTATGTATGGCGCGGAGTGACACAGACCAGTGGCAAGACGGCTGTACAGGGCGATTTGGGTGTCGCAATCGGTGGTTTGTCGGTCGGTGGCTGGTTCTCCAATGCCTACGCTGCTACAGCTCCTCAGTTTGTCGGGCGCGATGTGGTCGAGTTTGACTGGACAGCCAGCTATGGCGGTGACATCGGCGAGACTGGTCTGGGTTATTCGGTCGGCGGTATCTGGTACACCTACCTGTATGACTCAGCCTCCAACTTTCCGGAAATCAATGCGGGTCTTTCCTATGGACCACTCTCACTGACCGGGTATTACGTCGTTGCGGACAGCAACAACAAAGCATACCTGAAGGGCGATACATGGGTTGATCTGGGAGCTTCGTACTCGCTGGCCGGGTTTGACCTTTCAGGAACAGTTTCCTATGCAAGCTGGAAGAAGGATGCTGTGAATAGGGCGACGGTGGCCAATTACAAGAACGGCATAAGTTTGGCCACGCTTAGCCTTAGCAAAGGTTTCACGCTTGGCGATGTTGCCATGACTTCCTCGCTGACTGCGACTGTTCCATTAGCCACCAAGCAGGCTGATGGAAACCGCTATATCTATGGCGTTGCAGCGAAGAATGAGTTCGTTGCTGCATTGAACATGTCTTACTGATGAGAGCTGGAGGGGGAGGGAATGAGCCCTCCTCCTCCTTCTTCTTACCTGATTTTGATTCGATCTAACATAAGGAGACAAACATGAAAATGATCAAGGCAATAATCAAGCCGTTCAAGCTCGACGAGGTCAAGGAAGCGCTGGTGACGATGGGCGTGTCGGGATTAACGGTTACCGAGGTGCGCGGACACGGGCGCCAGAAAGGGCATACGGAGTTATACCGTGGCTCTGAATATCAGGTGGATTTCCTTCCCAAGGTGGAGTTGACCGCAGTGGTGGCTGCTACGCAGGTCGATGAAGTAATCGATGCCATCGTCAAGGCGGCCAGAACCGACAAGGTCGGTGACGGTAAGATCTTCGTGCTGGATGTCAGCAGGGCGGTGCGAATTCGCACCGGAGAAGAAGACGGCGCAGCTCTGTAAATAGAACCCATTTAATTAAATATACAAGGAGATAACCATGAGAAAGTTATTCAAGAAAACGATGGGCTACCTGCCGGCTATGCTGCTGACGCCCTCTTTGGCACTGGCCGATGAGGTGCCGACCATCAATTCAGGCGATACAGCCTGGATGATTACTGCAACCGCACTGGTGTTGCTCATGACCTTGCCGGGACTGGCACTGTTTTACGGCGGCATGGTGCGCAAAAAGAATGTGCTGTCGGTCTGCATGCAGACCATCAGCATCGCTGCATTGATGAGTGTGCTTTGGGTTGTATGCGGTTATTCGCTGGCCTTTACTGAAGGCAACGCCTTTATCGGTGACCTTTCCAAGGCATTCCTCAGTGGTGTCGGAGTGGATTCGATTTCCGGAACGATTCCTGAAACCGTGTTTGCCACCTTCCAGATGACCTTTGCCATTATCACACCGGTACTGATCATCGGTGCTTTTGCCGAACGCATGAAGTTCTCGGCAATTCTGGCCTTCATGACCGCTTGGGTGCTCGCTGTATATGCACCTGTCACGCACTGGGTGTGGGGCGGAGGTTTCCTGGGTGCTGCCGGAACACTCGACTTCGCCGGTGGTACGGTGGTGCATATCAATGCCGGTGTAGCCGGCCTGGTCTGCGCACTGGTTCTCGGCAAGCGCATCGGCTATCCCAAGGAAGGCATGATGCCGCACAACCTGACCCTGACCATGATCGGTACAGCCATGCTGTGGGTCGGCTGGTTCGGCTTCAATGCCGGTTCGGAACTGGCTGCTGATGGTACTGCGGGCATGGCTATGCTGGTTACGCAGGTTGCTACCGCAATGGCTGTATTGGCTTGGGTCTTCGCCGAGTGGGTGGTTTATAAGAAGCCATCCCTGCTGGGCGCATGCTCAGGTGCTGTGGCTGGTCTGGTTGCCATTACCCCGGCTTCCGGTTTTGTCGGTCCGATGGGTGCATTGGCTATTGGTCTGGCCGCCGGTCTGGTCTGCTTCTGGGCTGTCAGCAATCTGAAGAAGATGCTGGGTTATGACGACTCGCTGGATGCCTTTGGTGTACACGCCGTGGGCGGCATCGTTGGTGCCATGTTGACCGGTGTGTTCGTATCTTCCTCCTTCGGCGGTGCCGGTTTTGCCGAGGGCGTGACTATGGCGCATCAGTTGGCAGTACAGGGCGAGGCCGTGCTGTACACCATCGTTTACGATGCAGTGGTGACTTACGTCATTCTCAAGCTGATTGATCTGATGATTGGACTGCGTGTTACTGAAGAGCAGGAGCGCGAAGGACTGGATATCACTCAGCATGGCGAGCAGGTTTACGAATAAATCTGTTTGCCCAACAAATGAGTGCCTGAGCCACCCAACCACCCACCCTCAGGCAAAGGCATTCATGGAAAAGGGGGCGACCGCAGGGTCGCTCCCTGCTTTCCGTTTAGGGAAATAAGGAGAACATGATGAGCAAGCCGTTGTTATTGCATGCACTCTCACTAAATGATCGCATTCTTGAACCGAATCGCCTTCCTCTGCATGGACGGGTATGGGGTTATGCCAAGGAGGAATGCTCGCGCGACGGCTTTATCGGCCATTGTCTGACCATGCTTTCGGAGCTTGGCCTGACCGCTAGCGGCATCTCTCTGAGCAATAAGGATGTGGTGGCCTTCGATGCCCAGGGGAAAGGGCGAACCTATACCGTGGTTATTTCGCTGGCCGATGATTCGCTGGCCTCACGCTATTTCTATTTTCTCGGTATCTGGCGGCATATGGAGGTTTTCGGCAAGGCCAGCTCGCTAGCCGAACTTTCTGAGGAAAGCGACATACTGGCTGCCGACTTCCAGTATGAGGCATATTTTTCGGATGTACCCTTGCAGCGGGATGCCTGTGACAGGTTGATCGCCGGGGAGATGTTTGGACACGAGCTCTATGAAGGCCAGCTTTACCTTTTCGGCAACGATCAGATGAAGAATGGCGCTGCGGCAGGGTTTGTACTTGCGCCCTTGGTGAATTCATCTGCTTTACCGCGCGATGAGGTGCGTCATGCTCTGTATTCCTTGCGCAATATGATGGCCCTGCGTGCTCAGGTGATGCGCATATATCAGAATGTTTGGGACAGCGAAGAGGAAACAGGACTGTACGCTGAAGCCATGCGCTTGATGCGTCAGTCTCGCGTGAAGTATGTCGCTTCCGAGGAGTGGGACGGACTGGTATGCGACAGCGGTGATTCGATGTTGCGACTTGCCGAGCTTTCCGCCCTGCGAACCCGACAGCACAGTGAAGTGCACAATTTGTCCGTTCTGTTTGAAAGCATCATCGCTGAATTGGAGGCCTCGAATGTTCCGGGCATATCGCCCTTGTGGCCGCGTATGCGTCTGCCATTCGAGCATGCCCGGGATATGTTGGATGAACGGATGGAAATGCTGCGCCGCGCCGGCAAGCAGTGCGAGATTATTCTGCAATTGCTGCATTCACGCATGCTAGCCCAGCAACAGGGTGTGCTTGCCCGCATTGCCGGGGAGATGCCGGAACCGGGGGAGGAGCAGAGCTGAGCCGTTGCATGCGGTTGAGGCAAAAATATGTAGGCTGTCGGCCATCGAAAATAATTCGCGGATCGAACCTATGTAGCGTTTCGAAAAAAATGAAAACAGGAGGGTTGATAGATGAAAAAAATCACAGCGATTATCAAGCCGTTCAAGCTCGATGACATCAAGGATGCGCTTGTGGGAATCGGTATTTCCGGCATGACCGTCAGTGAGGTTAAGGGACACGGCAGACAGAAGGGGCACACCGAGTTGTATCGCGGTGCCGAATACAGTGTGGATTTTTTACCCAAGGCCGAACTCACCATCGTTGTCGCCGATGAGCTTGTCGAGGCGGCAGTCGATGCTATTTGCCAGGCTGCGAATACAGGCAAGGTCGGTGACGGCAAGATTTTTGTCCAGACTGTGGAGAAGGTTATCCGTATCCGTACCGGAGAAGAGGATAGCGAGGCGCTTTCCTGATCGGCGCTGGGATTATGTTATCTGAATCATAAAAACTAAATAATGGAGGATGGGGGTTTTGATGAATAACGCAGGGTTTGATGTTTTCTTTTTGACCATGGGGGCGGCTATGGTGCTCGCCATGCATGCCGGTTTTGCTTTTCTGGAAGCAGGAACGGTACGCAAGAAAAATCAGGTGAATGCACTGATTCGCGTGCTTTCCGATTTCGGTTTTTCTACCGTGGCTTACTTTTTTGTCGGATTCTTCGTCGCCTATGGCATTTCCTTTTTTGCACCGGTAGCTGAACTGTCCGTGTTGGGCGGCAAGGCCAACGGCTACGAAATGGTGCATTTTTTCTTTCTGCTGACCTTTGCAGCTGCCATTCCGGCGATTATCTCCGGTGGTATTACCGAACGCGTGCGCTTCTGGCCCAATGTGCTGGCCTCGGTGTTGCTGGTAGGTCTCGTCTATCCTTTTTACGAAGGATTGATCTGGGCCGGCAACTACGGCTATCAGGGATGGCTGGAGGGCACGTTCGGTGCACAGTTCCATGATTTTGCCGGCTCGGTGGTGGTGCATGGTATGGGCGGCTTTATCGCGCTCGGAGCGGTGCTAATGCTTGGCCCGAGGAAGGGGCGATACACCAGTGCCGGGCGCGTGAATGCGATTTTACCTTCCAATATTCCGTTTTTGGCACTGGGTTCGTGGGTGCTCTGCGTCGGCTGGTTCGGTTTTAATGTGATGAGCGCCGGCAATGTCGAGGGGGTTTCAGGACTTGTGGCGATGAACTCTTTGCTTGCCATGGTCGGTGGCCTTCTGGCTGCACTGGTGGCAGGTAAAAATGACCCCGGTTTTGTGCACAACGGTGCGTTGGCAGGTCTTGTCGCGATTTGTGCCGGCTCCGACATTGTGCATCCAATCGGGGCCCTGATGATCGGTGGTGTTGCCGGCACAGGGTTTGTTTATGGTTTTCAGCTTATCCAGAACCGTCTTAAAATCGATGATGTGCTTGGTGTGATTCCATTGCACGGAGGGGCCGGGATATGGGGCGGTGTTGCGGCCGGCATCTTCGGTTCCACTGCACTGGGAGGCGCTGGCAGCGTTACCTTCATGTCCCAGTTGATAGGGACACTGACAGGCTTGAGCATTGCTGTGGCCGGCGGGTTTGTCGTCTATGGCGTCATCAAGGCGACCATCGGTATTCGAATGTCCGAAGAGGATGAGTATCAGGGTGCGGATCTGGCTATCCACAAGATCAGCTCCAATCCGGAACAGGATATGGCCGGCCACTAAACGGCCTGATTGGAATCAGAAAGGGCGTGGCCATTGGTCGCGCCCTTTTTAAGGCTAACAGGCCCTAGTGCAGCAATGACAGCCAGTTCAGCACGGTCTGTCGGCCATGCTCACGCATTGCATGAAGATGTAGCTGGGTTTGCTCATGCAGCCTGTCGATGCCTTCAATTCCGAGATGGGCTTGTTCGCTGACGCCTGCCTCGATCCATTGATGAATCAGTGGTGCATCGACCTCGAAATGGAACTGCATGCCGTATTGGGCTCTGCCCAACCGAAATGCCTGCGCCGGCACATTCGGATGTGTGGCAATCAGCGTTGCGGTATCGGGGATTGAGAATGTTTCGCCATGCCATTGAAAGACCGTCAGCCCGTCATCGGGCATGGAAGAAAACAAGGGGTCGCTTGCTGCATTCGATGCAGGAAAAACCCGACACCATCCCAGCTCCCGGGATGGAGATGCGGAGATGACTGCTCCGGCTGCCTTGGCCATGAGCTGGGCCCCGAGACAGATGCCGAGCATTGGAAGGCCCTCGCGGATACGTTGCTCAATCCATTCCAGTTCAGCTTGAATATATGGCAGGTGGTTGTCGTTGGCCGATTGCGGGCCGCCCATAATGACAACGCCGGCAAGATCATGCGTGTTCTGCGGCAGGGCTTCACCCTCCCTTGGATGCGCGTATCTGAGTTCATGCCCTGCATCGCGCAGCACATCGGCAATGAGTGCTGGAGGCTCAATGTCCAGATGCTGGATAATCAGAAAATGCATGGCAGGAAGATAGGAAGGAGCCATCCACATGTAAAACCCCCTAATTCTCTAACGCTGTCGGATCGATGTAACGTTTGTATTTCGACTTTTTCAACATGGTAAGATCGACGACTGCCAATCCATCTACGCAATCGGCGAAGTCCGGATCAATATTGAAATCCAGAAAACGTACGCCACCGGCTTCACATAATTCACCATACTGTTTGAACAGGGTTGGCACGCTACAGCCCAGATGACCCAGCCGGTTTTTCAGCAGCATGTAATCTTGTTTGCTATCTGTGCCACTGAAAACTTCCTGCATTTGCTGAACGGTCTCGGCACTTAGACAATACGGTAGGCGAGCTTTGGCTGTTGCTGTTTGTTCACCGAAATAGGTGGTGTAGAAATAAATCAGCATATCCTTGGCGGCTACCGGATAGGTATCGCTGATACTCACCGGTCCAAACAGGTAGCGGTAATCGGGGTTGTTGCGCAGGAAGGCACCGATACCGAACCACAGGTAATCAAGGCTGCGTTTGCCCCAGTATCGTGGCTGCACAAAACTGCGGCCGAGTTCCAGGCCTTTCTCAAGAATCGGCTGCATAGGGGGGTGAAAATCGAATAAGGTGGCGCTGTAGGTTTCGCTTGCCTGTTGAGCATAGTTTCGGGTGTCGCGCAGGCGGTAAGCGCCCACGATTTCGAACTCCGATTCGTCCCAGAGGATAATCTGCCGGCAGTGGCGGTCGAAAGGATCGACATCGCGGCGTTGTCCGGTGCCTTCGCCGACCGCCCGGAAGGAGATTTCACGCAAACGGCCGATTTCGCGCATGATGCAGCAGTCTGGATTGAAATCGAACAGGTAAATGTGTTTGTTGTCGCGGGTTTCGCCGAGCTTCTCACAGGCGTGGATTTCCCGTCTGAGTAGCTGCCGATCCTCCGGATGCGCGATGGCCCGCTGCGTTGCGAAAACCGGCTCTTTCTGTTTGCCGATGCGGTAGACATGACGCTGGAACAGTTTGACGCGCGATTTCAGTGGCAGGTGGGTGCGCTGGTAGCTGTCGTAGGACACTGGATTGCCAATGGATATGTGCACCGAGCGGCGTGCCTGTTTGAACATTTCGCGAACCAGCCAGAGGGTGGATAAAGGCCGCGAAAAAAGCGACAGAGCATAGAAGAACAGCGAGTTCCTGCCATCGATATAGATAGGCAGGATCGGCGAACGCGTGGCCGTGGCGATACGCAGAAAGCCGCTGTACCAGTGTCCGTCGCGGATACCGGTCGGGCTCATGCGAGAGACCTCGCCGGCTGGAAAAATAATAACCGCGCCTTCGTTTTCCAGATGCCTGTAAACGGCTTTGAGCTGCTCCCGGCTGCTTTGGCCGCCCATATTGTCCACTGGCAGGAGAAGCGGAGAAAGGGGTTTGATGCCGGACAGGACTTGCGTGCTTACCGCCTTGACGTCACGCCGGATTTCACCGACAAGACGAACCAGCACAGCGGCGTCCAGCGTGCCGATGGGGTGGTTGGCAATGATGACAACACGTCCGGATTGCGGAATGCATTCGCGCTCGTTACCACGCAGCGAATAACTGA
Organism: uncultured Zetaproteobacteria bacterium; assembly: GCA_964596375.1. Taxonomy (GTDB): domain Bacteria; phylum Pseudomonadota; class Zetaproteobacteria; order Mariprofundales; family Mariprofundaceae; genus UBA1543. The sequence continues at coordinate 1,142 of CAZQTO010000057.1, read as the reverse complement.
AATCGAAGTATTCGAGGAGCTGATCGACAAAATCGAAGCCTTCGAGATGCGGGTAGCTTGCCTGAAAGCGATGCAACTGCTTTTCGTGAAACAGGATGCGCAATGCAGCCTTCAGCGATTTACGCAGTAGTGCCGGTCTGTTTTGCAGTCCCGGCAGGTGTTGCGCAGTCAGTGTCTCGACATTCAGCATGCAATTCCTCCATGTCGTGTGCCGGTATGCTGCTGCTGGCTAGTGACACGTGAATTACATTGGCATGGCAGGCAAATGACAGCACAGAAGATGTTTCGGCCGATGCAGGGATTCCTGTTCGGTGTATTCGGTGGTACAAGTCGGATATGGATCATTGGAGGTAAGGCATGATTAGAGTATTGGTTCCGTTTGCCAAAGGTGTTGAGGAAATCGAATTTGTAGCGGTGGTGGATATTTTGCGCCGCGCCGGTGTCGAGGTTTGTATGGCCAGTCTCGATGGCGCAACAGTGACCGGTCGCTCCGGCATCAGCATTTTACCTGATGCGGCTCTGAATGATGTGATGCATGATGACTGGGACATGGTGGTGTTGCCCGGAGGGCTGCCCAATGCGCATCTGCTGCGTGATGATGCAAGTGTGAAGGCTGTGGTTGAGCGCCTGCGGGCCGAGCGCAAATCCATTGCTGCAATATGCGCCGCACCCACTGCGCTGGCCGCCTACGGGTTGACGGCGGGCAGACGGGTAACCTCCTATCCTGCCTGTCGTGAGGAAATGGAGGCTTTACAGCCATCTTCGGTGTATGTGGACGATGCCGTGGTGGAGGATGATTTTCTTATTACCAGTCGCGGGGCGGGCACTGCAGTGGAGTTCTCCCTGCGTCTGATTGCCCGCTTGTGCGGTGAGGAGAAGGCGGTGGAAATTCGCCAGTCGATCGTTGCCTGAGCTTCGAATTCCCAGTGCTGGAGATGTTTCGTTCGTGAATGCCTGGCCCGCCTGCTGATGAGGTTGACTTGGCAAGCTTCATTCTTATAGTTCGCGGTCCCGAATGGGGGATCGTCTAGCGGTAGGACTACGGACTCTGACTCCGTCAACCGAGGTTCGAATCCTCGTCCCCCAGCCAGTTGATAGGGCGTTTGAATGTCGTGAATGTTTTTTAATATGCGTTTCACGGT
>CAZQTO010000056.1:3500-14235 GCA_964596375.1 uncultured Zetaproteobacteria bacterium | reverse complement strand
TCGTTCCAATATTGACGTGCGGCTTCGTCCGCTCAAATTTTGCTTTAGCCATTTTTCAGCTCCTATCCCTTACCTGCTTCAACCTTTGACGCTGGCGATAATTTCTTTGGTGATATTGGTCGGCACTTCTTCGTAGTGCTCGAACTGCATAGTGTAGTTGGCACGACCCTGAGACATCGAACGCAACTGCGTGGAATAACCGAACATCTCGGACAGCGGCACAAGCGCATCAATCACTTTGGCACCACTGCGATCGTGCATACCATGAATGTTGCCGCGACGACGGTTCAGATCGCCAACGATGTCGCCCATGTAATCCTCGGGCGTAACCACCTCAACCTTCATGATCGGCTCCAGCAAAACCGGCTTGGCCTGATTACAACCAGCCTTGAAACCCATGGAACCGGCTATCTTGAAGGCCATTTCCGAGGAGTCGACATCATGGTAAGAGCCGTCATACAGGCTTGCCTTGATATCCACCATCGGGTAACCGGCCAGAACACCGTTCTGCATGGCCTCTTCAATACCCTTGCCAACCGCGCCAATGTACTCGCGTGGCACAGCACCACCGACGATCTTGTCTTCGAACAGGAAGCCGGCACCCGGCTCCTGCGGAGAAATCTCCAGCCAGACGTGACCATACTGGCCGCGACCACCGGACTGGCGCACAAACTTGCCTTCGGCCTTGACGGTGTTACGAATGGTTTCGCGATAGGCCACCTGCGGCTTGCCGACATTGGCATCCACAGCAAACTCGCGCTTCATGCGATCCACCAGAATTTCCAGATGCAGCTCACCCATACCGGAGATGATGGTCTGACCAGTCTCCTCGTCGGTGTGCACGCGGAAGGACGGATCTTCGGCAGCCAGCTTGCCCAGCGCAATGCCCATCTTTTCCTGATCGGCCTTGGTCTTCGGCTCGATGGCAACGGAAATCACCGGTTCAGGGAATTCCATACGCTCGAGAATAATCGGTGAGGAATCGATGCACAGGGTGTCACCGGTCGTGGTGCTCTTCAGACCCACGGCAGCAGCGATATCGCCGGCGCGCACTTCTTTCATCTCTTTACGCTCATTGGCGTGCATCTGCAGAATACGGCCGATGCGCTCTTTCTTGTCCTTGGTGGAGTTAATCACATAGGACCCAGCCTCAAGCACGCCTGAATAGACGCGGAAGAAGGTCAGCGTGCCGACGAAGGGATCGGTCATCACCTTAAAGGCAAGCGCTGAAAACGGCTCATCATCGGAACTTGGCCGCGTGTCTTCCTCTTCGGAATCAATCTTGTGTCCCTTGATGGCAGGCACGTCGACCGGGGCCGGCATATAATCAACCACGGCATCAAGCAGCGTTTGCACGCCCTTGTTCTTGAATGCGGTACCGCACAAAACAGGAATCATTTCGATACTGATCACAGCCTTGCGGATTGCAGCCTTAAGCTCGGCTTCATTGATCTCTTCACCGCCGAGGTACTTCTCCATCAGGCTTTCATCAACCATGGAAACAGCATCCAGCAATTTTTCACGATACTCGGCAGCCTGCTCGGCCAACTCTGCGGGAATCTCTTCAATATCGTACTGTGCGCCCATGGCTTCGTCGTGCCAGAGCACCGCCTTCATAGCTACCAGATCAATGATACCCTTGAAGTTCTCTTCGTTACCGATAGGCAGGTTGATCGGCACGGCATTGTGGCCAAGACGCTCGCCAATCTCATCCACCACTTCGAAGAAGCGGGCGCCGGTACGGTCCATCTTGTTAACAAAAGCCATACGCGGCACGTGATATTTATCGGCCTGACGCCACACTGTTTCGGACTGCGGCTCTACGCCACCAACGGCGCAAAACACGCCGACAGCGCCATCAAGCACGCGCAGCGAACGCTCCACCTCAATGGTGAAGTCCACATGCCCGGGGGTGTCGATGATGTTGATATGATGATCTTTCCAGCTGCAGGTCGTCGCAGCGGAGGTGATGGTAATACCACGCTCCTGCTCCTGGGCCATCCAGTCCATGGTTGCAGCACCGTCGTGCACCTCACCAATCTTGTGGGTTACGCCGGTATAAAAAAGGATACGCTCGGTCGTCGTAGTCTTGCCGGCGTCAATATGCGCCATAATGCCGATGTTGCGCACACGCGCTAAAGGTGTCTTACGGGCCACGATCCCTTTCTCCTTGCATCAAATCTATTAAGAACAATCAAACAATAAAATTAAACTGCTACAAACCTACCAACGGTAATGTGCAAATGCCTTATTGGCTTCCGCCATACGATGGGTCTCATCACGCTTCTTGAATGCACCGCCACGATCAGACACGGCATCCACAATCTCATTACCAAGCTTCTCCAGCATGGTGTGCTCGGAGCGCTTGCGGGAGTATTCCACCAACCAGCGAACGGCCAGCGATTCCTTGCGACGCTCGGACACTTCCATCGGCACCTGATAAGTGGCGCCACCAACACGGCGTGACTTCACTTCAACCAGCGGCTTCACAGCCTCCAGCGCCTTGTGCAAAGCACTCAGCGGCTCGATTTTCAGACGGTCGGCTGCGAACTGCATCGCGCCATAGACAATCTGCTCGGCCGTATTCTTCTTGCCATCCCACATCACCTTGTTAACCACGGTAGAAACCATGCGGTCGCCATACTTGGCGTCCGGGGTGACGGGACGAATCTGGGCAGCACCTTTACGAGGCATTACTTATACTCCTACTTCGGACGCTTGGCGCCGTACTTGGAACGGGCCTGTTTACGACCGTCCACGCCGGACGTATCCAGCACACCGCGCAGAATATGGTAACGAACGCCGGGCAAATCCTTCACGCGGCCGCCGCGAATCAATACAACCGAATGCTCCTGCAGCTTGTGGCCTTCACCGGGAATATACGCAGTGACTTCATGACCATTGGTCAGACGCACACGAGCTACTTTACGCAAAGCCGAGTTCGGCTTCTTTGGCGTCGTGGTATACACACGCGTGCAAACACCACGGCGCTGCGGACATGCGTCCAGCGCGGGAACCTTGTTGATTTTCCGCTTGTCCTTACGGCCTTTGCGGATCAACTGATTGATTGTTGGCATCAGTTACCTCTTCTTTTTATCTATTCCGACGCACCTGCACAGCAGGGGTGCCGAAGGGTCGCGAACATTAGTGAGACAGCCATTGCGTGTCAACCGCTGTTTAGCACCGTGTTTCATCCCGCCTTCGACCTCGCCATCCGCTCATCCTCAGACAGGGAAAATCAACCATGTTTGGCCAAAAGAAAAGCGTGTCGATTTGACACAGATGAATACTTTGTGATGAGCATCTTGCTTAGCGAACTCTGCCTATTGCGGCGGATTCATAACCTCGTCCAAGGCAGCAAGAAGGATGTCCGGGGTATAGGGCTTTTGCACAAAACCTGCCAGACCCTTGCCGGTAAAGCGCTGCGTGGCGGTCTGCTGGTTGTAGCCGGAGGAGAGTACGACCTTTATATCCGGCTTGATGCGCCGCATCTCGGTGAACGCCTCCTCGCCACCCATGCGCGGCATGGTCATATCCAGCAGCACGCAATCAATCTCGTCACGGTGCGCCCTGAGCATCTCAACGCCCTCCACGCCATCCGCAGCCTGCAATGTTCGATAACCGGCGTCTTCAAGCATGACCGCAGCCACAGTTAGGATATTTTTCTCGTCGTCGACAATCAGTATCAGTCTGCCACGCCCCCTAACCTGACCGCTATCGCCTGCGACATGACTCAACGGCACAGCCATCTGGTCACTGGCCGGAATCAGCACCTTGAAAGCCGTTCCCTTTCCTGGCTCTGAATACACCTTGATGGCTCCATCATGGCCACGAACGATACCGAGCGTCGCACTCATGCCGAGCCCGCGACCGGTGAATTTGGTGGTATAGAAGGGCTCGAACAGCCGCGCCATGGTTTCATCATCCATGCCGCAACCTGTATCGCTCACCTCCAGCCAGACATAGCGCCCCGGCTGCAACGCCCTTTCTTCGATATATACAGACTGCAAATAGTCGTTATCTGCCTGCATCACGCCGCTGGCAACGACAATCAGACCGTTTTGCCCTTCAATCGCCTCGCTGGCATTGATGACCAGATTCATGATGACCTGCTGCATCTGGGCGATATCCGCCTCTACTGCCGGCAGATTTGGATCAAGGTCATAGCGCAACACCGAACTATTCGCGATGGTTACCTCCAGCAGGCGCGCCATCTCGCCGACCAGTTCGGAAAGATTGACTGGCTGCACGACAAACTTTCCCTTGCCGGCATAGGCCAACATCTGCTTGCACAGGTCGGCAGCCTTGTGGCTGGTCTCCTCGATGGCCTGCAGGCTCTCGGCCGTATCATCCGATGGCGAAACCTTGCGACGCAGGAGGGAAGAATGCCCCATAATAACAGTAAGCAGATTGTTGAAATCGTGCGCGATGCCACCGGCCAGCACTCCGAGACTCTCCAATCGCTGCACATGCTCCAACTTCTGCTGCTGCTCGCCCTTTTCCTGCTCGGCTTTTTTGCGTTCGCTGATATCGCGAGCAAAAGAGCAATTGATCTCCTGATCGCCGAATTCCAGGTAGTTGATACTTACCTCTACAGGAATTTCATGGCCGTCTTTGGCGTAATGCGTGGTTTCAAAGGTCATATGACGATTTTCTTTGAGCGTGTCCCAGTAATTTGGAACAACGCCGGGAAATGTGGGGTCGATGTCGCTCACACCCATAGTCATCAGCTCTTCACGCGTGTAACCCAGCCTCCGGCAAGCTGCATCGTTGACGTAGATGAAGCTGGCATCAGACCTGATCCAAAAGGCGGCATCGGATATACTGTCCAGAGAAAAGGATGCCATACGCAATTGCCTGTCTAATTCCTGTTTCTCGGTAATGTCCTCATGCATGAGAATCACTTGGCTGATCGCTCCCTTATCGTCCCGGACGGGATAAACAAAAGCGCGCACCCAGCGATCACTGGGCGGTCCGCGAAGCTCAATATTCTCCCCCGGGTTATAGTTGACCGGAGGAATTTCCGTCGCCTCTCCGCCAAAAGCCTTCTTCATATAGGGCATCACGCCCTTATCCACCAACTGCTGATCGTGCAATACATTGTAATCCTTGATAAAATCCGCCGACACACCCCAGAGCGCTTCCCACGCCTTGTTAACCTGTAGTGTTTTCCCGTCCGTAGAAAATACCTGAATGCTGAGCGGCGATTGCTCGACCAGCGTGCGAAAGCGCGCCTCGGATTCCCTTAGGGCAGCTTCTGTCTCCCTTTGCCTGGCAAGAATATCGGCATTTTGCAATGCAATGGCGGCACTGGCTGCAAGGCCGTTCAGCAATGCCGCATCCTGCTCATCAAATAGCAAGCCATGTCCCTTGTCGTGCAGCTCAAAGCAGCCCAACAGTTCACCCGTTCGATTTATGATGGGGACATCAATCAAGGTGCGGAAGCCAAGATTTTTCTGGATTTCAGCCACCACCTGAGAATCGTGAGCGGCATCTGCACATATATAGGTTTTTTTGTTTTCCAATACCCAGCCGGGTACGCCATACCCGGGCGGAAAGCGGTAATCAATCTCCTGCCACGCGCCCTGATGGTTGTATTCATTAAACACCATTGCTCCATCGACACAATGGCCGGCAGCCCCGGATTCAGCGTTGAGTAAGGCCATGGCCGATTCCACCAGAGAACGCCGCACCTCGGCTGTGTTCAGGCTTGCGTTCACACGCTGACCAGCCTCAACAAGCGCGTGCAGCTGTTCTGTGTACCGTAACAACGCATCTTCGCTCTGCTTGCGCTTGGTAATATCTCGCACAACGCCCTGTATGAGCAGTTGCTCACTCAGCCGTATCACCGTGGCCGAAACCTCACCGGGAAAGATGCTTCCATCCTGCCTGCGCATTAGAATTTCAAAACGAACGTGCCCGTCACGCATCAGTATTTCTAACTGCTCGCGCGATTGCTCCTGCGCCTGATCCGGATGCACATCACGGATGCTGAAGCGTTCGACACCCCCCTCGGGAAAGCCGAACATCGCCATGGCCCGGCGATTGATGCGAATGAATCGTCCTTCGGTATCATGCAGAAATACTGCGTCGTTGGTCTGCTCGAAGGACGCCTCGTAAAGGGCATCCATTTCCTGCAGCGCCTTGGCCGACGTCACTGCACGCTCGGCACTTCGTCTGCGCCCCGTATCAACACGCCAGAGGACAAACATGGCGAGCAGCATGGCAAGCAGCATGGCAAGCACGGCAGTGATCAGTAAATAAAGTCGATTGCGTTCGAATTGCGCCGTCTCCAGCGCCGTCACCTGCTGCAAACGCTTCTCAATATTCTCGCCGAGTCCGAGCGCGACATCTACCTCCTTATCATAGGCAACATCAAGCTCACTGTTTGTCCCACCGTGTATGGGATCGGCGATACGACGCTCGGCAAACTGCTCAACCTGAAACCAATGCTCGCCAAGAGCGCGGATGTCATGCGCAATCTCCTTGGTCATTTCAGGTGAGAAGCGGTCATCTGTAAGCATGGCCGTGATGCTGTCCACATGTTGCCTGACAGCTGTCGCCTTCTGACGATATATGTTCAGATGCTGCGGGTCGTTCGGAGCAACAAGATACTTTGCCAGCCACAGATGCGAGGCAAGCACATCCTGAGAAAAATCCTCGACGTCAGCTATTTCCTGGCTGTGCACACCGGTAATGTGCCGGAATTCCTGATTCGAATACCAAAGACTGTAAAACAAATAGGCAAATACCAGCAGCAGCATGGCATAGGCCCAGTAAGGGAGCGCGAAACGCCCGATAGTCATGCGATTCGACGAGCAGCCATGAAATAGAAAGAAAGGCGGCACAAACCAATACGGACCAAAAGCACTATACGCTTATCGCTGTTCACATCCCCCCCCCATTTTCCGCAAACCCATTCGATCAGTCGATAGTTTCAACACCCTTCGGCGTGGCCATCAAAACCACATCCGCACCCTGATGTGAGAAGATACCATTAGTTACCACGCCTGGCACGCTGTTTAGTTCGTCCTCCAGCGCGCGCGCATCGGTGATAACCAGACCGTGCACATCAATAATGAGATTGCCGTTGTCGGTAATGAAGCCTTCGCGCAGCACGGGCTTGCCGCCCAGGCGCCTGGCAATACCGGCGACCAGTTCGCGGGCCATCGGAATCACCTCGATAGGCAGAGGAAAAGCACCAAGGTGTTTCACACGCTTGGTTTCATCCACGATACAGATAAATTTATCGGAAGCCGCGGCCACAATCTTTTCGCGCGTCAGCGCACCGCCGCCACCCTTGGTAAGGTTTTTGCCGGCATCGAATTCATCGGCCCCATCCACGTACACCGACAGCGAATCCACCTGCATCAGCGCATCGTTCAGATCCAGCACCGGAATACCATGCCCTGCCAGACGCTGTGCCGTGGCCTCGGAACTGGCCACCGCTCCCTTGATGACATCCTTCTTCGCAGCCAGCGCATCGATAAACATATTCGCTGTCGAACCGGTACCAACGCCGACAATGGTGCCGTCCACTACATACTCAAGCGCCGCTTTGGCAACCTCGCGTTTCATTTCGTCCTGGGTCATGGAATCCCTCCTGTTAGTTTCCTGCTTACCCTAAATCAATTCTTTACCGGTTTCACCACGAAACAAAAAACGAATGCCTTTATTGGACTGGTTCAGCGACAGCATCGGCGAACATCTGGTGGAACCGCGATTCGCGCATCAGCGCAGGATCGGCCACGCCGAGCTCCTGCACCTTGGCCCACAACTCCCTGGCCTCGGCATAGGGAGCCGGGGCAAAGGTGAAACGAAATGTGGAAACATTCAGCTGACGTCGCTGATAGGTATAAGGGCGCTTTGCCTTTTCCAGTCGGCGCTGCAAAGCTTGCGCATAGGCCTCAAGGTATAAGCGCCCAAGGGCCACGCCGAACTGCCCGTCCGGCCTGATAAGCTCGGCATCGAAACCGGCCTTTCTCCACGCATTACGAACACGCACTGCATCGTCGCGCACCTTGAATGTTCGCGGATCATCAAAGGCATGCAGCTCCACATCCTCCTGTTGCACCAGGGATATGGCGGGCAAGCCGCGCTGCAACAGGCTTTTACCCATCGCCTCAGCCGATTTCGACACAATCATGCGGCGCGTCACCACCCGCCACAGCTCTGCGGCATCGCCCGGCCGCTCCGGCAGGGCTTGCACAGCAGCGCGGGAGGCATGCATAAGCGAAGGCGGCTGCCAGACAAGCCAGCCTGCCCAGAGCAGCAGACCAAGCGCAAGCACAGAGATGATCTGTCTCAACATTCAGGATCCCTCATATCCCCATCCTCGCCTTAACCCTCAGCGAAAATGGCGTCGCGCCAGCAACAACAGACCGTGCAGGGTAAGCAGCGGACAATGCTCATCCACATCCGTCAGGGCTCCCACAATCCGCCCGGCCATGCCCCCTGTCGCCACCACAGGGGCCGCTGAATACTCGGGCATAGCCTTAAGCCTGCGGATAATGCCGGAGAGCCCATCCACCGCAGCCCAGTAGCTGCCCGCCTGCATGCTGCCGGCGGTATCGCGCCCGATAAGTTCGGCACAGACTGCAAAGGAAACCTCGGGCAGCTTGGCGGCCCTTCCAGCAAGGGCAGCAAGCGACACCTCCATACCGGGCAGGATCAAGCCGCCGGCATAATGTCCCTCGGGCGAAACGATATCGAAGGTGGTCGCCGTACCACAATCAAGCACAATGACCGGTGCGCCGAATTTCTCACGCGCGGCCACCGCATTGACGATACGATCCGCCCCGACCTCGCGCGGATTCTTGTAGTCCACAGCCATGCCTGTTTTAACACTGGGTGCACCGACATACAGCGGCTGCATGCCGAACACCTGTTCACAGGCTTCGCTAAGCACCGCATCAAGATGCGGCACAACACTGGCCGCCATGATGCCGCAAACCCCGAAGCCGGCCCCGCTCGCATCAGCATCCGGCAGATTGCCGAGCAGGCCGCGCAACTTCAGGGCCAACTCATCGGCGGTCAGGCTGCGCTCACTGGAAAGCTGCCAGCGACCGAGCATGAGCTCATCATCAAACAAGCCGAAGACCATGCATGTATTGCCAATATCCACCAACAGGAGGCGCTTCATATATTCTCCCTCAACTCAAGATCTCCGGTAATGATGCGCTGCAGGCCGGCAGGCGTGCGCAGCAACAGCGCGCCATCGGCATCCAGTGCCTCGGCGACGCCATCGATATAAGTCTTACCGTTGTGCACGCGAACAGGCTGACCGCAGGCGACGTGCGCCTGCCACCACGCCTCACGTATGGGCTCAAAGCCATGCGCAAGGTATTCATGATACAAAGCATCAAGCCGGCGCAGCACGGCCAGGGCCACATCCATACGGCGAATGCCATCTCCTGCACTGCTCGAATACCCTGCCATGCCGCTCAGGTCACCGGCACTGCTCAAATCCCCTGCAACAGCCCTCAACGCTTCCGGCCAACCACCTTCAGGGGAGCGCACATTGATGCCGATACCGATCACTACAGCATGCACTGCACCTGGCTCGGCACGCATCTCGGTGAGAATGCCGGCCAGCTTGCGCCCCTCAAACAGGATGTCGTTCGGCCATTTGATGCGCAGCGGGGCGATATCAAGCAAGGCCTGCTGCACGGCCACAGCCGTAAGCAAAGGCAACTGTGCCACCTCGGTCGGGGCCAGCGGTGGGCGCAACAGCACCGACATGGCCAGTGAATGCTGCGGTGCAGTCAACCAATCGCGCTGCAGGCGGCCGCGACCACGTGTTTGCCTTTCGGCCAGTAGCACCGTGCCATCGGGAGCCGCCCCGCCATCCTGCGTCGCCAGACGCATCAGCTCACTATTGGTCGAATCCACTTCAGGCATGACCACGCAACGACTGCCGATACGCAAGCCGGCCAGGCCTTCGGCAAGCAATGATGCAACCAGCACATCATCGTACAGCCGGTAGCCACGCCCCCGTTCTGCGCGGATATCAAGGCCCTCGGCCTGCAACGCATGCACATGTTTCCACACCGCCGTGCGACTGATACCGAGTGAAGCAGCCAGCTCTTCGCCCGACAGCTCCTTGTTGCCCGCACTCAAGCGATGCAGCAGGGCCTCGCGCGTTGCATGCATATCTATCAGATCCCGGCCGCAGCAGCGCTGACGCGCATCGAAATATCCAGCGCCGGTGCCGAATGGGTGATGGCACCGATGGCAATACGATCCACACCGGTTTCGGCATAGGAACGCGCATTGCTCAGGGTGATATTGCCGGAGGATTCAAGCACGATGGAAGCAGGCACCATGTCCCGCGCCTGCCTTGTCAGCTGTGGGCTCATATTATCGAGCAGGATAATATCGGGTGCTGCATCCACGGCCTGGCGCAATTCACCCATCGTTTCGCACTCCACCTCAATCCAGACATCGGATGCATGCTCATGCCTGCCAAGCAATTCTCGACAACGGGCAACCGCCACGGCAATGGAACCTGCGCCCATGATATGATTTTCCTTGATGAGCATGCCGCTGGCCAGATCCATGCGATGATTCAGACCGCCGCCGTGCAACACCGCCTGCTTTTCCAGATACCTGAGGCCAGGCGTGGTCTTGCGCGTATCCACAACAGCACAACCTGTGCCGGACAGCGCTTCGACAAATGCGTGCGTGGCGCTGGCGATGCCCGAAAGATGCTGAATGAAATTCAGCGCCGTGCGTT
>CAZQTO010000056.1:281-3490 GCA_964596375.1 uncultured Zetaproteobacteria bacterium | reverse complement strand
AGAGAGTAGCGAGCGCAGCGGGCCTGTCAGGGTGGCAATGCAATCGCCGGGTTCGACGGTATCGCCATCGGCGCACTGCCAGTCGCACAGAATATCCGCATCCAGCAGGGCGAACACCCGGTCGGCCACGGCAAGGCCGGACAGCACCCCGGCAGCCTTGGCACTCATCAGTGCGGTGCCTGTCTGCGCAGCGGCAATCGTCGCCTGTGCGGTCAGATCAGAATCAACGGCATCCTCAGCCAGTGCCTGACGGATGAGATCGTCGATTCCCTGAATACTCACAACAGCCAAAGTGCACCCCCAATCGCCAAGGCAATCACCGGCACGTTAAAAGGATGCACAATCAAGCCGCGCGCCGCCGATGCAGCACAGCCGGCCAGCAAGGTGGCGGTCAGCGATTCAAACCAGCCGATCTGTTGATAAACATGCAGGCTCCAGCCGCAACAGATAACCACTGTAATAATCAAACTGATATGACCGGGAAGGGTTTGCCCCGGATTGGCCGGGAAACGCAGGCATAAGTGGCCTGCTCGATCCCACCAGTGGGCCAGAGGAAGGCCAAGACAAAGACTGAGGGCGGTACCAAAACCGAATTCGGGATAAAAAGAGAACTGCATCGCAGCCCCCGTCAGGGCCAACACAAACATCCACATCGGCCAGGGCAGCGCTTTACCATCCGACCATGCGATAACCAGCTGCCGACAAGCCGCCGGCTTAAGCCATACAGGCACACTCACCGTAAGCGCAAATATGGCGATAGCGACAAACAGCGGGGTAACAGAGGTGTACACCGGCCATAACAACACCCAGATACTGGAAAGCGACCACACGCCGCGAATGAGCAGGGATGAAGGCACACTGCGGCGGGCTGCTGCGAGACTCAGCCAACCAGCCTGCAACAAACCAACGGCAAACAGGGCGGTAATTGCGATGTCCAATGATTGCATGGCGGCAGCCTATCCCAGCCGGCTTAAGCCTCCAAGCACAGCTAAAGAACGCCGCGCGCTTTTGGCTAATTGTTAGTCAAGCAGAGCGGCGAAACGGTCGAAGAGATAGTCGGCATCGTGCGGGCCCGGGCTGGCTTCGGGATGGTATTGCACCGAAAACACGGGCCTGTCTTTAACGCGCAGGCCTTCTACCGTGCCATCGAACAGCGAGCGATGGGTAATCTCGACATGCTCAGGCACATTTTCATCATGCACCGCAAAGCCGTGGTTCTGACTGGTGATCTCGATCTTACCTGTGGTTTCATCCTTCACCGGATGGTTGCCGCCGCGATGACCGAATTTCAGCTTGAAGGTGGATAATCCCAGCGCCTGCGAAAGCAGTTGATGGCCCATACAGATGCCGAAAATCGGCGTGTCGGCCTTGAGCAGATCACGGATGGTATCCACCGCATACGAAACCGCCGCCGGATCGCCCGGCCCGTTGGACAGGAAAATACCGTCGGGCTTCAAAGCCAGCACCTCGGCAGCCGAGCTTGAGGCAGGCACTACGGTCACCTTCAGGCCACGATCCACCAGCTTGCGCAGGATGTTCTGCTTGCAACCGAAATCGAAAGCCACCACATGCTTATGCAACTCAGGCGTTTCAAACATGGCGCTGTCGATGTTGTAGCTACCGACATCCCAGACGAACTTGTCGCGGCAACTTACCTGCCCGACCAGATCGCGTCCTTCCAGCCCATCCCACTCTCGTGCCAGTTGCAGCGCTTCTTCAACCGACATGCCATCGGAGGCAATCACGCCATTCTGTGCGCCGTTGTCGCGCAAGTGGCGGACCAGTGCCCGTGTATCAATGCCGGCGATGCCGACCACCTTGCGCTCGGCCAGCCAGTCTTGCAGGTCCTGCTCGGAGCGATAATTGGAGGTAATCTGGGTGGGAGCGCGCACAATCAGGCCGCGCACCGACACATTGGCGGACTCCATATCCACATCATTGACGCCGACATTGCCGATATGCGGATAGGTAAAGGTAATGATCTGATCGGTATACGAGGGGTCGGTAAGGATTTCCTGATAACCGGTGAGAGACGTGTTGAAACACACCTCGCCGACGCAGTGCCCGATAGCGCCATAAGCCCGCCCGTTAAAAAGCCGCCCGTCGGCGAGCACCAGTTGTGCCTGTTTTTTTTCCATTGGCTTGTTCATCGAATGCCTCGTTTCATCTGTGCGCCGAAGCTTACGAAAGGCAGCTGCCCCTGTCGAGAAAACACCGCAGCAAAGGCTAGTCTTTCGGAGCAAGCATACCTGAGGGGTCAAGCAGGCGATCAAGCTCGGCTTCGGGAAAAAGCTTCTGCTCAACACAAAGCTGGCGCACCGTCTTACCTTCAGCCACAGCCTGTTTGGCAATTTCCGAAGCCCTGTCATAGCCGACAACCGGAGCCAGCGAGGTCACCATACTCATACTCCATTCGATCTGCTGTTCGCATTTCTCAATATTGGCAGCAAGCCCTGCAATGCATTTGTCGGCAAACATGCGGCTGGCACTGGCCAGCAGCCTTTCGGATTCCAGCAGATTATGCGTCATCACCGGCAGCATCACATTCAGGTCAAGCAGGCCGGAAGCGCCGCCAACGGTAATCGCCGCATCGTTGCCAATCACCTGCGCGCACACCTGCGCCAAGGATTCGGCAATCACAGGATTGACCTTGCCGGGCATGATGGATGAACCGGGCTGCACGGCCGGCACGGTAATTTCGCCGATGCCGCAGCGCGGCCCCATATTGAGAAGACGCACATCGTTGGCAATTTTCAGCAGGCTGACCGCTACTGTCTTCAGAGCACCGGACAACTCCACCGCCGCATCCTGCGCCGCCTGCGCCTCGAAATGATTGGCCGCCTCACTGAAGGCAATGCCATAAATCACGGACAGCGATTTGGCCATGCGCGTACCGAATTCCGGATGCGTATTCAGGCCTGTGCCGACAGCAGTCCCCCCCTGTGCCAGTTCGCTGATGCGAGGCAGACAGGATTCCAGACGGGCCATGCCAAGCTCGACCTGACGAGCCCAGCCGGAAATCTCCTGACCCAGCGTGATCGGGGTGGCATCCATCAAATGAGTACGGCCGATTTTCACAACATCCATCGTCGCTTCGGCCTTGGCTTGCAGAACCCCCTGCAGATGTTTAAGCGCCGGAAGCAGGCCATGCACCAGCAAATCGGCAGCAGCGATATGCATGGCTGTGGGAATCACATCGTTGGAAGATT
>CAZQTO010000056.1:0-271 GCA_964596375.1 uncultured Zetaproteobacteria bacterium | reverse complement strand
TTGCCCCATGTTCACATGGTCGTTCGGATGCACCACGATAGCGCTGTCGATCTGTGCACAGCGATGCGCAATCACCTCGTTGGCATTCATGTTTGTGCTGGTCCCCGAACCGGTCTGGAAGATATCCAGGGGAAAGTGCTCGTCCCAGCGCCCCTCGGCAACCTCATTGGATGCCTGTGCGATCAGCTCGGCTTCTGCTGCATCCACCTTGCCGAGCTCCTTATTGACCCCTGCGGCCGCCATCTTGATCAGACCCAAGGCCTCGATGAAC
>CAZQTO010000055.1:0-14380 GCA_964596375.1 uncultured Zetaproteobacteria bacterium | reverse complement strand
TGACGGGCCTCGCCCATGGCGGCCAGCAGTTCGCCGACGCACCATGCGGTTTCCCCGCCGATGCCGGTATCCACCTCGTCGAATACGGCTATCTGCGGCATAACGCGCATCGCCCCACATCCCTTTAAAGCCAACACCAGACGTGACATTTCGCCGCCCGAGGCCACGGCCGCAAGCTCGCGAAACGGTTCGCCCGGATTGGAGGCTGCCATGAGCGTCACGTTATCGGCACCGAATTCGCCCCATGCCGATTCTTCCTCGGGCCTTTCCTGTACCACCACCTCCAGCTGCATACCGGCCAGCGCCAGCCGATCGAGGAACGGGCGCAGGTCTTTTACCAGTTTCTGTCCAGACTTGATGCGCGCCTTCGATAGGGTCGCTGACTGTGCAAGGAAATCCTGCCTTGCCGCATCCAGCCTTTGACGCTGCGCATCCTCATCCCACATGCCGGTATCGAGCCGGGAAATCTTGTCTTCCAGTTCTGCAAATACAGTAAGCAGGCCTGCCTCATCGGTCTGATTGCGCCGCATGGCCTCGTGAATATCCATCAGTCTTGATTCAGCAGCCTGCAGGGCTGCGGCATCGAATTCGTTATCCAGCACGGCGCGCAGATTGGGGGCCGTCTCGCCGAGCAGCGCATCCACCTGATTTAGCAGGTCCACCGCTTCGCCGAGTTCCGGTCGAAAATCGGCTACCGGCTGCAAGGCATGCAGGCATGCGGCCAGCCGGCTGCGCACATCGCCTTCCTCTTCCTCAAGCACATTCAGTGCCTGTGCTGCAGCATCAACGATCTGTGCATAATGCCGGCCGCCATCCACCTGCTGCTGCAATTCGTCGCACACCCCGGCATACAGCTCCAGCGCTTTCAGACGGGCGCATTCCTCGCGCATCCATGCTTCTTCGCGCACGCCGCGCTGCTGGCTTTCCATAACATAGGCAAGGGCTGCGCGCTGCTCCAGAAAACTGCGCCAGGCTTCGGCAACGCCCTTCTTCAGGCTTTCTGGGATAGTGGCATCAATCAACCCGCGTTGAAATTCGGGGCGCAACAGGGATTGATGCTCATGCTGACCGTGCATATCCAACACCAGATTGCCGATATCCTGCAGGACGCGAGCCGGTACGGGCGAGCCGTTGATATAGGCGCGCGAGGAGCCATCAGAACGGATCACCCGGCGCAGTACCAATGTGTCATCGCTATCATCCAGGTCGTGTTTGGAGAGCAGTGATTCGAGAATGTCGTGTACGTCGCTGAGAACAGCGCTCACCTCGGCCTTGTCGAAGCCGTGGCGCACCCAGTCGCTGCTGGCACGTGCTCCGAAGGCTGCACCGAGCGCATCAACCAGCATGGATTTACCCGCGCCCGTCTCACCTGAAAATACCGTCATGCCGCCGCTCAAATCAAGCTGTACATCCTCGATCAGGGCAAACTGGCGAACGTGGAGTTCGCTTAACATCTGCGTTCCCGATACAGATGCGCGGGCTTATTCGTCATGCGTTTCTTTGTCGGCCCGGCCGGTCCAGTGCAGTTTATTGCGCAACACATTGTAGTAGTTGCGCCCCGGCAGATAGGCCAGCGATATGGTGTCTGCTTTGCACACGCGGATTTCATCGTCTTCCTGCAATTCCATGCGCATCTGCCCGTCCAGATTCAGAGCGCCGGGAGCCGGCATCTCGGTCAGGCGCAGGCTGATGGATTCGCTGGCCGGCAGCACAATCGGTCGGTTGGACAGGATGTGCGGGCACACCGGCGCTACGGTGATGGCATCGAGTCCCGGATGCACAATCGGACCGCCGGCAGACAGGGCATAGGCCGTGGAACCGGCTGGTGTGGCCAGGACGAGCCCGTCGGCACGCACGCGAAATACGAAATGTCCGGCCACCCGCATCTCGAATTCGATCATGCGCGGATGGCGGTTGCGTTGCAGTACCACATCGTTGATGGCGTGGCCGCTGGTGATCATTTCACCATTGCGCCAGGCCTCGGCGTGCAGGCTGAAATGCCGCACCACCTCGCCACGGCCGGCAAGCACCGTGGCCACGGCCTTGAACATATCGCCTACCGGAGTCTCGGTGAGGAAGCCCAGCCGGCCCAGATTGACGCCCAGAATCGGGGTTTCGGAACCGATGAAATGGCGGGCGACGGTAAGCAGGGTTCCGTCGCCGCCGAGTACCAGCATCAGGTCCACATTGCTCGGCATTTCATCCAGCGAGGTGCAGTAGTCGCCGCAGATCTCCTGCAAGCTGTCATCAATGCATACCGTCTTGCCCTGTTGCCTGAGCCAGTCGATGAGCTCCACGGCCACTGCTGTGGCACGCGCATCGCCGAGCTTAATGCTGATGCCGACGGTCTTCATTTGCCTGCTCCCTGCCAGTCTTTGGGTTGCGTATGACACTGAAAACACTGCACGCTGCTGGCATGGCCCAGCGGCTGCGGACGCACACCCTGCGCATCGTGGCACTGCATGCAGACTTCGTGCGAGATGGCCGCGCGGTGCACATCATCGTTAGGGGTTGCTTTGGTGGTGCGTTCGCTGGTGCCGAGCAGCAGTAATACGATGACTGTCAACACCGCGCCGAGGAACAGCGCATCCTTCTTGCCCGGTTTCCAGGAGGCTTTTGTTTCACTCATTGGTTCTCCTCATCCATCACAGGTGAATTGGTAGGGCAAAGCACGCATCTTTGCAAGCTGCGATTGTGGCACGTTGGGACAATTCAGCAAATTCCCTATTTCATTTAGGTGTTCGCTTTAACTATAAATCGGTATAGTGCGTCGCATTCAACAACTTCCATTGGAGGAAAACATGGGTATTTTCACAAATCATAAACTCGCTCTGGCTGCCGGTTTCGCACTGGCTGCTGTTATTCTGGGCATCGGCATGAGCGGCGATACTGCTCCGGCCATCAATGAACTGGTTGGCGGCCTGTCCCGCTGGGGTCACTTTCTGGCCGGCATCACCTGGATCGGCCTGCTGTACTACCTGAACTTTTGTCAGGTTCCGTCCATGGGCGGCCTGTCGGCAGACACCAAGGCTGACCTGTTCAAGGCAGACAGCGTTGTTCGTCGCGTGATGTGGTGGTTCCGTTGGGGCGCAATGTTCACCCTGATCTTCGGTGTCATCCTGTACATGGGTATGCGTCACGGCGGCATGATGCCGGGTTGGGACATCCAGATCGGTGGCCTGTTGGGCATCATCATGTGGTTCAACGTCTGGTTCATCATCTGGCCTGCACAGAAGAAGATTCTGGGTATCGTTGAAGGCGCTACTGCCGACGAGAAGGCAACTCTGGGCAAGCGCGCCCTGATTGCTTCCCGTACCAACACCATCCTGTCGATCCCGATGCTGCTGCTGATGGCATCTTCGGCTCACTTCCGCTTCTTCGGCTAATCCCGAAAAGCTGCAAACCAAAGGGCGGTCCTCGGACCGCCCTTTTTTTGTGTGCTCCAGCCTTTGTAGCATCGAAGCCCCGGGTATGCTGATCACGCCGGCTGGCTTTATTCCTGCAAGACTGGCCGCAGCAGTCTATGCTTGACTGCATGGACGGTCTGCTAACTCAACACCGGCTATTCGTCTGCCGTGTACTTGTGGCCCTTACTCTGCTTCTGGGTTCGCCGCTGGCCTATGCAGGCAATGCCGTGGTGCAACTTGAAATTCGGGGTGCTATTGGGCCGGGCGTGGCTGCTTACGTGGTGCGCGGCATCGAGCGGGCCAATGCTGATTCCAGCCCGCTTATCGTGCTGCGCATGGATACGCCGGGAGGGCTCGATCAGTCCATGCGCGATATCATTCGCGCCATATTGAACTCCGGGGTGCCGGTTGCTGCCTTTGTCGCGCCCTCCGGCGCACGTGCGGCCAGTGCCGGGACCTACATCCTGTATGCTGCCCATATCGCCGCCATGGCGTCGGCCACCAATCTCGGTGCGGCCACGCCCGTGCAGATAGGTGGCATGCCTGGCGCACCACAGTCTCCTTCCCCAATCAAGCCTGAGAACCCATTGCCGGAAAAGAGCGGTGACAGCGGTGATGCCATGCAGCACAAGATGGTGAACGATGCCAGCGCCTATATCCGGGGCCTGGCAGAGCTGCGCGGGCGCAATGCCGAATGGGCTGAAAAGGCCGTGCGGGAGGCTGCATCCTTATCCGCCGAACAGGCGTTGAAGGAACATGTGATCGATTTGATGGCTGACGATACCGCCGAACTGTTGAGTCAGATCAATGGGCGGGTTGTGCTCACCTCTGCAGGCAAGCGTACCCTGCAAGTCGATGCTGCGGATGTAAGCGAGGTGCAACCCGACTGGCGCGATCGCCTGCTGGCGGTCATTACCGACCCGAATGTGGCCTATATCCTGATGCTGCTCGGTATCTATGGCCTGTTCTTTGAGCTGGCCAATCCCGGTTTCGTGCTGCCCGGTGTGATTGGCGGTATATGCCTGCTTCTTGCCCTGTTCGCCTTTCAGGCCCTGTCGATTAATTTTGCCGGCCTGGCTCTTTTGCTGCTCGGCATCGCTTTCATGGTCGCCGAGGCCTTTGTGCCCAGCTTCGGTGCGTTGGGACTGGGCGGCATACTGGCCTTCATATTCGGTTCGCTGATGCTGATGGATGGTAGCGGGCCGGGCAATGCCATTTCCCTGGCCCTGATCCTCGGCGTGGCTTTGTCGTCCGCCATTTTTTTCATCCTGATTATCGGCATGGCACTGAAGGCGCGGCACAGGCCGATCGTCTCCGGCAGTGAAGAAATGATCGGCGCAAGCGGTCTGGCTACCGAGGATTTCACTGACCGGGGCAACGTGCTGGTACACGGTGAAAGCTGGCAGGCGACAAGTGCCAGGCCAGTGATAAAAGGGCAGCGCATCCGCGTCGTATCGCGCGACGGTCTGACGCTGACGGTTGAAGTAAAGGATTCAGATACCAAGGAGGCAACACCATGAACACCCTGCTAGTTATTCTCATTATTACGCTGGTCATCGTATTCAGCTCGCTCAGGGTACTGCGCGAGTATGAGCGTGGCGTCATTTTCCAGCTTGGCCGCTTCTGGAAGGTCAAGGGGCCTGGGCTGATTCTGGTCATTCCGGTGATCCAGCAGATGGTACGCGTCGGATTGCGCACGATTGTATTCGATGTGCCGACTCAGGATGTGATCAGCCGCGATAATGTTTCGGTGAAGGTCAATGCGGTGATCTATTTCCGTGTGCTTGATCCGCAGAAGGCCATTATCGATGTCGAGGATTACTTCGGGGCTACCAGCCAGTTGGCCCAGACCACACTGCGTAGCGTGCTCGGCCAGCATGAACTCGACGAGATGCTTGCCGAACGCGACAAGCTCAACCGCGATATCCAGAGTATTCTCGATGCGCAGACCGATGCATGGGGTATCAAGGTTGCCACCGTCGAGATCAAGCACATCGATCTTGATGAGAGCATGATCCGTGCGATTGCCCAGCAGGCCGAGGCCGAGCGCACCCGGCGCGCCAAGATTATCCATGCCCAGGGCGAGATGCAGGCGGCGGAAAAGCTGGTCGAGGCCGCTGCCAAACTGTCGCAGCAACCACTGGCCATTCAGTTGCGCTATATGCAGACCCTGACCGAAATCGCCGGTGACAAGTCTTCTACCATTGTCTTTCCGCTTCCCATGGATCTGATCGGGCCGTTGCTGGAGTCCAAAAAATGAGCGTATTCAGTCTTTGCTGCACCATATCTGAGGGGTCGGGGAGGAAGAGATGAAGGACACCTCGAAACGATTGATGCTGCGCCGACTCGCCATTGATACCTATCGCGAGAATGTCGCCTACATGCACCGCGACTGCCCGCTGTACCGTACCGAGGGTTTTCAGGCCCTGAGCAAGCTGGAGGTGCGCGACGGGCACAAACAGATTCTTGCCGTGCTGAATGTGGTCGATGATGTCGGCATTGTCGGTGTGGAAGAAATCGCCCTTTCCGAGCAGGCATTCGCCCAGATGGGCCTGCCCGAGGGCACAAGGGTATCCATCGGGCATGCAGAGCCTCCCGCGTCGATGGAGGCCGTGCGCCGCAAATTGCGTGGAGATCGGCTCAGCGCAGCAGACTACATGGCCATCACACAGGATATCGCCAAAAATCGTTATTCGAAGATTGAAATGGCCGCATTTGTTGTTACCTCAGGCCAGACAGGATTGGATCGCGACGAAATCCTCTATCTCACCGAGGCGATGGCCAATACCGGCAAGCGGGTGAAATGGGAAGAACCGCTGGTCGCCGACAAACATTGCATCGGTGGCATCCCCGGCAATCGAACCTCGATGATCGTCGTACCCATCGTAGCCGCCCATGGGCTGCTTATTCCAAAAACATCCAGTCGCGCCATCACCTCGCCAGCCGGCACTGCCGATACCATGGAGGTGCTGGCCAATGTCGAGATTGGCCCCAAACCCATGCGCACGATTTTGCATGCCCGGCGCGGTTGTCTTGTCTGGGGCGGGACAGCGAATCTTGCGCCCGTTGACGATATCCTGATTGCCGTTGAGCGGCCGTTGGGTATGGATTCACTCGGGCAGATGGTTGCCTCGATTCTATCGAAAAAACTTGCGGCCGGTTCAACCCACCTGATTGTCGATATCCCGGTCGGCCCCACGGCCAAGGTGCATCATATGCGCGAGGCGCTGAGCCTGCGCAAGCTGTTCGAGTACGTCGGTGACCGTATTGGCATCCACATCGAGGTGATTATCACCGATGGTCGGCAGCCTATCGGCCGCGGTATCGGGCCGGTGTTGGAGGCGCGTGATGTTATGCAGGTGCTGGAATGCCAAGCCGATGCACCAGTCGATCTGCGCGAGAAATCCCTGCGCTTGGCCGGTCGGGTGATCGAGTTCGATCCGGATGTGCGCGGTGGCAATGGTTACGCGCTGGCCCGCGATATCCTTGATTCTGGCCGTGCCGCGCAGCGTATGAACGAGATTATTGATAGTCAGGGGCGCCACCCACCGATTCCGCTTGGAGCGCTCAGTTTTGACGTGAAAAGTGAACAGCAGGGGGTTGTTACCGGCATCGACAACCTGCATCTGGCGCACATCGCCCGCCTGGCCGGAGCGCCGATGGACAAGGGGGCAGGTGTTGATCTGTTCAAGAAGCTCGGCGATCCGGTGGATGTGGGAGAGGTGTTGTATCGAGTTTATGCGGAGTTCCCTCCCGACCTGCGCTTTGCTCAGGAGCAAAGCGCCCGGGATTCCGGCTATAGCGTAGGTCTGGCCGAAGAAATTCCGGCCTATTCGTTCGGTCTGTGATGCTGGTTCTCGGATTTGAGGATTACTGCGAGGCTGGTCAGCGGCTGGCCAAAGAACTCGGGGTGACCTATGCCGAGGTTGAAGTGCATCGTTTTCCCGACGGTGAACACCGCATCACGCTGCCGGCATTGCTGCCTGAACGGGTGATTGTCTGCCGCAGTCTTTTTGAGCCCAATGAAAAACTCATCGACCTGCTCCTGCTGGCCGGCACAGCCCGCGAGCTCGGAGTAAAACAACTGGTGCTGGTGGCCCCCTACCTGTGCTATATGCGGCAGGACAAAGCCTTCCATCCGGGAGAGTCAGTCAGTCAGCGGATTGTCGGCAAGCTGCTCGCCAATCATTTCGATGCCCTGATCACGGTTGATCCGCATATGCACCGTACGCCAAATCTCGCTGCTGCCGTTCCTGTAGGGCAAGCCTTAAACCTGTCGGCTGCAGTACCGATTGCCGGGTATCTTCAGGGTCTGCCGGCAAGGCCATTGCTTGTTGGCCCTGACGAAGAGTCGCGGCAATGGGTGCAGGCTATTGCCGCGCTTACCGGACTGAACTACATCATTGGCGAAAAACGGCGCTCCGGCGACCGGAATATTGAAATAGCTCTGCCAGAGGCGGATGTTGCCGGGCAGGATGTTGTGTTGATCGACGACATCATCAGCACCGGCTGTACGCTGGCCAGAGCAGCCGAGCATTTGCTCAGCCTGGGGGCTCGCAATGTCCGTTGCATTGCTACTCACATACTGCCCAATGGCGGTGCGGCAAAGGAATTGGCCAAAGCCGGTGTCGTCGAACTGCTCAGTACCGATTCGATTCAGCACCCCAGCAATCGCATTTTCCTGGCCAGCCTGCTGGCCGAGGCGGTCCATACGATCGACTGGACTGATATTTGAGAATGGCCTGTTTATAGCTAAAAGAGAAATATCCGGTTGTTGCCGGTAAAACAATTCACCCCTGAAATCCGGGGATGTCAGCATGATCAATCTCTTCGATTTGCTCAGGGCTGAGATGTTCCCGTGCATAGCTTTCATAGATCTTTTCACGCACAAACACATCAAACAGATCCGGATCAATATGGTTGTCCAGCTTCATCTGACCAAGTATCTGCAGGGCCTTGGATATTCCCATCGCTTTTTTGTATGGTCGGTCGGATGCTGTCAGGGCTTCAAAGATATCGGCAATGGCCATAACGCGTGCCTGTACCGACATTTGTTCGCGAACCAAGCCATTGGGATAGCCCTTGCCATCCATGCGCTCGTGATGCCCGCCGGCGAATTCAGCCACGTTACGCAAATGTTTGGGGAATGGTAATGACTCCAGCATCTTGATGGTCATCGAGATATGATCATTGATGATCTCGCGTTCTTCCGGAAGCAAGGTGCCTTTGGCGATGATGAGATTTTCAACCTCTTCATCGGTTAATAGCGGCACCTCTTTTCTGTCGGCATTGCGCCATGTCTGTGTGGCAATCCTGCGCACCCTGTTTTGATCCTCTTCATGCATGAATTCGCCGCCGGTATTGCAGCGGTGAAGGAATTTACGGTCCTCTTCAAGCTGTTGTATCGTATCCTGGTAGCGCTGCTCTATGGCCATAAGAGCTTCAACGTCTTGAGGTGGGGTCTTGCGGCTTGCCTCCGCATATTCGCTATCGGCCCTGAGATGGAGGGATGCAAACCGCGCATCCAGCAGATGAATGCGATCACAAATTGTTTCAAGCTTGGTGGCTTTATCAACAACATATTCGGGTGTCGTTATCTTACCGCAATCATGCAGCCAGGCCGCAATCTCCAATTCATATCGCCCGTCTTCATCCAGTAAAAAGTCTTTCAATGGCCCACGATCCTGGCGGCTTGCCGCCTCGGCCAACAGGAGGGTTAGCTTCGGTACGCGCGTGCAGTGCCCGCCGGTATAAGATGATTTTTTGTCGATGGCTGTTGCAATCAGCTGGATAAAGGATTCGAACAATATACGCATTTCTTCCATCAGACGTTTATTGGTCAGGGAGACTGCGGCCTGTGAGGCCAGTGATTCGGCCAGTTGCTTGTCCTGTTTGCTGAAAGAGATGATTCCCCCATCCTTATCGTCAATACAGTTGATCAATTCCAGTACGCCGATGATTTCGTCGTGGTGGTCCTTCATCGGCACACATAAAAATGATGTTGAGCGATAACCTGTTTTGGCATCAAAGGCGCGGGTGCCGGAGAAATCGAATTCACTTGTCGAATAGGCATCGGGGATATTGATGGTCTGGTTGCGCAGGACGGAGCATGCAACCACCTGTTTGAGGTTCGGTTTTCCCTTTGCATCATGCAAGACCACGGGATAAAACGGGATGGGGTTTCCTGTGCTTCCACCCAGCGACAGGCCAAGGCTTTTGGTCTGCATGACCTCGAAACGCAGCCTGCCATTCTGATCAACCATGAACAGCGTGCCGGCATCTGCACGGGTAAGCTTCATGGCCTTGATAAGAATGAGTTCGAGTAAACGCGCCTGGTCTTTTTCCTTCGACAAGGCAATGCCAAGCTCATTCAAATCACCTATCGTGCCAAATGCGCTGCCTCTCTCCATGTTCCCCCCAAAGCATGATGCATCTCAGCCATCCAGGATGGTAAAAAACGACCTTTAAGGCGACACTATAACACATCGGATAGGCAACGCAGGGGGCGCTCGCCCCCGCCTTACGCTGGGACAGTGTCAGACGCCAGAATACTGGGCATGCACTTCGCGGGCGTGCATGCCGGGGAGTTTGTTCAGGGCATCGATCAGCGCCTTGGCGGAGGCGACGACAATATCCGTATCCTTGCCCTGGCCGTTGACGATGCGTTCGCCATCCTGCAGTCGCACGGTTACCTCGCCCTGCGCATCGGTTCCGGCGGTGATGGCGTTAACCGCATACAGCAGCAGCTTGCCGTTGGGTTCGACCAGTGACTTGATGGCCTTGAAGGCGGCATCCACGGGCCCGTCTCCCTCGGCTGTGGCCTTATGCGACTGGCCTTCGATTTCCAGTTCGACGGCAGCCACCGGCGTATCGCCCGTGCCTGAGGCGGCATGCAGGCTGATCAATTTGACACGTTCGGATTCGACGTCATCGCCATGCTCCAGAATGGCCATCAGATCCTCGTCGAAGATATCCTTTTTCTTGTCGGCCAGACGCTTGAAGTGTTCAAAGACAGCAATCAGTTCATCACCGTCCAGTTGAATGCCCAGTTCGGCATAGCGTGACTTCAGCGCCGCTCTTCCCGAATGCTTGCCCAGTACCATGCGGTTGGTTTTCCAGCCGACCGATTCCGGCGTCATGATTTCATACGTTTTCTGGTGCTTGAGCATCCCGTCCTGATGAATGCCTGACTCATGCGCAAAGGCGTTGGCGCCGACGATGGCCTTGTTCGCCTGTACCGGCATACCGGTGATCTGGCTGACCAGCTTGGAGGTCGGCACGATTTTTGTCGTGTCGATGCCGGTTTCGATGGCATAACGATCTGAACGGGTGCGCAGAATCATCACCACCTCTTCCAGCGAAGCATTGCCGGCGCGTTCGCCCAGGCCGTTGATGGTGCATTCCACCTGACGTGCACCGTTTTCCACGGCGCTCAGCGAGTTGGCTACGGCCAGCCCCAGATCGTTGTGGCAGTGCACCGAAAAAATCGCCTTGTCCGAGTTCGGCACGCGTTCGCGCAGCTCCTTGATACGACCGCCAAACTCCTGCGGCGTCATGTAGCCGACGGTGTCCGGGATATTGATGACGCGGGCGCCAGCGGTAATTGTCGCTTCGACAATGCGGCACAGGAAATCCATTTCCGAGCGGCCGGCATCTTCCGCCGAAAACTCCACTTCGGGCGCCAGTGAGCGCGCCTGCTTCACGGCAGCCACAGCCATTGCGACTACTTCGTCCGGCTGCATGCGCAGCTTGGCCTGCATATGAATGGGGCTTGTGGCGATGAAGGTATGAATGCGGGCTTGCTCGGCCGGCTTCACTGCCTCGGCAGCGCGTTCGATGTCCTTGGGGTGAGCACGCGCCAGTCCTGCAATGATCGGGCCCTTCACCTCGGAGGCGATACGGTGCACGGCCTCGAAATCCCCCGGTGAGGCAATGGGGAACCCGGCCTCGATAATGTCCACGCCGAGTGTGGCCAGCGCGTGTGCCACGCGCAGCTTCTCTTCCAGATTCATCGAGCAACCGGGCGACTGCTCGCCGTCGCGCAGGGTGGTGTCGAAGATGTATAAACGGTCGGACATGGGATTCTCCTATCTTTGCCGATTCTGCCGGTTTGCCGGGTGCGGCGTCTAGTTCTTTGCGGCCCCGAAAAACAACAAGGCCGCAGAGTGAAGCTGCGGCCTTGTTTATAAAGTCATGGAATGGTTTCCGGACTAATACCTCACATACCGCACCTGCGCCTGCTTAGAAGAAGCAGACGAAGTTCAGCCGGAAGCAGGCGAAAAGCATTCATGGGGCGGAGTAAAGCACTGCCCATCGGGGCTGTCAATCCGGGGTTTCGTGGGGGAGATCCCTCTTGTGCCGTCCGGTGATGCCGAGCAGGACACCATGAATGCAGTAGGCCAGTACCAGCACGAACAGGAAGGTATGTGGATTGACCATGACGAAGGCAATGACCACAAGCATGATGAGCAGCAATATCGCCGGTTTGCGTTGCTTGAGATCGACATCCTTGCCGGCAAAGAAGGGAACATTGCTGACCATCAACCAGGCCAGCGAGACGGAAATGGCGAACCACAACCAGGGGATGGGATCGAACCCGGCATCCTCATGGAACAGTACGGCCGTGGCGATCAGCATGGCGGAGCCAGGTGTCGGCAAGCCGTTAAAGAATTTCTTGCTCTGGGTATCCAGCTGCACATTGAAGCGGGCCAGACGCAGTGCGGCGCCGGCAGCAAGCAGAAAGGCTGCCATCCAGCCTGCCTTGTGCAGTGGGGCCAACGCCCACATATACATCAAAACGGCTGGTGCGATGCCGAAGGACAGCATATCGCACATCGAATCGTACTGAGCGCCGAAATCGGATTCGGCATGCAGCAGCCGGGCAACGCGGCCATCAAGAATGTCGAAGATAGCAGCGGCAATCAGCGCCCACGCAGCCAGCTCAAAGCGCCCCTGAACAGCCGCGATCAATGCATAGAAACCTGCAAAGAGGCCGGCTGTGGTGAACAGGCTGGGCAGAATGTAGATGCCGCGTTCGCGAACTGAATTCACCTTGCTCATAGGTTTATTTACCCTTGCCCAGTGTGGCCAGAATTGTGGTGCCGGCCTGCACCATCTCGCCGGCCTTTACCTTCAACTCGAAGCCGACCGGCAGTTCACAGTTAACGCGTGAACCGAAGCGGATCATGCCGATACGCTGGCCTGCAGCCACATGATCGCCGACGGCCACGTAAGAAACGATGCGTCTGGCCACAAGGCCGGCAATCTGGGTGTAGGTGACGCTCACGCCGGCATCGGTTTGCTGTTCGAAGCGATTGCGTTCGTTGTGCTCGCCGGCGTCTTTGTGAGCGGCATTGATGAAGCTGCCCTGGGTGTAGGCCATATGGGTGATGCGTCCGGCCATCGGGGCACGGTTCACATGCACATTGAAAACATTCATGAAGATATCAATGCGTACACCGTCCTTGGTCTGTTCGGCGCGGATGACCTTGCCGTCGGCCGGAGAGATGAACAGGCCTTCGCCCTGCGGTGTGGCTCGTTCCGGGTCACGGAAGAAATTCAGCATGAACAGGAACAGGATCAGCAGGAGCACGGCGAGCGTGGTCCAGCACATCAACCATGCGGCCAGTGTCAGTACGGCACCACCGATCAGGAAGGGCCAGCCTTGCGGTGAAATCGGCAGTCCGCCGCGTGGCTGTCCGGTGAGGGCCTGTGCAGGAGAAGAAGGTTTATCGCTCATGCGCGATAAGCTACATGCATCCGGCGACTTGCCAATACATTGAGCTTAACACATGTCATTCAATATTCCGGTAGTGGAAATTGGCATGCGCCCGGTTCAGTCTGCAGTGCAGGGGCCGGAAGAGAAACAATGGGTACGATGCGCTACAATGCAACAATACGGTCAGCCATGGAGGAAGAGTTAACGATGACAGGAGGACAGACAGGCTTGCGATACTTGCTATTCCTTGGCTGTCTTTTGCTGCCGGCAGGGCTTAGGGCGGAACCGCTCAGTCTGCAACAGGCGGTGGATCTGGCGCTGGCGCATGCCCCTGCTGTGCAGGCCGCCGAGGCCGGACGCGATGCGGCAGCCGAGGATGAGGCACTGGGCCGCGCCTTGTTGTTGCCCTATATCGAGGCCAGCGGTTCCATTCAGCGGCGCAGGCATAATACCGCCTACGATACACCGCAAACCCTGTTTAAAAACGACCTGAACTACAACGAGAACACCATCGGCGTGCGGGTGGTGCAGTCTCTGTTCGATCTGGAGCGCTGGGCCGGCTACCGGCAGGGCGAACTCTCCGCCGAATCGGGAGAGCTGCGTCTGCGTATGGAGCGCCAGCGATTGATGCTGGAAACGGCGCAGACATTTCTTGATGCGATGACGGCGCAGGCAGCATTGAGCGCTGCCGGGGCACGCGAGGCTGCGGCGCAGAAGCTGGCTGTGCAGGTTGGGGCCGCGCAGCGGGTTGGTACCGCAGCCATGCCCGAGCTGCTCGATGCCGAGGCTCGCCGTGATCTGGCGAAAGCCGACCGTTTACGCGCTGAAAACGATCTGGATCAGGCCCGCGCCCGGCTGGCTTCGCTGACCGGAAGGCCTGTGGATGGGCTGAATCCACCGCAGTTTACTGATGCCACTTCCGATCTGGCGAACATGAAACCGGAACCATGGGAAGAGAGGGCAGCTGCTCAGGCCTTGCCCGTGCAGCTCGCCGGGTTGCAGTTCGGTGTGGCAGAGCAGGGCAAGCGGAAAGCGCTGGGCGGAGCCCTGCCCAGGGTTGAGGCCTTCGGCGAAATCAGCCGTGACCGCTCATCCGATACAATACTGAACCGGGGTGTGACGGTGCGCGATCAAGCCGTCGGGGTGCAGGTGAAGTTGCCGCTTTATGCCGGCGGTGGCACCACGGCACAGATGCGCAAGAGCGAGAAGGAGGCTTTGCAGGCTGAATTTTTGCAGGCCGACGATATCCGCCTTG
>CAZQTO010000054.1:0-14633 GCA_964596375.1 uncultured Zetaproteobacteria bacterium | reverse complement strand
CGGCGTCCTGGACCACTAGACGATGGGAGCGTCTTGGGGGGGCGCATTGTTCTGGATTCATATACCGGCGTCAATGCCGAAATGGCAGCGTGATGCAAAGCACTTTACCCGAAAATACATATCGTTATGCTGCGCGCATGCTATCCATCGGTTCCTTCCGCCCAACCAGTTCCATCAGAACGTCCATCCTGTGCTTCACCCTGCTTGGGGTGCTCGGTATGACTGCCTGCTCAACCCTCGTGCGCAATGAACCTGTTAAACTGCAAAAGACCCATGACGTGGCGACGCTGAGTGCGGGGGAAACTTCCCGTTTAGATGACCGGATCGTAACGCCCAACCCCCTGCTCGAAGGCCTCTCCGCTTCTGATATTGCACGGGTCCAGGCCGATGCCAAACACATCTACAGCAAGCACTGGGTCAGTGTCTCCGAACGCTCGCGCTACGTTCGTGCCCGCATCCTGCCTATTCTCAAGGACATGCACGCTCCGCTGGGTCTGCAAGTCGTACCCGTCGCCGAATCAGGCTATAACCCGTATGCCTTCTCGCCGGTCGGAGCGACAGGCTTGTGGCAGGTCATGCCGGGAACGGCCCGCGTGCTGGGTATGACGGCGCCCAAGGGCTACGATGCCCGTCGGCATGTGGAAAGCAGCACGCGCGGCGGTGTGCAATACCTGTTGGATATGCATGCCAGATTCGGCAACTGGCCGGTCGCTCTTGCCGCCTATCACCGCGGCCCCGGCAATATGAACAAAAGGCTGCGCAAACACCCATGGAAACCCGAGGACGGGCTGGACAAACTCCCGGTCCCCCTGATTACACTCACCTACGTGCGCGGCATTCTGGGTCTTTCGGCCCTGGTGCAACGCGGGGTATGGCAGTTCCCTGAGGCCTGGGAAACCCATCAGGTATCGCTGGAAGGTCCGGTCGACGTGAATCAGCTGGCAAGTGCAGCCGATATCGACCGCAATGAAATCTATCGCTTCAACCCGGGCCTGAATCATAGCCAGTATCTGACCAATAAGGTGTTGCTGCATGTGCCGGAATCCATGCTGCAACCGCTGTTGAGCAATGCCGGAGAAGCAGCACCCGAGTTTGTCCCCATCAAGATACGCAATGGCGATAACCTGTCCGTGCTGGCCCACCGCTATCGCACCAATGTGCATGACCTCAAACGCGTCAATCCGGGCCTCAAAACCCTGTTGCATCCAGGTCAGACCGTTCTGGTGCCGGCGCGTCACCTGAATTCGGCCAGCCCGCCGCTTAATCCGCTGCTGGCACAGGGACGCCGCATTCATTATCGGGTAAGAAGCGGCGACAACCTGTGGAATATCGCCAAACGTTTTGGCACGACCCCTTCCGCCATTGCCCGTGCCAACAGTATCAGTCACGACAAGACGCTGCATCCGGGTGATCGCCTGTGGCTGCTGGCCCGCGCACGCACATCCTGAATCTGACTGCGATCCCTGACTTGCAACAACGTTCGCTCTCATTTCTGCTCATCGCCATGCTCTTGGCCGCATGCTCGGCAGATGATGGTAATTCAGGTCAGGCCGCAGGCATGTCGCCTGTATCAAGTTCGCCTGCAACTCAGGAGCCGGCACGTGGTGACCGGCTTGTTTCGGCCAGTATCGGTGATGCCAGCAATCTGATTCCGATGATCGCCGGCGATGCCTCCAGCCATGCCATTGCCGGACAGATGTATCTTTCCCTTTTAAAGTACGACAAGGATCTGAATCTGACCGGCCAGCTGGCCGAATCCTGGCAGGTGGCAGCCGACAATCTCTCCATCAGCTTTAAGCTGCGCCCCGACCTGAAATGGACGGACGGCAAGCCGCTGACCAGTGCTGATTGCGCCTTTACCCTGAAGCTGCTGCTCGATGAGCACACCCAGAGCGCCTACAAATCCGATTTCGTCAAGGTTACACGGGTGGAAACCCCCGACGCGCTGAGCTTCGTCGTGCACTACGACGAGCCCTATTCCCCGGCACTGTCCTCATGGACAGGCCTGGCCGTCATGCCGGAGCATGTGTTCAAAGGCGTGGACATCATGAACACCGACCTGTCGCGTCACCCTCAGGCCACCGTCGGCCCCTACCGCCTGGGTGAATGGCAGGCGCAGCAATCCATCCTGCTTACCGCCAATCCGGATTATTTCGATGGCCCTGTGTGGTTGAGCGAGCGCATGACACGCATCATCCCCGATTCCGCCACCCAGTTTCTCGAGCTCTCCGCCGGGCATCTGGACAGCATGGGCCTGACGCCGACACAGTACAGCCGCCTGTTCGAACAAAAGGAACAGCTCAAACGCGATTACACACGCTATCAATACCTTGATTTCGGCTATACCTATCTCGGCTTCAACCTCAAGCGCGCCCCGTTCGACGATGCGCGCGTGCGCCGCGCCATCGCCTATGCCATTGATCGGCAGGAGATCGTTGACGGCGTGCTGCTGGGCCTGGGTGAAACCATTGCCACGCCCTACAAACCCGGCACCTACTGGGTGAACAGGGACATCAAGGTGCGTCCTTACGATGCCGCCAGGGCCAAAGCCCTGCTCGCTGAAGCGGGATGGATGGATTCCAACGACGATGGCGTGCTGGACAAGGACGGCAAGCAGCTCTCCTTCACCATCCTGACCAACAACGGCAACAAACAACGTGCCGACACCGCCACCATCATCCAGCAGCGCCTGAAGGACGTCGGTATCGAGCTCAAGGTGCGCCTGGTCGAGTGGTCGGCCTTCATCGAGAACTTCATCAACAAGCGCAACTTCGATGCCGTGATTCTCGGCTGGTCACTCTCGCCGGAACCGGATCAGTACAGCATCTGGCATTCATCGCAGACCGGAGCGCGCCAGTTCAATTTCCTGACCTATGCTAATCCAAAGGTAGATGCAGCCCTGATCGCGGCTACCAAAACCTTTGACAGAGCCGAACGCAAGGCGTTTTACGCCGTGGTACAGGAACAGCTTCATGAGGATGTGCCGGTGGTCTTCCTTTATGCGCCCTACTCGCTGCCTGTGTTCCACAAACGCTTCCACGGCATCGAGGCCGCACCTGCCGGTATCGGCTGGAACAGCGAACACTGGTTTGTGCCTGCTGCCGAGCAGATGTACCGCGTCAACGCCGTCGCGCCCTAGACTTCAACGCCGCGGAAACGCAGATATCCGATGAACGGAAACCAATGAATACTCAGCACTCTGAATTGAATGAACTCGGCTGGAGTGACTGGTTCGAACAAAGGGCTGAATGCGGACCAACAGATACTATCGCCCGCGTTGCGGCTGTTGATCGAGGTCAGTTGCTGCTCGTTGATCAGGCCGGCCAATTCCGCGCAAAGCTGGCTGGGAGCTATCTACACAGCCATCACGAGCCGCATGAACGGCCATGTGTGGGTGACTGGGTTTGTGTGGAAAAGCAATCAGGTGACGGCTTCGCTGTCATCCACTCGCGCCTTGAGCGCAAAACTTCGCTGCGTAGAAAAGCCCCTGGAATCGACGTCGAGTACCAGATCATTGGGGCAAATCTGGACTACGCGCTCATCGTTCAGTCCTGCCACTTCGATTTCAATGTAAAGCGCCTGGAACGCTATCTCGTCATGGTAATGGAGGGTGGAGCCGAGCCGTACATTCTGCTGACCAAGACTGACTTGGTAGAGCCTGCCACGTTGGCGGCACAATTGGCGGAAATACGATCTGCCGGCATTACAGCTCCCATCGTGGCCTTGAGTAACGTGACGCGGGACGGCCTGGATGATCTCAAGCGGCTTCTATTGCCTGGAAAGACGTATTGCCTCGTCGGCTCGTCAGGGATTGGCAAGACCACGCTGATTAATCAGTTGATAGGCCGTGAGTATTTGGAAACCGGGGCTGTCAGCGCGACTGGGGAAGGACGGCATACGACCGTTCGTCGTGAACTGATTCGTCTCGACGGAGGCGCGCTCGTTGTCGACAATCCGGGAATGCGTGAATTCGGTATTCTTGACGCAGAGGCTGGAATCGAGGCCAGCTATTCCGATATAACTGC
Organism: uncultured Zetaproteobacteria bacterium; assembly: GCA_964596375.1. Lineage (GTDB taxonomy): Bacteria > Pseudomonadota > Zetaproteobacteria > Mariprofundales > Mariprofundaceae > UBA1543. Next base: position 10,608 of record CAZQTO010000054.1, on the reverse strand, counting down.
GCTCTCGACTCACTGCCGCTTTCGAGACTGTAAGCATACGGGTGAGTCGGACTGTGCTGTGCTCGCTGCCGTGCATGCCGGGACGATCAGCCAGGAGCACCTTGAAAACTTTCTCAAGCTCAGGGAAGAGTCCGGCTTCAACGACATGTCCTATGCCGAAAAGAGAAAGAAAGATCGGAACTTTGGTCGATATATCAAATCGGCAAAGAAGGACTTAAGTGATAGCTAGAGAGCGTATAGGCCATCAGACAAGGCACTCGGATTTCATCGGACTACATATGTCATCAAATATACAAATAAAGAAGGGGGCTGATGATTCCGCCCCCTTCTTCATTCATGCAGCTTGCCCGGGCCCGGCGTATCCGGTCAGACTCGGCAATCATGCACGCAGCAAAACACATCCCCGATAGCGGCTTCCCACCCGTGGCCCGGACCAATGCGCGCATGCTGATTCTCGGCTCCATGCCCGGTCGCAGGTCGCTGGATGAGGCAGAGTATTATGCCCACCCGCAAAATGCCTTCTGGCCGATCATGGGAGCTTTGTTCGGCTTCAGCCGCGACCTTGTCTACGCCGAGCGTCTGGAACAGTTAATGAAAAACGGTATTGCCCTGTGGGATGTGGCGCATCAGTGCGTGCGGCCGGGCAGTCTGGATCAGGCCATCGATATGGCAACTGTCATCGCTAACGATTTCGATTCTTTTTTAACAACTCACAGAAATGTCCGGAAAATATTCTTCAATGGCCGCAAGGCTGAAGAACTGTTCCGCAAGCTTGTCCTGCCGGACCTGCGCGATGAATTCAGCCGGATTGAACGGTGTCTGCTTCCCTCCACCAGTCCGGCACATGCGGGCCTGAGCCGCGCGCAAAAGCTTGCTGCGTGGAAAATCGTAAAGCACACCCTTGAAACTGCGTGAGCCGACCCCTATCTATTGAGTTCAGAACAACCTGAACGAACAAGCCTGAGGAGAAAACATGAGCACCCAGAACAACACCGAAACCCGCGCCTTTCAGACCGAGGTGAAACAGCTGCTGGATCTGATGATTCACTCGCTGTATTCCAACAAGGAAATATTCCTGCGCGAACTGATTTCCAATGCCTCGGACGCCGCCGACAAGCTGCGCTTCGAGGCCACCACGGACGACGCCCTGTTCGACGGCGATTCCGACCTGAATGTATTCATCGGCGTGGACAAGGAAGCCCGCACCATCACCATCCGCGATAACGGCATCGGCATGAGCCGCGACGAGGTGGTGGACAATATCGGCACCATCGCCCGCTCCGGCACGCGTGAATTCTTCGACAAACTCTCCGGCGACAAGGAAAAGGATGCACACCTGATCGGCCAGTTCGGCGTTGGCTTCTATTCCTCCTTTCTGGTTGCCGACAAGGTCACCCTGACCACCCGCCGCGCAGGCCTTGAAAAGGAACACGGCGTGCACTGGGAATCCACAGGTGATGGCGAATATCAACTGGAAACTGTGGAACTTGAGCAGCGCGGCACCGAAATAGTGCTGCACCTGCGCGAGGATGCCGCTGAATTCCTCGACGATTACCGCTTGCGCAGCATCATCCATAAATACGCCGACCACATCCCCTTCCCGATCCGCATGCTGGGCGAAGCACAGTCGGTGCCGGGAGAGGAAGGAGAAGAAGCGAAGATACTGCCGGCCGAGATCGAGACGGTGAATCAGGCCTCGGCGCTGTGGACCCGCCCCAAGTCGGAACTGTCTGATGAAGAATACACCAATTTCTACAAGCATATCGGTCACGACTTCGAAGACCCGCTTGGCTGGATTCATCAGCGTCTGGAAGGAAAATTCGAGTATACCCTGCTGCTCTATCTGCCGAAGAGCGCCCCCTTCGATCTGTGGCAGGCTGAATCGCGTCATGCTGTGAAATTGTATGTGAAGCGTGTGTTCATCATGGAGGCCGGCGAGGACCTGCTGCCGCGCTACCTGCGCTTTGTGCGCGGTGTGATGGATTCCAACGACCTGCCGCTGAATGTGTCACGCGAAATCCTGCAAAAATCACCGGCCATGGATGCCATGAAGAAGGGCGCCAGCAAGCGTGTGCTGGCCCTGCTTGAGGATATGAATAAGGACAAGCCGGAAGACTACGCCGCGTTCTGGGGCGAGTTCGGCAACTGTCTGAAGGAAGGCGTGGTCGAAGACTTCGTCAACCGCGACAAACTGGCCGCCCTGCTGCGTTTCTCTTCCACCGAAAGCAACGAGCAAACAGTCAGTCTCGGCGATTATGTCGGGCGCATGAAGGACGGGCAGGACAGCATCTACTTCATCACCGGCGACACATTCGCCGCCGCCGCACACAGCCCGCATCTTGAGGTGTTCCGCAAGAAGGGTATCGAGGTGCTGCTGATGCACGACCGCATCGATGAATGGCTGGTTTCCCACCTCACCGAGTTCGACGGCAAGAAGCTGGTGTCCATCGCCAAGGGAGAGCTCGATCTCTCCGCTATCGGCAGTGAAGAAGAAAAGGAAGCGGAAAAGAAGGCCGAGGAAGAAGCAGCCAAGCATGCGGGTCCTGCTGTGGACAAGATCAAGAAAGCGCTCGGCGACCGGGTCAAGGATGTGCGCATCACCACCCGCCTGACCGAATCACCCGCCTGTCTGGTCTCGGATCAATTCGATATCAGCGGCAATCTGGAACGCATCCTCAAGCAGGCCGGGCAGGATGTGCCACAAGTGAAACCCATACTGGAGATCAATCCGGAGCATGAACTGGTCAAGCGTCTGGCCAAGATGCGTTCTGAGGACAAGATTGCCGATTTCTCCGACATCCTGTTCGATCAGGCTGTGCTGGCCGAAGGGGCACTGCCTGAAGACCCGGCCGGCTTCGTACGCAAGATCAACGCCCTGCTCACCCAGTAAGCAAACCGACACGACGGCAAACAGCCGCTCCGCTCCCGGACAGGGAGTTGGGGCGGCTTGTGCCGGATGAACGTATGAAGTCTTTGTGGAAAACGCTACTGCAACTTCCCCTTAGGCGTAGTTACAAGCCCGGTTCAATGCAAAGCTACGGAATACCTCAGGCTACGCTGTCATCTTCCCGTGCAGGCAATGCCTCATCGGTATCCGATTCCGGCAAGGCTTCGCCCTCAACCGCTTCAGTCGGCTCTTCGCCTTCCACCTGATCCCGCTTCTCCAGCTTGCGCAGGCGTTTCTCTTCCGCCTTCGCCTGCTTGGCGAGCTCTTTCTGACGCTTCTCGTACTTGAAATTCGTTCTGGCCAAGGGAATGCCTCCAATCGGTAGTGTGTCTGTTTTGGGCCAGCGGGATTACCGCTACTGATACCATCAAACCGAACAGCGCCGAACTATGCCAATCTTTCGTCCTGCCGTCCGCTAATTTGTTAGGGATCCTCTGAAAAACACCCTCCATGGTGTTTTTCATTACGCAAAGGCAAAAGTGTGATTTTGCCTTTGCTCACAAAATCAAACACTTGCGTGCATGATTTTGGCGGCCCGTCCATGAGCCGCACGGATGCTCTGAATAAGTCAGAGCATCCTTGGCACCGGCATATACCAGGCGACAGCAGGGAAAAAGGCGTGCCTGGTCGAGCATCGACAAGCTGCACCTCTGGAAACACAATACACACTTATAATTTTTTACAGTGGAGAGTGTCCCATGAGCATTTTGAATCTTATCCTCGCATTTTTCCTGCCACCGCTGAGCGCATTTCTTCAGGTTGGTCTCACAAAACACTTTTTCATTAACATCGTACTAACCCTGATGTTTGCCGTTCCGGGCATCATTCATGCCATCTGGCTGGTCGTAACCAACAGGAAGGGCTGAATGTCTAGGGCTTCCGGCTGTCTTGAATAATTGATTATAAGCCTGCCCTTGTTACCTTTCAGGGAACAGCAACCAATATTACAGGGGGAGCACAATGCCGGACTGTCTGTTCTGTAAAATCATTGCCGGGGATATTCCTTCCGACAAGGTCTATGAAGATGAAGATGTCTATGCCTTCAAGGACATCCACCCCAAGGCACCGACGCATGTGCTTGTGATCCCCAAGCAGCATGTAGCCACACTATCCGACTGCGATGATCCGGCCCTGATCGGCATGCTGATGGACCGCGTGCGCAAGATCGCCGACGATGCCCTGAATCTTGCCGCCGGATACCGCGTGGTCATCAATGTGCGCGAGGGTGGCGGTCAGGAGGTGTTTCACCTGCATGCCCATATCCTCGGCGGCAAGAAACTGCCATTCTAATCATGATGAACAGCCCCATATGAAGCGCCGCTCGCGCCCACGCTCACATCTTACTGCCTTGCAAGCGGGACTTTCCGAGGTGCTCGGTGAGGATCAGCTCAAACGCCTCGCCGATATCGGTCGGGTTCGACGCGACTGGGCGAAGATAGTCGGACCGGTTCTCTCACAACACACGGAACCACTGAATATCGAGAATGGTTGCCTGCATGTCGCCGTGGATCATCCGGCCATGGCACAACAGATGCGTTTTCTGCATGAGGAAATTCGCGAGGCATGTTTTAAACAATGCCGGGTTACCGGTATCAGCAATATTCGCACCCGCCATCAGCCTGGAGCCGGCATGCCGATCCGCAGCCAGGTCAGCTCACCCTTACGCCGCCTTTCCCTTAGCGATAAAAAAGCCGTGGCCAGAGAGGTGCATCAGGTACACGACAAGGCACTGCGTCGCGCCATGTTTGAGGCACGTATAAATCAGCTGCGGCATCAGCCACCTAGCGGGGCCTGAAGACCGTCTGTTCATCAAAATCGGAGCATTGATTACGAATCGAAGAACGCCCTGACCATTCCATAAAGGCAGATCTGGCAGGCGGGATATGGATTAGATCATATGAAAATGGATGTCGCGACAATCACTGCCGCACGACGACAAAAACTCAGCCGGCGATAAAGATTTCGATGCGACGGTTCTGTTCACGCCCTTGCTCCGAGGTATTATCAGCAACAGGGTCGGCAGCTCCGTGCCCTTCAACCCGGATACGTTCCTGTGCAACGCCATTGCCCCAGACCAGGAGGCGCGCAACCGCCGCAGCACGCGCTGCGGAAAGCTCCCAGTTATCAGCGAACCGGGCCTTTAACTCTCCGCTCACCGGCAAATTATCGCTATGTCCAACGATACGGATCGGATGGTCACCTGATGTCAGGGCTGCCTTTGCAACATTGGACAGAAGCTTGCGACCCTGAGCATTAATTTTGGTCGAACCGGAAGGAAACAACACCGCCTGAGGCAGGGTGACACGCACTCCCTCATCAAGCGAAGCGCTACTCACCTTCACACCTTGCGTGCTGATCTCTGACTTAAGGCTGGATTGTAAATCCTTAACCACATTCTCAAGATCTCGGATACGCTGATTCTGTTCCTGATCACTGCTCTTGAGTGTTTTGACATCACCGAGCGAGCCCATCAGTTCGTTATAATGCTGTTGATTAATGCAGCCAGACAAGAGGACAAGCAGACCCAGCATCCATACCGAGTGTTTCATGATTTTCTCCTTATTCATAGAATTGTTCAGGATCAGGATATCTCCGCACCGTGAAGAGCGCAGCCTCCAAAACCTATATACTTCAAGTTATGCGTGATAAGCGTGCCGCAAGTCGCGGAATATGTAAAGTATTTTCAAATATACTGTGATTAAAATCACACTCGTGTCGCTCGTTCAGAACCTTGACTTGCTCGCAGCGGTAGCAATCATCAGCTGACATGCAATCCAGCTCCACATTTAACGCATTCACTATCGAGGTATCCTGATGAGAAAAGGCATCATCCTTTCCCTGCTCGCTATTTTCACACTGGCCGTCATGGTGCCGGACGCAGACGCACGACGGTTCGGCAGCGGCTCCAGCTTCGGTAAGCAGCGCATGCAGCAAACAGCGCCAAAACAGCTTTCGCCACAAAAAGCAGCGTCCAGCAATCAGGTCAGCAATACCAGCCAACGCGGCTCCGCACGCACCGGCATGATGGGCATGGTCGGCGGCCTGGCCCTCGGAGGCCTGCTTGGCGCAATGTTCTTGGGTGGCGCCTTTGAAGGCATTAAGATGTTCGACATCCTGATCATCGGCGGGCTGATCTTTCTGGTGTTCTGGCTCCTGCGCCGCAAAGCTCAGCCTCAAACACAGAACTACGGGCAGCAAGCCAGTGCCGCATCCAGCTCAGTATCCGATATTGCTGCCGAATCTGAGCCCAGCGTCAGCATGCTGCGTCCCGACATCAAGGAAACCCAATTCCTCAAGGCTGCACGTGATATCTACGTACGCATGCAAGCCGCATGGGATGCGCACGACCTTGAAGACATCAGCCGCTTCAGCACACCTGAAGTGGCTGAAAAGATCGCGGCTGATATGCAATCCGGTGGGCGCAATCATACTGAAGTGACTACCCTGCAGGCAAAGCTGATTGATAGCTGGATTGAATCCGATCATGAATGGGCCGCAGTTGATTTTAATGCCCTGCTGCGCGAGCAGAGCCTTGGCAGCAATGATGCTATGAGCGATGAAATCACTCACGAGGTCAACGAAACGTGGATTTTCCGCCATGATCCGAGCAAAAATGACCCGACCTGGTTTCTGGCTGGCATCCAGCAAACACCTTAGTACCTACGCAAGCCAAGCATAGCGGCTCTAATCAGCGAGACCTTCAAGCTTTACAAGGCTTCCTCGGCTATAATGGTTTGCATGAACCGGGTGCAGAACGTACTGATCGTGGGTTATGGCGAGATGGGACATGCCATGCAGCACCTGCTGGGTGATAGGCACCGGCTCTGTTTCTACGATGCTCGCCCGATAAAGGGGCTCGTACCCATCGACATCGAGCTGGAGGCGGCCTCAGCCGGCTTCATCCTGTTCTGTATACCCACCCAGCAACTCGAACCCATGCTGAAAAGGCTTGGCCCTCATCTGCAAGCCCATGCGATATGCCTGAGCATCTCCAAAGGACTGGATGATCTTGGTCGTACACCTGCCCGGATTTATGAGCAGACATTACATGCAAATCAGCGCTACTGTCTGCTTTATGGCCCGATGATCTCCGAGGAAATTCGTGCCGACCGCTTCGCTTTTGCCGAACTTGGTTGCTCGGAGGACGCGATCTTTGATGACATAAAGTCGCTCTTTCAGGGCTCCGCTCTGGGTATTCGTAAGAGCGATGACATCACCGGCATCTCATGGTCGGTAATCCTGAAGAATGTCTATGCCATTGCCTTCGGGGCCGCGGACGAGCTGGGTCTGGGTGATAATGTACGCGGCTTCCTGACTGTGTGCGCTCTGGAGGAATTAAGCTCCATGATGCTGGCAATGGGCGGTAAAGCTGCTACTCCGATGCGACTGGCAGGTCTCGGTGACCTGATCACGACAGCCACGAGCAAGGGCTCACATCATCACGAGCTGGGGATCAGGCTTGCCCGGGGAGAAACAAAGGACATCAGTGGAGAAGGCATCCACACCCTGGAGATGGTCGAGAAATACGGCTTGTTTGACATAGCTTCCTACCCGCTGTTCAGCCTGATCCGGGATGTGGTACATAAGCCCGCTGATACAGAGAAGAAATTCCTCACTTACCTGAATTCGACCCGCTAAGGCCCAACAAGCCAATGGACGTTGCGAGGCCGCGATAAAACTCAAATGCAGCCTCATCAAAGCACCCTTTTTATTGTCTGCCGCATCGCCACCATCTAGCCTCCCCTGCCATGAAGCTGAAGGAAACGAATATCACCCGCACCTGTCCCGAAAAGGACATCTATAACGAGCTATTGCAACTCGACGGTAGCGACATTCTCGAATTGGGCTGTGGTCGGGCCGAGATCACCCTCGCTATTGCCACGGACGGGCATGATCGCCGCGTCACAGCCCTTGAAGTAGATAAAATCCAGCATCGCATGCATCTGCAAATCGCCGATTTGCCCAATGTCCGTTTCCTGATGGCGGGCGCGGAAGCCATCCCTGCCCCGGATAACAGCATCGACATCGTGTTCATGTTCAAATCCCTGCACCATGTACCGCTGGCCTTGATGGACAAGGCATTGCTGGAAATAAGCCGCGTGCTAAGGCCCGGCGGCCTTGCCTATATCTCCGAACCGATATTTGCCGGCGATTTCAACGATCTGCTGAAGATGTTTCACAACGAGGAGCAGGTGCGTCTGGCTGCTTTCGCAGCAGTAAAGCACGCCGTCGAAACCGGCACCCTGTCACTGGCCGGCCAAACCTTTTTTAACTCTCCCATGCATTTCGATGATTTCGCCGATTTCGAGCAGAAGGTACTCAAGGTGACCCACACCGATCACAGCCTTTCGGACGAATTGTATGAACAGGTGGAACAGAAGTTCGAGAGTCACATGAGTGCCGACGGTGCCAACTTCCTGATGCCGATCCGCATCGACCTGCTGAAAAAGGAAGGTTAACAGGCCCTAGTCCGACTGCCCGCAGCACGCATGGTTTTGTTGAATCGGTGGGCACGGCACATCGCCATAAGAGCAGAACACACAGCAATCTCCGGCCTTTGGTTTAAGCAGAACATGACAGGCTTCGCATTCATAAAACCACTGGCATGCATCCGCTGGCATCGTCTCTTTTTTGCTGTGTCCACATTCAGGACAGGTAATCGTTGATTCGCCGATCATGTTCCTGAGGCTTTCAGGGTCAGTCTTTTTCTGCAAGCAAACGAAACCAGTGTTCCGGAAGCGCCGCGCGCAACTCCATCGGCTTGTTCTTCACCGGATGTTCGAAGCGTAGCCGCCATGCATGCAGCATCAGCCCTTTCCCCCCGATGGCACGGAAGGCCGCCAACGCCTCTTTGTCGGCATACTTATTATCGCCGAGAATCGCATATCCCTCCCCCTGCAACTGCACCCTGAGCTGGTGCGTGCGACCGCTATGAGGATTGAGTGCCAGCAGCGCATAATCAAATCCATCGCGGGTAAATTCCATCATCACCTGATAATCAGTGATGGCCTCCTTGCCCTCCTCATCATCCACCACCATGCGTTCGCCGCCAATCACTGCTCCCTTGGCCAGATTCGATTGCATACGCCCGGCATAGGGGTACGGATGCCCGGCCACCAATGCGAAATAGGTTTTCTGCATATCGCGTTCGCGGAAGGACTCGCTCAGCTTACGCAGCGCAATCAAATTCTTGGTCAGCAGAAGCACTCCGGAGGTGTCGCGATCCAGCCGGTGTGCCAAGCGCAAATCGGGCAGGCCGCGCAACTCTTTCAATGCCTCGATCAGCCCGGCCCCATAACCGGAGCCACCGTGCACCACCATGCCGGCCGGTTTATCCACGACCAGCAGGCAATCGTCCTCGAATAAAACAGGAAGCGCCGTGACCTTGTCGAGTAGCAGGCGGGAAACGGTTTCTACGGAGTCAACTGCCTCAGTCTTATCGCCGCGCAGGCTGGCCGGCAGGAATACCGTATCGCCTGCAACAAGACGCGTATCGGGTTTGGCCCGCTTGCCGCTCACCCGAACGTTGCCCTTGCGAACAAGGCGCATAATCAGGGTGCGGTAGGAGTTACCCAAACGGCGCAATAAAAAACGATCCAGCCGGCTGCCATCTTCATCCGGGGAAACGACAAGATTACTCTCGCTCTGCGCCGATATTTGCTCTGAGCTTGCCAAATTCACCTCCATTGCATTATCCTCCGGCGGGCAGTTGCTCCGCGTTTACCCAATGGACGCCAAGATCGCGAACCACATACGCAACCGGAGATTGTTTTCGAAGGTGCGTCAGACTAACGGGTAAGGGACATGCAAACCATGCTTGCCGGCAAAATTGTTTTAGCAAACAGCTTCATCACCGACAACCATGGCAAATGCAATCCGCGTTGAGCCTGCCACAAAAAGTAAGGCCGCAGCAGGTTAGCATCCGCCTTTGTTCACGCACTAAGGTGCCGGATGAACAGAGATGGAACATACAAAGTTCGCAACGTTTGTCCGATTCATTAATGACCGGACGGCGTTCTTTTTGTAAACCTCCCCTGAAGCGCCGAAAGGACAGGGCATGAAAAAGAAGCTCATGCTCATCAATGCCGTACACGACGAAGAAAGCCGTGTCGCCATTGTTGAGGACAACTACCTTCAGGAACTGGATATCGAATCCGCCCATAAGGTTCAAACCAAAAGCAATATCTACAAAGGTACGGTAACCAAGGTCGAGGCCAGCCTGCAGGCTGCCTTCGTCGAATATGGCGCAGGGCGACAGGGCTTTCTCCCGTTGCAGGACATCCATCCGGACTACTGGAAAGATGGTGTCGACAAGGATACCGATCCCCGCAAGATCAATATTCAGGATGTGCTCGAAGCCAAGCGCAGCATACTGGTGCAGGTGGTCAAGGAAGAGCGCGGCAATAAAGGTGCGGCTCTAACCACCTATATTTCGCTGGCCGGCAGATATCTGGTTCTTACCCCCAATGCCGAGCGTGGCGGTATTTCACGCAAGCTGGAGGAATCCGAGCGCCGCGCCATCAAGGAAATCCTGACGCAGTTGAATGTGCCGGAGAATATCAGCGTTATCGTGCGCACCGCCGGCAAGGACCAGAAGCTCGAATCACTGCAGCGCGACTTCTCCTACCTGCAGCGCCTGTGGGACGAGATCCGTATCAAGA